>PEAF01000099.1 GCA_002753465.1 Candidatus Omnitrophota bacterium
TACCGACCCACCAATCAAAACCTCCCCAGAACAACATTAACGGGCAATATAGTAACAAAACACTTTTCAAAAAACAAGTCTTTATTGGGTATATGCCGGCCATTTCACTTCATAGATAAAGATCTTGGTCCGACCGCTCATGTCCTGTTCCTTGGCGAAACGTTTGAAGTGTTCCAGGCCTTTGCCGTCAAAATAGTACAGTTTCATAATAAGAGAATTGGCCAGGATCCGGTCCATGAGGATACAGTGGGGCACGCTGTTTTTATCGAAATAATAGACAACAGAGTAAGTGAGCGTGGGATTATCAAGCGGCTTTTCAACTACGCGTCCTTGAGCTTCATCGAGGTAGACAATGCTGACGGGTGTGCCACGGCCGAATTTTGGGGAATTGACTGAGGCTGTCATGGCTGACGTGTCGATCACGACGCCCTGGTCAAACAGGATCTGGGAATCTTTCTTATCAATCGGGTTGAGCGATTCACTTTGCCGCCATTGTCCGCCGACTAAACTCCAAAGAAAGTCTATGTATTGCGACGAGCTTTTGGAAGGAACTTTCTTGATTAGTTCCGGGCTCAGGTTCAGGCGTTCGATCTTTTCAAAATCCCATTTGCCGACATAGCCTAAAAGCACGTTGCCCTCCACGTTCTCATTATAAATGAGAAGGTACGATGGAGGTGGTGCCCCATGGGTTAACTTTAAGAGGGATTTGGTGTCATCGGGGGAAAGTATCTTTTTAAGTCTTTTGGAGGCCTCGCTGCGTTGGAGTTTGGTGATCTGAGAAATAGCATCAACACATTTTGACAAAGGCCATCCGAGCTTTTGAAGGAATTCAGTACCTTCGTTAGAACTTGTATTGAGCATGCGCAGTACTCCGAGCGCCTCATTTTCATCCTGGCTCAGGTAAACCTTGGTCAGCCAATAGGCCTGTTCACCCTTAATGGACGCTCCGTCAAAAGTGACCCGGCGTTGGCCGATGGCTTTGACAAAATGTCCCGGTGACCACCATGTGTTGATGATGCTGTCGGCGGGGGTTTTTTCGCGGACCTTGGTTAAGGCGCGGTCCCACGCAGAGTTAAAGATCGGGTGGAGTAATGAACCTATGGAATTGTAGCTGTTAATAATAGGGTAGGCTGCGACGGTCAAGAGCAAGGCGCAGAACAGTTTTTTGATCAGACCCGAGGAAAGCTTTGTTTTGAGCGCAACGATTTCATGGGTACGCCAGAACATTTCAAGGCCGTAGGCAAAGATAAGAGCTATTGGCGTTGCCAGAAGAATGGTAAAGCGTTCGGCTTTTAGGCCAAGGACTAAAGTGACGGCGCCAAAGGTCCCTAGCAGGACCAGGCTGTTGGATGGATTCTCACGCCGTGTGATAAAATTCTTAAAAGTCAGAATAATGGCTACAAGGGCCGTTAAGAATACAGCAGGGCCGCCTGTCAACATTACCGCTTCCTGCAAGGTGGTGTGGCGTAATTCTCCTACTACAATAAATAGATCAGGCCAGCCGCTAAGACCCGGCATAATGAATTTCTTCAGCTCACCTGCCGCAAAAGGGAACAGTTCGATGAACTGGCGTATGCCGATAGCCATGACCAGAAAGAATAATGTAGCTCCTCCCGTTATGGCAAGGATAAGGCCAAGATTCTTCCGGTTTGCGTCTTTAAATAGAAACGCGCGGGCTGTAAGAGCCCCTAGAACGGCAAGTGTTGTGGCCCATGAGAATTCCCAGCCAGTCCAGAAGCGGGCGAATAGAGCGAATGATAATCCAGCCAGCACACTCCAGAAAATGACGCGTTTTGTGTTGTCAATGGCACGTAAAGCCATGAATAAGAAAGCTAGATTAAGGGCAGGGAACAGAACACTGTACGTATCATTGTCATACCAGCCATAGGTGCTGCGTTGAAGATAGATGGGGGCCAGCATGAAGAAGGCGGCGGCGGTCATAGCACTGGGCCAACTACAGCCTAAGCCGCGGCATGCTAATAGAAAGGCGCCTAAAACAAAAGGAACGAGGACCAGCGGGGTGAATCCAACCCCGGTCATGACATCCGTTTTGGGGTTAAAGAGTTTCGCCATTTTGTAAACCCAGGCACCGATGTAGGGATGCCAGGTTTGAGGTTCCCAATAGCCGAGCGGAGCCAGCATCTTTTCATTAAAGAAGCGGCTGCCGTTGACCTTGGCCGCCACATCGCCGTCTTTAAGGATATTTTGGGTCAGGTCGAGAAAATAATATGAGTCAGACTCTTGCAGGTAATGCTTGGCGTTGGGATTATTCTTTAATAATTGAAGGTTGACCTGATCAAAGGCCTGATGAAGCTTTTGTTTGTCTTGTCGAAGGGTCTGGCTTAACTGTGTTTGAATGAGCTGGTTCTTTTCAAATGCAGATGAATTGGGGAATTGTGCGTTGACCTGACTGGTGATCGAAGAGCGCACCTTGGACAAGACCAGCATGGTGGCCTGTTCATATTCATCGGCTGACACATTGTGGGCCAGTGGATAAAGACGAACATGTATGGCGATGACTAAAATAAGGGTGCTGCCGATGATCCAAGGCAGGAACTGGGATAAGGATGTTTTTTTCATAGCCGATACTTTATCGGTTTTCGGGTGGCTTCGCAAGATTTAAGTAAGCGAAATGGATTTTATTGGCAGGGACGGCAAAGCTGGCCCGGTTTTCATTCAAACGTTTGGCATTAAGCAGCCCGAGGAATTCTCCGTTACGTGTAAAGACTGGCCCGCCGCTGTCACCTTGATAATGATTGATATTGATCTCGATGAATTCCGGGGTAAGTGTCGGGTCGTCCTTACGTATGCCGATGGCGCGCACAGAGCCTCCGGATATTGTCGACTGCAGCAGTTCTGAATGCCCGATGGTAATGACGTCGTCATTGAGTTGCACAAGATTTGAGTCAGCCCAGACGATTGGTTTAAGATCGATGGGGACATTTATTTTGAGCAGGGAAAGATCGTCTGTAGGAGAAATAAAAAGAATACGTGCCGGTAAAGTTTCACCAGTGTTCAGTTGGATCTGAATATAGTCTGCGCCGTAGATGACATGGGTGTTGGTGGCGATGATGCCTTGGGGGTCCAGAATGACACCAGCACCCGATGTTTGCCGGTACGCAGTCCGGCCATCGATCACGGCAGGAGTTTTGCCGGTGATCGTCACGATCGATGCGCGCAGTTCATTGTAAAGGGGGATGCCTTCCTCAGCGCAAAGCCTTTGTGCGCCGCTGATCAGTAAGAGCGCGGTTATCGTGAATATTTTAAAATACATATCATAATTGTACATGAGTTCCTTGCCGTGTACAATGCTCGCCATGAGCCTTGATTCTAATCTGGTTGAAAAAACTCCCGAGTTCCTGAGAGCGTTCGACATGTTCGAACATTCTTCAAAGAATATTTTCCTGACCGGCCGGGCAGGGACGGGTAAATCGACCCTTCTTCAATATTTCCGTTCCAGCTCGCGCAAGAATGTAGCGGTCGTGGCGCCTACGGGCGTGGCGGCTGTCAACATTAAGGGACAGACCATCCATTCTTTCTTTAATTTTCGCCCTGACATTACACCTGAAGCGGCTAAAGAGATCCGCTTGCGCCGTGAGAAGAGGGATCTTTATAAGAACCTTGATGCGATCATTGTTGATGAAGTGTCCATGGTCCGGGCAGACCTTTTGGACTGCATGGACGCTTTTCTGCGTCATAACGGCCCAAAGAAAGACAAGCCTTTCGGCGGCATCCAGATGATCCTGATCGGGGATCTTTATCAATTGCCTCCCGTCGTGACCAGTGCTGACCGCGAGATGTTCAAGCAGCTTTATCCAAGCCCTTATTTCTTCGACGCCAAGGTATTTGCTGAGGCTGACTTTGATATCCTTGAGCTTGAAAAGATCTACCGACAGAAAGAAGACAGGTTTATACGGCTGTTGAACGCGGTGCGTGACAATGAAGTCAAGCCAGAGGATCTGGCGCTGCTCAATTTACGCTGCCGACCTGATTTTGATCCGCCTCCTGATGATTTCTATGTTTACCTGACGACAACGAATGATCTGGCAGACACCATCAACCGTTCACGTTTGTCTGCGGCCAAAGGAAAGGTCTACGCTTACGGGGGTGAGATCGACGGCGCATTTGAAAAGAAGAATTTACCTACACATGAAGACCTTCATCTGAAGATCGGTGCTCAGGTGATGTTATTGAATAACGATCCGTTAGGACGATGGGTGAACGGTTCGATCGGGCATATTACGGATATTGTTCACGGGCAGGAAGATGCTATCCGGGTCCGTTTGGCGGATGGTCATGAAGTTGATGTATCTCCGTTCAGCTGGGAAATGTACAAGTTTGTCTATGACAAAGAACTGGAGCGGGTTGAATCTGAAATTGTCGGGATGTTCCGTCAATACCCATTGCGTCTGGCCTGGGCCGTTACGATCCATAAATCACAAGGCAAGACCTTTTCAAAAGTAGTGATCGATGTGGGTCGGGGCACATTTTCGCACGGGCAGTCCTATGTCGCCTTATCCCGCTGCACGACGCTCGATGGCATTATCTTAAAGAGGCCTTTTATGCGTTCCCATATTTTGCTGGACCCCCGGGTTAAGATTTTTCTTCAAAATTTCAAAAAACAAGTGCGAAATACACATCTTGTTCTAGAATAGGGTTAGTTATTTATTTTTAGTCCTAAGGAGATGGCTATGGCCAAAAGAATTTTGATCGCCGATGATGAGCCGACAGTCGTAGCGTTGGCTAAAGAAAAACTTGAGGAGCAGGGCTATGTGGTTGCAACGGCCCGTAATGGTAAAGAAGCCTGGGAGATCATTCAGAACGCCCCGGTTGACCTTATTGTGACGGACGTCATTATGCCCATGATGGACGGCGTCGATCTTTATAAAGAGATCAAGAAAACGCCACGGCTAGCCGGTATTCCTATCGTCATTATTACCGATAACCGTATTTTCCGTGAATCTTTTCAGACGCTGGGGGTAGAACATTTTCTTCCCAAGCCTTTGGATGCCACCAAGCTGATCCATAAGGTTGAGTATATTTTTACATGCGCTGAGCTTGATGTGAAGAATAAGCAATGCCTTGTGCTCGGAGCAAGTGGCGAGGTCAATGATGAAATGGTCAAGATCCTTCAGGCACAGAGTTGTGTTGTGGGTGCCAGTACGGATCCGATCGAGTTCATTTCCAATTGTCTGATCCTCAGGCCAAGGGTTATTTTTGTCGATATTTTAATTAAGGGCGATATACCCAGCCGTGAAGTGATCGAGGCGCTTAAACGTTTCACCCGTTTGGGTGGCATGGAGATCCTTGTATTTACGCAGTTTGCGCCTGAGGATATCGGCAGCATGCAGGGTATAGAGGAACTTCGTCAGTCCAAGAATGATTGCCTTGAGTCAGGGGCAACAAAATATATCGGCAGATTTACGCGGATGACGTTTTGGGATATGGTTAAAGATAGTTTTGATTGATCGATCATTGATCCAATAAAACCCCCGTATCCTGAAAAGGCTGCGGGGGTTTCTTATTTGATCTCTTGGATCACAACCTGGGCAGCACGAAGACTGGCGCCCGGTTGTCCCAGCAGTGACTTGATGCAGGAAAGCTTTTGACGG
>PEAF01000020.1 GCA_002753465.1 Candidatus Omnitrophota bacterium
TGAGGGAAGATCAATGCCGCCGATGCGTGAAGGCGTTGCCGTGAAATACCGAGCCACCAGCTCTTCGCCTAAACCGACTGCCTCGAAAATCTGCGCACCGCAATAGGATTGGACCGTCGAAATACCCATCTTAGAAATAACTTTAAAGATACCCTTGCGGACGGACTTCACATAATTCTTCTCGGCATGATCGTAATCGAGATCCTTGGCCATATTGCCTTTTTTGATCTCGCTTTCCAGCGTCTCAAAAGCCAGATAAGGATTGATCGCATTCGCGCCGTAACCGATCAAGGTCGCAAAATGATGCATTTCACGCGCCTCGCCCGTCTCAATAACGAGCGACACACGTGTACGCGTACCGCTGCGGATCAAGTGATGATGCAGCCCCGCGCATGCCAGCAGAGCCGGAATCGGCACATTCTTCTCACATGACTGACGGTCGGAAAGGATCAGGATATTATACCCTTCCGCCACGGCCTTATCGACGCGAACAAAAAGCTCGCTCATGGCTTTTTCAAGACCATCCGGGCCATCCGCCTTCTTAAAGAGAATGGGCATGGTCACGGACTTCAAATGAGGCATATTCAGATGCGCGATCTTTTCAAGCTCCTTGGTCGTCACAATAGGACGGGCCAGGCGTAAACGGCGCACATGATCCGGTGTTTCCAGTAAAAGATTGCTTTCGGACCCCAGATAAACATTCTCGGCCATGACCACTTCTTCACGGATCGCATCAACCGGCGGATTGGTGACCTGGGCAAAAAGCTGTTTAAAATAATTGTACAAAAGCTGCGGACGGTTCGATAGTACGGCCACAGGATTATCCGCGCCCATAGAACCGGTCGCTTCTTCTCCATTCTCAGCCATCGGCTTCAAAACCATCTTCAGGTCTTCCTGCGTATACCCGAAAATGCGCTGACGCTCCAAAAGCGTTTTCTCGTTCAGGACAGGAACCTTCTTGGGCTCCGGCAGATCCTTCAGATCGACCATGTTCTCTTTAAGCCATTTGCCATACGGCTGCTTCTTGGCATACATGTCCTTTAACTCTTTATCATCGATGATGCGGCCTTCGACCGTATCGATCAAAAACATTTTGCCGGGCTGCAAACGCCACTTTTTGGCGACGCGCTCAGGCTCGATCGGCAATACACCCGTTTCTGACGCCAGAACGACCATGCCGTCCTTGGTCAGCGTATAACGTGACGGACGAAGCCCGTTACGGTCAAGCACTGCGCCCATATAGCGGCCATCGGTGAAAGCGATACATGCCGGGCCATCCCACGGCTCCATCATCGCCGCATGATACTCATAGAACGCCTTCTTTTCTTCGGACATATCTTCATGGCCGACCCACGCCTCAGGCACCATCATCATCACGGCATGCGGCAGCGGACGACCCGCCAGAACGAGAAGCTCGAGGGCATTGTCAAAAGTCGCTGAATCACTTCCGAAAGGCTCGACTACCGGTAGGACCTTCTTGATATCTTCACCGAACGCTGCGCTAATGAACTGCTTCTCACGGGCCCGCATCCAATTGATGTTGCCGCGCAGGGTATTGATCTCGCCATTATGCGCGATCATACGGTAAGGATGCGCTAAAGCCCAGGTCGGGAACGTATTGGTGCTGTAACGGGAATGGACCAGGGCCAGCGCAGAAATAAAATCCTTGTCAGCCAGGTCATTAAAGAAAGTATCGACCTGTTCGGCCATGAGCTGGCCCTTATAAACGATCGTTTTCGACGACAAACTGCAGACGTAATAAAAACTCTTCTGCCCAAGGCGGGATTCCTGGACCTTGTTGAAAATGCGCTTGCGGATCACATACAGCTTGCGTTCAAACGCATCGGCGGCAGTATCAGCCCCGCGGCCAATGAATATCTGCTTAAAGGCCGGCTCAACCGAACGCGCCACATGGCCGATCGTTGAATCATCATGCGGCACCTCGCGCCAACCCAGGAATTTCTGCCCCTCTTCATGGATCACATGCTCGGTCCATGACTCGATCTCATTACGCTCCTGCAGATTCGGCGGAAGAAATACGATACCGCAGCCGTACTCACCCTCGGCCGGCAATGCAATGTTAAGCTTTTTACACTCTTTACGCAGGAAAAGATCTGGCATTTGCAGCGTGATCCCGGCGCCGTCACCGGTCAAAGGGTCACATCCGCATGCACCGCGATGTGTCAGGTTCTCAAGGATCTTGATGCCCTGGCGCACGATGTCATGGGACTTGCGCCCCTTGATATCAACGACAAAGCCGACGCCGCAGGCGTCATGTTCGAACTGAGGATCATACAGACCCTGTTTAGGCGGTAACCCGACACTCATGGCCATACTCCGGAATACGTTTTTAAGGTTGAAAAGAAGCGGTATTCTAACGAGAAAAGTTTTTTATGTCCAGCCCAAAATGGAGGACTAAAAACGAAAGCGAATGATCGCCCAATACATCCCGAGCGCCTTGGGCCAGTTGATCTTTTTACCGTCGGCTATCGAGCGGGCCTCATACGCAATAGGGACTTCCAGGATGCGCAGCCCTTTTTTAGCCAGCTTGGCGGTCACTTCCGTCTCAAAAGCAAAATGGTCTGAAATAATGGCAATGGATTTAATATCAGCGGAGCGGAAAAGTTTGAAACACGTATTTATGTCAGTTAAATATTTGCCGTAAAGAAGGGTGAAGGTGATATTAGAAAGCACATTAGCCCAGCGATTAACCCCCTTCATATGACGGATAGTGCCCATAAAACGTGAGCCGTAAACAACATCCGCACGCCCGTCCAGCAAAGGCTTGAGCAAGTTAGGATACTCCGAAGGGCTGTATTCGAGGTCCGCATCCTGTACCAAAACAAGATCTCCCGTCGATTCAGCGATACCGCGCTTGAGCGCCTCGGTCTTGCCCTGATTGGGCGACTGATGAAAAACTTTTACCAAAGGATCCGCACGAAAACATTCCAGCACCCTAGCCGTCTGATCGCTGGATCCATCGTTAACAACGATGATCTCACGCATCATCCCTGCCGGCAAGGCAACAGCCTTGACCGCCTCTACAACCTGAACAATGGTCTTTTCTTCATTGTAGGCCGGAATAAGAACTGAAAGTTTCATGCATTTTCCTTGTAACGATTCGTCAATGGCAGGCGCCAATCCTTACCGAAAGCACGCCGCGAGATCTTCACCCCCGGTGGCGCCTGGCGTCTTTTATACTCACTTTTATCCACCAGTTCAACAACTTTTCGTACGACCTTCTCATCCTTACACGTACGCCGCATCTCTTTAACCCCTTGATGCTCCTCAACATACATGCCTAATAATTTATCCAGCAAAGCATACGGCGGCAAAGAATCCTGATCGGTCTGGTCATAACGCAACTCGGCCGAAGGGGCACGCGTAAAGATCGACCTGGGGATAACGTCACGCCCTTCCTTCTTATTAAAGAAAGCGCACAAGTCATACACCTTTGTCTTTAAAATATCCTTAATGACCGCATACCCGCCTGACATGTCACCGTAAAGCGTGCAGTATCCGGTGGCCATTTCACTCTTGTTACCCGTCGTGAGGACCAGCCATCCAAATTTATTCGAGAACGCCATCAGGATATTGCCACGGATACGGGATTGCAAATTCTCCTCGGCCGAGTTGAACGGCAACTTACCGAACTCAGGGGCCAGCGTTTCAAGGTACGATTCAAAGATCCGCTCTATCGGCACTTCGTGGAACTCAATGCCCAGATTCTGCGCCAAAAGCCGCGCGTCACTTTTCGTTTCCTCGGCGTTATAACGCGTCGGCATCGAGATCCCGACCACATTGCCACGCCCAACGGCATCACATGCGACCGCCGCCACCAACGCTGAATCGATACCGCCGCTTAAACCGATCACGACCCGCTTGAACCCGTTCTTCTGGATATAATCCCGCGTGCCGCAAACAACCGCCGTGTAGATCTCTTCGATAGCCTCAAGCGGCTTAATATCGCGGGCTTTTAAAACAGGCTTGGCAGCGCCCAGCTTCGCCTTAACCACAATAGCCTTGGATGCCGCCTTTTTCTTTAAAGGAAGATCGCAGATGACCAGATCTTCCTTAAATGACGCGCCTGAGGCCAGGATCTTACCTGACGGACTGACGATCATGCTCGCGCCGTCAAAAACTAGCTCATCCTGCCCGCCGACAAGGTTGACGTACCCCACGTGCGCGCCGGTCGCTTTGGCCACCCGGGCGATCAGCCTTTGCCGGTCAGCGCATTTGCCCGTCTCGTAAGGTGAGCTGGAAATATTAAGGATAAGCCCGGCACCGGCCTTGGCCTGAGCCCGGAAAACGCCGTCAGGCATCCAGATATCTTCACACACATTCACCGCAAAAGGCATGCCGCCCAGCTTAAAAAGCCCCGCAGTTTTGCCCGGCGTAAAATACCGCTTCTCATCAAACACGCTATAATTCGGAAGGGCCTGCTTATGATAAATGCCCGCGATCTTGCCATCCACAATGACAGCGGCGGCATTGTAAAGCTCGCCTTTTTTACCCAGATCAACAAAACCGACGACCGCCACAATGCCGCGGATACTCTTGACGATCTCGCCCAGGGTCTTTAAGTTCGCTGCAATAAAATGATTCTTAAGGAGCAGGTCCTCAGGAGGATAACCCGTAATGCTAAGCTCCGGGAACGCCACAATATCCGCACCCTGCTGACGCGCCCGGTCGGCGTATGCAAGGATCCAATCACGGTTCCCGTTCAGGTCACCGACCGTAGTATTGATCTGAGCTAAAGCTATACGCATATTATTCATATTAATCCGTCACATTCGACAAGCAGCCCGCCGTTCATGCCCTAAGGGCGAGTTCCGCAGCCATCCGTTTTCAACCCTCATTCAACATCCCTCAAGAACGGATGCGCGAGGACTGTCTGAGCCACAGGGCATGAACAAGGGCTAAAGCTTGTCGGATTGCATGACCGTTAGAAAATTTCTGCACAACATTTCACCGTAACGCACAAAATCTTTTTCTACGACCTTATATCTTGCCTGCATGACCTGCCGCTCACCTTGCTTCTCAGGCGCGTAATCCTGAGACCACTCATCAATGCTTTTATCCGTTATCTCAGCGTGGAACTGCAAACCATACGCATTTCTCCCCACACGGAACGCCTGCACCGGACATGCTTGAGACGATGCCAAGTGAACCCCACCAGCGGGGATTACGGCCATATCACCGTGCCACTGATAAACTTCCATGGTCATCGGCAAACCTTTAAAGAGCGGATCACGCAACCCGTCTGCGGTCAGATCAACATTGAACCAGCCGATCTCGGGCTTAGGCGAACGCACCACCTTACCACCGGAAGCCTTGGCCAATAACTGCGCCCCCAGGCATATCCCCAAAAACGGGATATTTGATCGAAGAACCTTCTTTAAAAAAATATCTTCATCTTTCAAGAAAGGATGTTCAGCCTCTTCATAAACATTCATCGGCCCGCCAAGGCTGACCACGGCATCAATGCCGTCAAGATTTGCAGACAACTTCTGACCGCGATGCAGGTCGATCACGGCCAACTCAAAACCCTGCTTCACAAAGAACGCACCCAATGTCTCGGGACCCTCAATATCCACGTGTTTAATGAACAAAATCATAACACAGCCTCTTTTTTAGACAATAAAGATTATCCCATCCCTGTCTTACTACCTTTGCGTCTTAAGGTCTCGGCATATTCTGACGCCGACCGCTCCCTCACTCCTCATCCGTCTTTCGTCGTTTCGCGGGTCCTGCCGCCGTCGTGACGCCCTTGCCGTCTGTCGAAGGCGTCTCGCGGGTTTCATCTGATTAATGGGGGTTTCCCTGAAAGAAACCTAAATAATGCCATCGGAGAAAGCGCATGCCGTTGTAGGAATAAGATGATCCGCCAACGACAGACTACAAGGGGTCACTTTGGCGTCACCCACTCAACGGCCAACAGACCTAACATATCACACTCGACAAGCAGCCCGCCGTTCATGCCCTAAGGACTAAAGCTTGTCGAATCACTGAATCGTTTTATTAAAAAGGGCTCAGGCGTTAAACACACCTGAGCCCCTTGATCTTCAATTACAGCCTAGCGAATTAATACAGGAACAACATCTCCGCATAGGTCGGCAAAGGCCACAGATCCGCCGGGACAATGCCTTCAAGGGCATCAGCCGCCGCACGCGCATCGAGCATAGCCTTCTTCATCTTCAACGCATCGTGCGCTTCAACAGCGGCATCGATCGCCTTAACACCTGCAGCAAGATCATCTACCAACGTAGATACCTCGACCAGCGAGGCCTTGGCCGTCTTGTTAGACACGCCCGCCGCATCGAAGGACTTGACCGCATCGGCCAGGGACATCTGATACTGGAACGCTGCCGGAAGGATCTGGGTCGCTGCGATCGTACGCGCGCACTCAGCTTCATAAGAAATAACGCTCTTATAGTTATGCATATAGATCTCATAACGTGAGAGCAGCTCTTTCTTGGTCAGAACAGCATACTTTTCAAACAACTTGATCGCCTTTTCCGTCTCATAAGCCTTAAGGGCTTCAGGCGTTGTCTTGCTATTGGGAAGGCCGCGCTTCTCAGCTTCCTTGTGCCATTCTTCGGTATAGTTATCGCCGTTGAACAGAACGCGCTTGTGCTTCTTGATGATCGACTGGAGCAGGGACTGAAGGGACTTGTTGAAATCCTTCTTCGCCTTCACATCCGCTTCAAGCACGGTGCACATCTCGTCAATGGCTTCAGCAACGATCGTGTTCAGAACAACGTTCGATGCAGCCGGGTTCATGTTGGAACCTAAGGCACGGAACTCGAACTTATTACCTGTGAACGCGAACGGTGATGTACGGTTACGGTCCGTGGCATCGCGCGGCAAGGTCGGGATCACATCAGCGCCGATGGCAATAACGCCGCCAGCCTTGGTGCTCTTGGCCCCGCCCTGTTCGATCTGCTCACAAATATCGGAAAGCTGATCGCCTAAGAAGATGGAAATGATCGCCGGAGGCGCTTCATTAGCACCCAGACGATGATCGTTACCCGGAGATGCAACCGTGGCGCGCAAGAGGTCAGCATGCGTATCAACCGCCTTGATGATAGCCACTAGCGTGAAGAGGAACTTGGCATTCTCATGCGGGCTGGAACCCGGATATAACCAGTTCTTGCCATCAGTACCGACAACAGACCAGTTGTTATGCTTACCAGAACCATTAACACCAGCAAACGGCTTCTCATGCAATAAACATACTAAGCCGTGCTTATCCGCGATCTGGCGCATAAGCTCCATGCACATCAGATTGTGATCGATAGCCAGATTCAGACGCTCATAGATCGGCGCCAGCTCAAACTGAGCAGGGGCAACTTCATTGTGACGGGTCTTGGCCGGAGCACCGAGCTTCCACAACTCCTGGTCCAGATCCTCCATGAACGCCAGGATACGCGGACGGATGGCCCCGAAATAATGATCTTCCATCTGCTGATGGCGGGCAGGCTTGCGGCCGAAAAGCGTGCGGCCGGTCTGGATCAAATCCAGGCGCTGCTCGTAATATGATTTATCAATGAGGAAATATTCCTGCTCAGGCCCTAAAGTGGCATAAGCTTTCGTGACCGGTTTCACGCCGAAGATCTTGCCGGCACGTTCCATCTGCTTGGCCAATGCGGCTGAAGAACGCAATAAAGGCGTCTTCTTATCCAGCGCTTCACCGTGATACCCGCAGAAAACGGTCGGGATACAAAGCGTTGTGCTGTCTTCGCCTTCTTTAATAAAAGCAGGGCTGGTAGGATCCCAGGCCGTATAACCGCGTGCTTCGAATGTCGCGCGCAAGCCACCCGACGGGAAAGATGATGCGTCAGGCTCACCCTGGATCAATTCCTTAGCGGAGAATTCCATCGTCACGCCACCCTGACCGTCAGGGGCAATGAATGAATCGTGCTTTTCAGCGGTAGATCCGGTCAAAGGCTGGAACCAGTGGCAGAAATGCGTAGCGCCCTTGGCAATAGCCCACTCTTTCATGGCCTGAGCGACTTCGCCAGCGATCGCAGGATCAATGACGCCGCCCTCGTTAATCGTCTTACTTAGAGAATCATACGCCTTCTTGGAGAGGCTTTCTTTCATCGCCTTGAGACCGAACACATTCTGGCCATACATGGCTTCGACCGCGCTAACTGATTTCTTTGATGCCTTTGCCATACAACGACTCCTTTACCTTTTACCGTGAGGTGGTTAAAAATAAAAAATCCCTTTCAAAGACACCATGTCTCTAAAAGAGGACGCCATTGCCCTGCTTGATTGTCGTCTCAAAAACCGCGTTGCCTTTGAAACTTTGGAAAGTATATCGCAAGCCGATTTCTTTGTCAAATTTAAAATTTTGCGGCGCTTTGGATCTCTGCCATCAGCAAAATAGACTCGGCGATGTCTTTCATGCTCTTACAGGTATCCATGCTTTTCTTATGGATCAGCTTATACGCCGCATCCTCGGACAGATTCTGCATCTTCATCAAAGCCGCCTTGGCACGATCGACCAGCTTGCGTGTCTCCAGGGCCTCTCTGGCCTTAAGGGACTCTTCCATCAGCTTGGTATTCTCGACGGCAACAGCCGACTGATTGGCCACCATCTGCAACACCCCGATCTCATCCTGGGTGAAGACATGCGGCTCTTTGGTATAGATATTAATGACACCGACAGCCTTATCCTTAACGATCATGGGGACCGCCAGCATGGACGTGAGCCCTTCCTTGATCGCCATCTCACGGTAGAAATAACGCTTTTCGCGG
Organism: Candidatus Omnitrophota bacterium; assembly: GCA_002753465.1. Classification (GTDB taxonomy): domain Bacteria; phylum Omnitrophota; class Gorgyraeia; order Zapsychrales; family Fredricksoniimonadaceae; genus Fredricksoniimonas. The sequence continues at coordinate 8,767 of PEAF01000020.1, forward strand.
CGGACATCGTCAATGACCATGGAACGCTTGGTCTTGACCACTTCACCCATGAGCGTAGAATCAACGCGCAAGTTCGGCTTCTTCTTATAATCATCGCTCAAGCTCTGCGTTGCCTTAATGGACAGCTCAACACCCTTGGGGTCCAAAAGCATGATCGAACAGATCTTGGAATTAAGCATTTCGGCTGTAACCACAACGATCAGATTGAGGATCTCATCCAGATACTTCTCGGAAGTAATGGTCTGGCTGACCTTGACCAGCGTATCGAACTGTATCGCCTTGGCATGGGTCTCGCTGTAAAGGCGGGCATGCTCAATGACGCCACCCACCTGCCTTGCGATCATGCTGAGCAGCTCAACCACGCTCTCCGAATATTCATGCACTTTTTTGTGCTGAAGGTTGATAACACCGATAGCCTTCCCTTTATATACAACAGGAAGAGCCAGAAACGCTTCATATTTATCTTCAGGGAGAACGTCGAATGCCTTAAAACGCGGGTCCTCATAAGCATTCCGGGAAATAACAACAGGCTTATTGTTCTTGGCCGCCCAGCCGGTAAGACCCTCACCGACCTTAAGCGCCACAGAACCCAACTCTTTCTTATGTGATGTCTTGGAGGCGCGCAGGACCAGATGCTTCTTGTCCGCATCAAAAAGATAAATAAAGGCCGAGTCAGCCTGCGCGATCTCGACAACCGTTCGGACGATCTCATGCAAGATGCCGTCAAGCTCAAGCTCGGAGGTCGTAATATCGACCACCGTACGTAAAGCCTTTAGCTCATCTTCAGAAGAAAACTTTGTTTTGTCCTTAACCATAACCTTCTTTCGAACCTTTAAACGCGCGCGCGGCTTCCTTTTCATAAGAGCCTCCGCCACATAATTGCTTCGCAGTTTAGCATATTCTCTCCAAATGACAACATCTTAAAGGCCCCCATTAAGCTTTAAAGCCTGCTCGACATCCACATCCACCTGTATCCCGGCACCCAAGAACCTGACATAGGCATTATAAACCCATGCCAGCATGGCGCCTGTCAGAAGCCCTAAAGCAGCATTGATCACCGGCAGGACAATGAACGACCAGACACCGAAAAATGAGCCGATACCGCCAACTGATGACTGCAGGAACTCCGGATCAATGAGATACGTCAGCGTGAAAAAGACCCCCGTCACAAAACCAAAAGCCCCCTGCACGACCCCCAGCAAACGGCTCAGCGACCATACATCAATTCTCTTAACCTGCACCATATGCCACCTCCTGTAAATTAATTCATAAGAAGTATCTGTAAATTACTCTGCGCCATGGGCCGTATATCGAGAATATACGGCGTCAATCTCCCGACATCAGCAGGGACATGGCGGGATACCGGGACCGGCACATCGGCGCCTAAAACCCCGCGGATCTCTTTCAGATCAAGCCAATGTGAGCTCATATCAATACCACCCGGCGTCAAATCGGATGCTGCCGCATTATCCACAGAGGGCGGCGGCGCTTTAGGTGAAGCCGTCGTCGCTATGCGGGTGCCGCTTTGCGTACGGTACATATTCCAGCCCCAGGGCCACATCCAGCGCCAGGCCGGCGCCAGACCCAGCGTCGACACCTTCTTGGCCATGTTCCAGAAATACACATTGCCGGAAATGAGCTGCAATAAAGCCTCGTAACGCCCATAGGCCAACTTCTGAAGATGCTCTTTATCCGTGGCCGGTCCGCCGGCAAGAGTTATATCCGTAAAAGATGCGTTGGGATTATGATCCCTCTCGCGCGTGACCATCACGACCTCGGCTCCGACACCAAGATTCTGAATGCCCATCGCCTGCTTGGCGGTCATCATATACGCACTTTCCATGCGCTTTAATTTATCCATACGTCCGTCAGGTATGCCCATCCAGATAAGGGACCCGCGCAGGACCCTGTGGGCGAAACGATGCACCATGTGATCATCAGGATTAGACCCGTGGACATCGACCGCTGTCCCGGCACGGCTTAACGCAAAAAGCTTGCTGACGAATATTTCAAGCGACTGATGGACCACGGAAGGCCCGCCGATCACAATGGCACGATTGCCGGTGCGCGCCAGCACTGTCCTGCCATCCAAAAAACGTTTAAGCCATGTAACCCCCGCTGAAAAAAACAGGAACACACCCAGTTGAAGATGACTGGTCACCCAGGAAGGAACGGGCCACGGCGAGAAAGAGGCCACCTTATCCACCACCAGGAACCCGCCGACGACGGCGGCATAAAGATGAACATAGCTGGCCACACGCGCAAACGGGACATCAAGGATATGCCGTGCCCAGCGGCCCGAACTCTTTCTGATCTCTCGATTCTCATCAGATATCAATGCCTCGCCATAACGATCGACACCGACAACACGCTCAGTTTCAGCGATCAACTTATCGCGCATCCCGGTAAGATCCTTGATATCTTCCTGGCTGACCGTCAGCTCAAACGGGCGGCTCTCAGGAAACGCATGCCCCAGGCCCTGCGCCAGCACCAGCAGCAATTCATTGAGTGTGGCGTACGTGGCAGCCCCCGTAACCGTCGAAGCCTCTGCCGGCCTGAACCCCGTCAGATTAGAGAATATCCGGCGGCTGAAAGGCGCATCAGCCTGATACTGCTGGCCGACGGCGCGCCCCATGAGCGTGTCCACCTCTCCGGTCATCACGAACACCTGTCCCTGCGTCACCGCCTCAAGCCGCTGTGCGGCACGGTACTGCACTTCCTCCTGACTCATTTCCTTCAGCTTGCCATTAAGCAGAATGGTGCTGTTCAAGCTTCCGAATGTCTGTCCCGACTGGCTGATGCATAAAACAACCGTATTGGGGCCGATCTTCTGCTCGGCAACATTCTCCAGCACCTTATTTGCCGACGCCACCCCCACCCGAAGCCCCGGGAAAACCCGCATCAGGTCTGCCGCGAACTGTTCTCCGATCCATAAACTGGTCTCGATGCCATTGATAAAAAGATCGTACTCCTCAGCCCGCTTCGGAACGCCCGCCTCGATGCCGAGTTCATGGAATACCGCCTTAAGCTGAGCATTGATCTCGGCTCCCCCCGGCACAACCGGAACAACCTGCGGCATGGAAAGAAAAAGCTCCAGGCGGCTTTTAACATATGTTTTTATCTTCTTATTAAAATCCTTCACACGCCCCGATGAAGCGACCCACTCGTCCTCAATAAGCGCTTTAAGTTCAACAGACATAAATCCGTTGACCAGTGCATGCACTTCATTCTCGGCGCGCGCGCCTGTCAGAAGATCCTTAGCCAATCGCATGGCGTACGAACTGATGCGGCCATCAATGCGGGACTGTTCAAAACTGCGCGCTACAAACCCCTGCAGATACCGCTGCAAAAGCGGCCGCATCATATCTTCCAACGTGGAATTCCCGGCCCCAAGCATGCCTTGCCACCCCAACATCAACCCTTGCGCAACGCCCGCCAAGCGTCCGGGGATCTGCATATACGCGCCTGACGTACGCTTGATCTGACGTTCAATAGCCTTCTGCGTAAGGCGCAGGAGAAGCTCATCCGCCGTCTGCCGGTTCAAAGAATCCTTGTTCTGCCAATCTGTACGGATCTGATCAAGCACCTGAGGTATGTCCCGAATATCACGCCCCACAGGATCATCCCTATCCAACTCCAATAAAGGCGTAATATACGGATTCTTTTTATAAGGCGGCAGCGGCTCATAACGCGCCACGACTTCCTGACGCGTTAACTCCCGCCCGAGATCTCGCGTATAAACCTTCTGGATGCCCTGCGCTGGTCGCGCGCCGCCGACAGCCACATCAACGATCTCGCCGCGATAACGCTGATCAAGCGCGAAACGGTCTGTTGTATAGTCGCCGTCCGTTGACACCTTGACCGCCGCCGGCTCTGATGCCGCCAGGACTAAACCCGCGTCCTCGTTAATACCAATGGTCATCGGCTGACCCCGCGCCGCCAACACCACACCATCCGGCTTTAAGGTCGAGCCCACAACGAGTCCGAACGTATTATTCGAATGCTCAACACGGTCGAAGAACTTCCGCACGGTCATATAAAGATCATTCTCAAAAAAGGCCTCGACCGTGCGGTGAACAAAAGCCCTAAGCCGCACCTCTCCCCAGGCCTGACACAACTTCACACTCGAAAGCCTGCTGACCATATCCGCCTCAAACCGGGCCAGCCTGTCAGCCTGAGCCTTGCGGATAATATCATCACCTGCGGTTTCCGGCGTCACCCACAGATCACGCAAAGTCGCCGCCTTTGGCAACAGGATCTCGGGAAGGATGCGCTCAAATCCCTGCTCAAAGATGTCCCCGATGCGCTCGATCACGACATCTGACAATGCTGTATTACGTGCATTCCTGGCCGGCTCCATCCCCGCAAAAACTTCACGCACCGAGCGCGCCACTTCGAAATAATATCCAAGCCTAACGGCGGCAGGCCATATGCCCTGCGTGAACATAAGGTCCATGACGCCCGCCACCTTGGGTGAATCCCCCTTGGTATCATTAGGCGTATGCAATACTCTCTCAAGCCACAAGCCCATCGTCTCATTGGAAACCCACTCGTCATAAATACGGAAATAATCAAAGTCCCCGTTATGTCCAATACTGGTCCCCAGGATCTTGTCCTGTTTGACAAGTGTGCCCTGAGCGCCCATGCTCCAGATCGGCACCGTTCTTTCCGCCATCCACTGATGCGGATGGGTCTCATTGACCGCCGGGGCACTGGATGTACCGAAACGGTAATGCGCCAGAATGACCTCTTTATCATCAAGTCCGGTCAAACCATCAGCCTTCGCCTTGGATATGGCCCGCGCCAGTTTACGATCCAGGCTCTGCGGCAGATCACCGCGCTTATCATTGACCATCCGCGCTCCAACCAGATACACATTTCCCTGATTATCCTGCGCCATGACCCGCACGCCCGCGGCCTGCTGACCACGAATGTCAGTTATCGCCCCCATCTGCGCGAATAACTTTCTGGAATCATCTGAAACGATCTGACGACTTTCCTCCCGGCGCACCCTCACCAAAGACGCCACACCGCAATAATAAAACCCACGGCGGATATTGCCCTTGAACTGATCCCAGAGATCCGTCTTACCTGATTGCAGAAGGACCCAAAAAGCCCCCAGGGAGAACGGAAAAACATAGGGTGTCACATGGATCGCCGCTGTATGCACGGCCGCAAATTGCCCCAGCGCGACGAGGGCGCTGGTCCAGAAGCCAAAACGGCGGATCTGCTTATCTTCGATGGGTGAGGTGGTATCATAAACATGCACTTCCGCCTGAGGAACACTGCCTGAAAAAGGCACCAAAGCCCCCAGCCAGTTCTTAAGGGAAACATGCGCCCGGAGATTATCCAGGTCAAAGGCCTGCCAGCCGCCTTTAAGCATATGTCCCATTTCATGGACCCATAACGCCGCAACCATGCCCATGCGGTAGATCACAGGCGCCAACCCCGTCGCCATAAGCGTACCCATGCCATTGGCCCCGCCGAGCCAGGCCGCCGCCGCACCCGACCCCGCTGCCAGCACATCTTCCTGCCACGGGATCTTATGGGCCGTTGACACACCGGCTGAAGAGATCGACTTTTGTTCAACGCTCGGCACAAGATCATCAACATCCGTATCCGTATAAGCAGCCTGCGGATCAATGACAAGGCCTTTCTGCTTAAGGATCTCACGGATCTGCACAGCGGACTCTTTAACGACATCCTTAACAGACAGCTTGCCGTCAAAAACAATAAAACGGTCGACCTGCGCTTTTACAACCAAACGATAAAGGTCAAGATCCTCTGCCGTAAAAAACCCTTCACGAAATTCAGACACCGCCTGAACAACGGCCTTCCTGGCTAAAGGCTCAAGTTCAGCCTCGACAAAATCACCCACATCCTTAACAAGGCCGGCCTGTCCGCCGGTCAGATCGCGGTAACGCGCCGCAAGCTCGCGGGACTTTCCCTCCACATTTTCATTGATCTCGACGTGATCCGCGCGCGATGACAAAGCCTCGGCCAGGAATATGCCTAAATGCTGCTGCAATGTTTCTCTGACATCGCTATCCGCATCACGGCCATCAGCCCCGGGGACATCCGTCAAACCCCGGCGGAACATGCCAACGATCTCCCGCGTTAAAAGATTGGCCTGCCGGCGGGCCTCCGCGATAAACGGATCCTGCTGCTCGATCTCACGCCGGATGAACACGCGGCGCTCGCGATCCCCCATCGGCTTGTCCATGTTTTCGGAACCAACCTCAGGCCCACCGTCAGTCCGCCTCTTTAAACTCGATGCCACCCAGCGACCTAAAGAAATAAAGAATAACCCGCAGGCCGAAACCCACTGAAGCCATCCCAGGCCATTGCCTTTAATGGAAGAGGCCAATGATCTGGCCAAGGCATCCGAACCGGACGAAACCTGCTCGGTCATTGCCCCGATACGCGCACGCAGATCAGGGAATGACCAGGTGAATGGTGACGACGGCGCTGAAGCTTCCGGCTGCACGGCATCCTCAGACTGAACAGAGGTAGCCAAAGGCTCGAGAACCGGTGCCATGACAGGCAAAGGCTCAAGGGCAGGTGCCGCGGCCAACGGGTGAAGAAGATTCGCGGCAACCGTTGACGGAACGATCTCTTTGGAGAAGGTCAACGCATCGCCCGGTTGCAGCACCGGCCTAACGCCGACAAACCCGCCCATACGACTGACAACGCCATCCTTACCCCATAAACCACCCTTTAATGATGAAGCGTTATAGCCTTCGCGGTCGGCCGCGTTATACGCCACCCTGACCTGTTCAAGGATATGCCCGGCCGTATCGCCCTTTTCGACGACAGCGACAATACCTCCCCGATCATCGGCGTGAAAAACAGCGGCTTCGCTGCTGGCGACCAGAGAACCAGATGAGAACATCGCGCCCGCCAATGCCGTCAAGGCCAGGATCTTTTTCCATCCCATCCGCTGAGGAGCAGCCTGTGCCTTATCCAGACTCTCATCAACAGCACTTAACCCCAACGATAACGGCGAAGGGTCGGGCAGCATACTTTTAAGCGTTATATGGCCACGCGCAGGCAGGACTATGACTGGCTTCGTCTCTGACGCCGTCGATTGTTGCGGCGCCGTCAATGCTGTTACGCTCAATATCCCCGGAACAGAGCTCTCTCCCAAGACGGTGCCCATTCTTTCAAAACCCGGCCTTTGATCCCCCAGCAGAATGCCGACATCAACGATGACCGGCGCACGCAGCGACACCAGACGCGCCCTTTGCGGATCATCGCTTTGATGAAACACCGTCGTTCCTTCCGTAAACCCCGTGAATTCAATGCCGCCGGAGAAATGCTTAACAGCCACAGGCTCCTGTACCGCCTCATCAAACTCTTCCTTTATATAGTTGTAGGCGCCGCGCTTAAGTGAATCCAGATATTGATCATAAAGCCGCTGTTTATAAGCTTCATCATTCACATCAATGCCGCTGACCGTATTTTTACCGGCGTACACCTGATTAAGAATATTCTGACGCAGATTGCGCTTAAACCATGTCGCCAGGACCATGGCGTTATAAACCTGCCTGATCGCCGCAAATTGCCGGCCGCCGTTCACATCCTTCCTGATCTCGGGAAGGATCATTTCCTTGAATACGTCCTGATAGGCCTGCTGCGCGATCCCTGCACGCGCCTCGGCCATGGCATTCTCGATCCCCAGCGACTGCGCCTGTTTATTCAAAGCCACATAATCCTTATCCAAAAGGACGTCCATCTGGCCATGAACAACGAAAGCTCCCTGCCCGTGAACGTATACTTCCGCATCTTTGGGCGTGATCCAGACCTTGTTGATCGTATCAATGGCGCTGTCAACGCGCCCGGCACGGCGATAAACCTCCTGCCAGAAATCTTTTCCAAGCTGAGCGTCAGGATAAGTCAGTGAAGCGGCAAGTTGCTTTAAAATATAATCCTGCGCTAAAAGGTCCCCTCCCATATCGGTGTAACTGAAACGCTCCGGGATCATGCGGTCTTTTTCATACGGAGAAAGATTCACCCACATATCTTTTTCCGGCACGGTCAATGCCGCGAAAAAATACCGGATCAGCCGGCCGCACTCATCCTTGAACGCCTCGCCGCTTATTCCAGCATCCGCCTGATCGATCACAAAGCCGATCTTGAACGGTTCGCCGGGATAAACCAAAATGCCCTTCATCATGACCGGGTCATATGCCGGACTAACGTCAACCCTTGTGCCTGGCAAAGGCATATTGGCCAGCATCGCCGACATCTGGGCATGCGCCGACGCGTTCATGAACAGCGTATTAAATACAAATGCCACAAGGACAATCGAACTTAAACCGCGCATCCAAAAGCTTCGTTTTGAAGGGAACATAAGTGTCACCTGTCAGCTATTAATAAAGAAGGCCCAACACACCTTGACCGCTCAAAGCGCATTGGGCCTCATTGCCCGTAAATAACAAAACCCGGACCTCTTTTACAGAGAGCCGGGCATCGATGTCCTGTCCTGAAGCGACCGCGTACAGCACTGCCGAAGCCGCGCATCAGAACTAAGTGAAATATATCCTAAAGAACCCCTGTTGTCAAGGCGACCAAATCAACCGCCCTCATTCACGCCTATAACGCCACGTCCTGCCAGTTCGAAATGATCGACCCTTCAAACGGATTGGCCATGGTCGCCAAAGCCGTATCATAGTGAACATCGCCGTTATTATTCAACAGCGTCGTCTTACCGACGACAGCGCCATAAAGCCCAGCATTATTGCTGACGTTCACATCCGTCTGCGGCCCGTAAATAGCGGCATACGTACTGCTGTTATTTTCAAGCGTCAACCCGCTGGGCCCTGTATAGGTGCTATAGATCTGCAGGTCCTTCGGCTTCTGGGACGCCACGATCACCGTCGCATTATTATTAAATGTAAGCGTTCCGTCTGTATAAATAATAAGGCTTGAACCTGCGGTAATATCAAACTTTACCTGACCTGAGCCCGTATCAATCCCTGTATGTGAAGCGTCGCCTGTGAGATAAAGCCGTACCGCGCCATTGACCGTCACAGTACTTTTATTGCCCAGATTTATACTGGAATACTTGTAGTCCCCGGCGTTAAAAGTATACGCATTATTATTGCCCACACTCAGCGCGCCGCCACTGGCCAAACCCGATAATGAGCCCGGAACAACCACCGCCGGCAAGGCAATGCTGTTCGTATTCGTAACCGAGCCGGCCACATGCCCCGTATTCGTCACTGATCCCCCTGGGCCGGTTGAAACATTCCCCCATACATCCGCATTATTATCGATCTCAACGACACCGGCCGTTGTCCCATTGCTGCCGACACTCCCGTTAACATGATCGACATTCGCCCCGCCGTAAGCGCCGGCCGTGGAATTATACGCATCGACCAGTGCATTATTGCTGACGGTCACCTTACCCTGCGCGAACATGCCGAACCCGAAAATAGACGGCTTACCCAAAACCCCCACAACTTTTCGCTGGATATTTTTAGCCGCCGTACGGCTGGGGATCGATGCCGTTGAGCCAATATTCGTATTGGTGCTGTCGAGCGTAACATCATAATCACCATACCCCGCCAGCGTCCCGGCCAAGGTCTTGTCACCGTTACAGCCTGTATTGCCATCCAGGTGGGTCATGCCGGCGCAATTATTGTAATTGTATTCCCACCGGGCTTTCTGTAAACCCGCCTCCGCCGCCCATAAAGCCGCGGAAGAGCTGGTCACACGGTAGGCCAGCCAGCTTTCATTGGCGCCGCGGTAAAGAAAGGCCGTGCCCAGCGTGGTCAGGACAAGAACCACCATGAAGGTTATCGCCAGGGAACCCTGACACCATTTTCTTCTGAATAAGTGCAGACTATTCATTGCGCAACCTCACTTTCGCGATCAAAGGATAGGTGATCGCCTGTTGATAAACCGTTTGGCTGGCCCTTACGTTTATTGTCAAAAGGGATCCTGTCAAAGAGAACTTCAACCGATCAACATTGCTGGCAATAGTCTTTGTCGTACCGTCAGGCGCCCGTCTGACCAGATTCGTACCGCTCAAGTAATACTGTATGCCGATGGCGGAGGGGATGGTGAACATGATCTTGTCATTCGTCGTACTATTAAAATTTGTCGTTATGGTCTGTGATGATGCCTGGCGGACCTCCCGGACAATACGGTCAACCGCATTGCGGCACTGAGCTTCCATTTCCATAAAAGCCGAATTCTTGTTATAGATGATCTGCGAGGTCGTCAATGCGCCGTAAATCCCCGCCATGACCACCGTAAAAAGGGCAATGGAGATCACGATCTCAACCATGGTATAAGCGCGTGTGTTTTTCATCCTGTTATCAAAGTCCTTATTATAAGTGAACGGCTTCTGGAATTCGCATCGCTCCAGGTAACGGTGACCGTAACGTCAATAGGGTTAGTGCCCGTCAGATTCGTGGTAATGGTTTCATTCTTCAAAGCCACCAGGCCTGTCGCCGTTACACCCGCCGTATCAAATGTCCAGGCATTCCAGGCAGCCCCTCCCATATTCACGGGTATGGCGGCAAAAGCCACATTCTTAATGCTTTCCATGACAAAATCCAAATGTGATGCGGCGCGTAAACGGTTAGAAGCGGCATCATTCATACTGACACTGCCGATAGAAGCCGACAGCAAAGGGGATACGCAAAATCCCAGAATGGCCGCCGAGATCAAAAGTTCGACCAAGGTAAGTCCGCGATTATACCGCCCGATCTTCATACGAAACCTCCATGACCTTCCATTAAGCAACAGAGTTCATGCTGAAAATAAAAAGACCCTGACCGGATGGGGACAGAGTCTTAAGATACACTTTCTGATACGGCCATCATTTCGGCAACCCGGCTGTCCCCATCACAAGGACCCGTGGCTTTGCGTCCCCCCATTACTGAGGGTTTGCGGTATCGTGCCCCGTTATAAACGGTCGGGGCTGGCCACACTGCTCTAGTTAAAGCATACACGGGAAAAGTCAAGAAAACCACCTTATCCTCTGAGGCCACGCACACCTTCATCACCCTCGGGCAGACTCACCGCGATCGACGATGGAAAGTATTTCACGGCGCCACCGGCGCCGGAGCTTCAGACGCTGTTTCCCGAATGAGAACGCGCAGGGTCTTTAACCCCATGAGCCCGTCAGCGCCCAACCCGCGCGCCTTCTGAAAGCGCCGGATGGCTGACTTGGTCTGAGTCCCCATCTGGCCGTCAACCCTGCCAACATCATACCCTAACTTCACCAGCGCATGCTGTATGGCTTTTGCGTTCAAAGCATCATTCTTCACAAAGGGGCTGGCCACAAAATACTGAAGACTCGCCCAGGTGGCCTTATCCACGAAGCGCGTGACTTCAAGGCCTTCATCCGCCTGGAACCTGGCCACGGCATCGCGCGTGCTTGCCCCGAATTTTCCGTCGGAACGCCCGATGGCGTACCCCAGGAGGCGCAAATATTTCTGCACCGCCTCTACCTTGGCATTGTATTCATTGAACACAACCTCACCAAGAATAGCGCGCTCCTCGCCGCCAGGTTTATGCAAAAAGCCGTAGATCCTGTCGCAGCCGGACAGGGAAAAGAAACAGATGGCTAAAAATAATGAGATGGTAAAACGTTTCATATTCTTATTATACACAAGACCTTACATTTTGATCGGCTTGACCATTAAGATCTTGCCACACCTCATCGCTGATACCCGATCCATCCATCAACTTTCCCTAGGTCATTTCGTAAATCCTGCCACTATCGCGATATCCTCGTCATCAGCATCCTACTGCCCATAGCATTTAAGCGCTTTGCTCTTAGGGATTGATGTCCTTCTACGCCGAGCGTTTGCCGGCCCCTGCGAGGCTCGACCTCACTCTTTGGCCTTCGGCCAAAGCCATGCCCGTTCGGTCGAGCCCATGTCGGCTTTAGAATCACATCAATCCCTAAGCAAAGCTTTCATCAAATTCTATGATCCTATAGCCGTTAGAGCCTAAAAGGATTTTATTGAAAGCGAACATCCCCCTGCGAACGCGGCAAAGGCTGTAACCTGTCCAAGTCACCCTCCATCACCCCAACCTCTGCCAGACGCCCGCGTGAGCAGTAGTGGGGGCTGGGGGGCGTGAGCCTGAAATAAAATCCTTTTAGGCTCACGGCTCATGACACAATCAACCGAGCAAGGTCAATAGATTGTCGAATATTAAACAATCTCAAAAAACTACCTTCATCGTTTAAGAACGATTTATAATAATCGCACTTATGGGCATCATCGATCAATTCAAACGATTCCTGTCCCGGGACAAAAACATTCCACTGCTCCTTGCCGGCGTGACAGTGCTTGTCTATTTCCTTTGCCTGCCCAATCAGATGTTCTGGGACGATGATGATTTCATCCTCAAGAACATATACATACAGGATTGGCAGTACTGGCAAAAGTTCTTTACCAGCAATGTCATCAGCGGCGCGCATTTTATCAGCAACTACTGGCGCCCATTGCTGCAAACCGTCTTCGCCGCGGAATGGCATTTGTGGGCCAACTGGGTTTACGGCTGGCACGCCGTATCCATCGCCTGCCACGCCGCTGCCGCCATTCTGCTTTTCAAACTGCTCAACGCTTTACTTAAAGACCGCACCCTCAGCATCCTCGCCGCCCTGCTGTGGGTCGTGCATCCGGTGCATACTGAAGCCGTGGTTTATCCCAACAGTCTGGGCGATTCACTCGCCACCATCTTTATCCTCGGCGGCACCTACGCCTACACGCTTTTTCGCGCCTCCGGTCAACATGCGGCGAAATGCCGTTTTTGGTGGATCGCACTTTTAATGTATTTAATGGCGCTACTTTCCAAGGAAACCGGCATCCTCCTGGTGGCCTTCATCGCCATCACAGATTATTTCTTCCTGACACCGGATGAAAAATTCTTTTCAAAAGCGCGCCGCATCCTCATCGCTATCTGGCCTCTTATCCTCATTGCCGTTATTTACCTTGTCCTGCGCGGCACGGTCCTTAACTTCAACAACTCCTTCAATTTCTACAACGAAGCAAGCCCGTTTGCCGCACAACCCATCATGCGGCTATGGACCTTTTTTCGCGTCATGGCCCTTTATTCCGGTTTCATCTTCTTCCCGTATGAACTGCGCGTTGAACGCATCATTGACCCACCAACTTCATTCTTTGTGCCCGATGTCATGTGGGGCGGCTTATTGTGCGCGAGCCTGATCGGACTGTCCGTTTATTATTGGAAAAAGCGCCCGGCCATTGCCTTTGGCGCAGTATGGTTCTTCATAGCAATCCTCCCGACATCGAATTTGCTCGTCCTGATCAATGCCCTGATCTATGAACACTTTCTCTACGGTGCCCTGATCGGCATTCTGATCATTGCCCTTACATTCACCCTGGATGCCGTAAAAAGTGAAAAAGGCCGCCGCACAACGATCATCTGGATCGCTGGCATGATCATCCTTTTGGGGATACGCAGCGCCTGGAGATGCACAGACTGGCGCACGGCCATGGGCTTTTATGAACAGCTTATCCCCTACGTCCCTAAAAGCTACCGTGTCGCCAACAATTTAGGCATGATCTATGCCGAGAATAATCTCACCGACAAAGCGATCGGGACCTATAAAAAAGCCATGGCCATTGACCCCAGTAATGCCGTGGCTTATCACAACATAGCCAATATTTACCGCGATCAGGGGAACAAGGAGCTTGCACGCATTAATTACGAAAAAGCCATTGCCCTGCAACCGGATTTCTTCTTTTCGTATAAATCACTGGCGCAGATCTATCTGGACCGGAATGAACTAACCAAAGCGCGCATGCTCCTCGAGCGCTACTTCGGCTTAACAGATGAAAAGATCTACCCGCTCAACCTGCTGACGGAGATCGCGTACCGGGAAGGGGCTTACGGTGAGGCGCGGCGCTACCTTTTGGTTTTACTGCAACTGCAACCCGGCAACCCTGAAGCGATCGCCGCACTGAAGAAACTTGAAGCTGTTCAATTAAATAAGACCCGGACATCGGCAGCCGGCAATACGCCGATGATCACAGGCGTAAATCCCTGAAGCGCATCCGCCCCGACGCTACCCGCTGATACCGGCAATGTAAAAGGAGCCCCTTTTTCATTCAGCCGGACACCATCTGTATTAAAATCAATACCGCCCAAATTGCGCGCCGCGGCATCGAACTGCTTAAGCAGATCACGCGCCGCATTACTGCTACCGGCATCCTGCCTCAACGCCGCCAGCAGCCTGTTCTCTAACCGCCGCTGATCAACGTCCAGCGGATAAAGTTTATCGGCCTGGTCCAGGTTCGGATTATCAAAGTATTTTCCGCGAAAATACTGAATGGGATGGGACGCTTCCTTTTTCATATGCGCCAATGTCCATGCCACAAACTGACTGTCTAAAAGGTCATAATCCTGGCTGAACTGCATCCACACATCCAGCGACAAGGCCCCGTCCCCGGAAAAACTGACCATTTCAGCGGCATGCACGACCCCGTCATCATCGACAGCAACAAAGAACTTATCCGGCGAGCCGGGTGTATTGAACCAGTCCTGAACGAACCGCCATTTCCATTCCGTTCCTTTATACGCCCTTTTCATTTGAGCGAATATGCTCCTTTTATCGACTGGCGCACGCCTGTCGCGCATATCCACAGCCCTTAACCGTTCATACGCGCCACTGATCTGATTGCGCACCATAATGGAATCGGTCAACTCAGCCTGATCATAGATCCCCTTGATCTGGTCCGCAGGCCGCGTGGCCGTCAGCACTTCAGGCGCCTCCTTAAGCATCGACGGCCACGGCGCCATAAAAGCCTTACCGCGATGGTCCGCATAAATATCCGCATATTCAGAATCCGCAGCTATTAAATATTTAAGAAAAGGAAAGATCAGCTCATCCATGTCATACATGAGGTTTAAAACGGATTCATAGAACCGTCTCGACAGCGCCGTCTCATCCTCACGTCCCAGCGCCATAAGCTGCGCGGACATGGCGATGATCCCTATCGTATTGGGAAGATCCCAGTAATTCGTCACCTTCTGGTGTGAAAAAGTCTGTATCACCTTACGCGTGCCCTCTTGAGATGAGGGATCAAGCCATCCAGAGACCTTTTTAATGCGACCATTATACGCATTCAGCAGCCACTGTTCCGGCCTGACTCCGTCGCGCATCACATGCGCTTCGAGGAACAACATGCCTAAGGCGGCCTCAAAGCGCTGTTCATCGGGAACCGGACGGCGCCAATCAATATCATGCACAGCAGGGAACAGGCCGATCAGGCGCTCACGAAACGGCAGCACCTCGGCATCTGCGGCCACATCATCGTCAGGTGACGCCCCCATGATCGAACGTTCCAGGTCCGTGATCGCATGAACAGAACTTTCATCATCCGCATCACGCACGGCTTTTAACTTTTCATATACGCCGTAAAACATCTGATACGCCTTCCCCGCAAGCTCCCGGTCACCCGGCGTGATCCGGTGGCGGGCAAGCCCGCGGATATCCATCAGCATCTTCATCGCCGACGGACTCTTCCACTCATCTTCATGCAAAGCGCCGACAAAGTCCATCTCCAGCCGCAAGAAGTCCACG
>PEAF01000021.1 GCA_002753465.1 Candidatus Omnitrophota bacterium
CCATGCATGTCATTATGGGCTTTAGCGCGCTGCTCCAGTCTGAAGAGTTGACGGAGAAACAAAAGAAGTTTACGGACATTATTAATGAACGCGGCAAGAATCTGCTGCGGCTGGTTGAAGACCTTCTGGATGTTTCAAGGCTTGATTCCGGTAAGCTTGAGTTGAGGACGGCCCCATTTGATTTGACGGAATGTGTGATGTCGGCTTTTGACCTCTCCAAGGCCTCATTGTTCGATAAAGAAATTCAAATGGCGTGCTCGATCGATGAGGGCCTCCCTCAACTTAAGGGAGATTCCACTCGCCTGGGTCAGATCCTTGCCAATTTGATCGGGAATGCGGTCAAATATACAGATAAGGGAACAATAACCGTTAAGGTCGAACGTGTTGCGGAGAAGTGCGCTGCAGATAAATGCCGTATAAGGTTTTCCATTCAGGATACGGGTTGCGGTATTCCTAAGGCCAAACGCGAAGAGATCTTCGGTGCTTTCATGAGGCTGAATGAATTCGCCGGCGGCCGCGAGCGCGGTGGTGTCGGCCTTGGGCTGTACATCACCAAAACACTGGTTGATATGATGGGCGGTAAAATAAGCCTTGAGTCAGAGGAAGGCCTTGGCAGTAAGTTTGTCATTACGCTGGATTTTGACCAGGAGTAATAGGCGGGTGTATGTTGTCTGAAGTGGAAGATCCTGACAGGAGTTCAGGTAATGATACCGACGGAGAGTTGAATCACCGTGAGTGCCCGCATTGCGGGCTCATGTTCCGTATGGATGAGGCCAAATCTGCCGGGCCGGATGCGGTCAGGTGTCCTAACTGCGGCTGGGTGCTGCAGCGCGTGTAAATCGGTTAAACCAAAGGAAGACCAATGAGTTTGAACAGCGTGAATATCATGGGAAATTTGACCCGGGACCCGGAGTCCAAGAGCACTCCGTCGGGCAAGTCTGTTTGCAAGATGTCGATCGCCAATAACCGCGTTTATGTTAAAAACGGCGAGAAGGTCACGGAAGTGTCCTATTTTGATATCGATGTCTGGGGCGTGGTGGCTGATAATTGCGCGAAGTATTTAAAAAAGGGCAGCGGCATCATTGTTGAAGGGCGTCTGCGGCAGGACCGCTGGGAGAAAGACGGCAAGACACAGAGCCGTGTCACGATCACCGCTAATAACATCCATTTTCTGCCCAAGCGCACGGATGACGGCGGTGCGGCTCAGCGGTCGCGCTCCGAGAATGACATGTCCGCGCCTTCACAGTCCGTGGATGATATCGCCTGGGAGGAATAGGCGTTGAACGTTTTAAAGCATAAAGATCCTTTGCATGGCGTGACGCTGGAGGCGATGCTGACGCACCTGGTTGCCAAATACGGCTGGGATGATATGGCGCGCCACATCAGGATCAATTGTTTTGCCAAGGATCCCAGCATCAAGTCGAGTTTGAAATTCCTGCGCCGCACGCCGTGGGCGAGGCAAAAGGTTGAAGAACTTTATCTTCAGGGGTTATGACCATGTCTAGAAGCGCTTATGATGACGTTGACGTTAACAAGATCGCGCGCGATGCCATGTGCCGCTACGGATTTGATCCGGACTTTTCTGCTTTGGTGAAACAGCAGGTCAAGGCGGTACGCGAGGACTTGCAGGATGCGGCGGGCGTGGACGGGGTCAGGGACCTGAGAGGCCTTTTGTGGTCGTCGATCGATAACGCGGATTCGCTGGATCTGGACCAGATCGAATACTGTGAGCGCGGGCCGCGCCAGGAGATCCTGATCAAGGTGGCCATCGCGGACGTGGATCTTTTTGTCCCCAAGGGTTCTCCGGTCGATCAGCGCGCCGCCAATAACGGCACTTCCGTTTATACCGGTGTTGAAACGTTCCCCATGTTGCCGGACCGTTTGTCGACGGACATATCTTCCCTGTGTCCTGGCGGCGAACGCATGGCGGTTGTCATCGAGTTCGCGGTCTTAAGTAACGGCAGCATCCGTCAGGGTGATATTTACCGGGCGATGGTCATCAATAAGGTCAAGTTGGTTTATGAAGAGGTCGGCGCCTGGCTTGAGGCCAGAGGCCCGGCTCCCGAGGCTTTTGCGCATATCCCCGGGCTTGAAGAACAGGTGCGCCTGCAGGATGAGGCAGCGGAGCGGCTTAAGACTTTTCGCATGGACCAGGGCGCCTTGGACCTCGAAAGCCTGGAGACCAAGGCTATCAAAGAAGACGGCGTTGTTGTCGCGCTTGTTCTGCCGCAGGAAAATCGCGCGCAGTATGTGATCGAGAATTTTATGATCGCAGCCAACCGCACGGTCATGGACCGGTTGTCCAAGGCCGGCGTGATGGTCATTCAGCGCGTTGTGCGTATCCCCAAGGACTGGCCGGGTATCATGAAGGTCGCAGCTGAATTCCATGAAGCGCTGCCGCTGGAACCCAGCGCCAAGGCACTATCTGTTTTCCTTCTTAAGCGCAAGGCGGCGGACCCGCTGCGTTTTCCGGACTTGTCATTGACCATTGTTAAATTGATGGGCCCGGGCGAATATGAAATGCTCGAGCCGGGCAAGCCGCCCATCGGGCATTTCGGGCTGGCGATCTCGGATTACACGCATGCCACGGCCCCGAACCGGCGTTATGTTGATGTCATTATCCAGCGCCTGATCAAAGCTGTTATTTTCGGGCGTTCGTGCCCGTATACGCGTAAGGAACTGGTCGAGCATGCGGCATGGTGCACCGACCGTGATAAAGCTTCAAAGAAGGTCGAGCGTTTTATGCGCAAGGTCGAGGCGGCGTTGATCCTGAGGGGGCGGGTCGGCGAAGAATTTGAAGGTATTGTGACGGGCGCTTCTGAAAAAGGGACTTATGTGCGTTTGACCGAGCCGCCTGTCGAGGGCCGTGTGGTGCAAAGCGGTGTGCGTATGAGCGTCGGACAGAAAGTGAATGTCAGGCTGACGGATATTAATCCGTATGAAGGGCATATTGATCTTGTGCCCGTGGGCGCTGTGCGCTCAGGTTTCCCCCGGCCGCCTGTGCGTAAAACCAGAAGGCCGCGTTATTCCTGAGGCTCTTCGTCGTCTTCAGTCCTGATCAGGTTCGGGTATTTGGAATGGCTTCTCGCGGTGTCCACGCGGATCAGCTGTTGTTTGATCAGCTGATTAAAATTCTGTTCAAATGTATACATCCCGTCGCGGCCGGCTTCGATCTGGCTGCGGATCTCCATTAAAGCATTTCGGCGGATCAAATTCCGTATGGCCACGTTCGGGATGCATAGCTCTGTGCTCAGGATGCGCCCGGATCCTTTTTTGGCGGGTACGAGCTGCTGGGCGATAATGCCGGCCAGATTCTCGGCCAGTTGAACGCGGATCTGATTTTGTTTGTCACCCGGGTATACGTCAATGATGCGGTTGATCGCCTCCACCGTATCGGAGGCGTGCAGCGTTGCCACGACCAAGTGCCCGGTCTCAGCTGTCGTTAGCGCCATGGAGATCGATTGCAGATCACGCATTTCACCGATCACGACCACATCCGGGTCTTGCCGCAGGGCGTATTTTAGACCTGAAGCGAAAGTGGCTGTGTCATTGCCGACCTCGCGCTGCACGATAAGGCTTAATTTTGATTTGTAAATGAATTCGATGGGGTCTTCAATGGTGATGATGCGCGCGGCGCGTTCCTGGTTGATCTGTTCGATCATGTGGGTCATGGTCGTTGTTTTTCCGGCGCCGGCACGGCCGACAATGAGGATAAGCCCTGAATGTTTATGCGTCAGGTTGCTGACCACGGGGGGGATACCCAGTTCCGCCAGCGTGCGCAGGACGCAGGGCACGATGCGGATCGACGCGGCGATGTATCCCTGCTGCCGGTACAGGTTGGTCCTGAAGGAGTGGTCTTTGTCGTATTGAAAGGAGAAGTCCATTTCCGAGCAGTGCTCGAATTGGAGCTTTTGTTTGTCCGATAAGAGCGGAATGATGATCTTTTCAAGGTGCTCCGGGCGCAGCATCGGCATTTGTGTGTTGATCAAAGCTCCGTCAGTGCGATAGGCCGGTGGATGCCAGGCGACAAGGTGCAGGTCCGAGGCCTTATGTTTGATGGCAATGTCAAGGTATGGCTTAATGAGATCTGAGTTCATAGGATTTTTCCTGAGTTTAATGCCTTTTATCAAGTATAATCATATTCTATATGCTTAGGCAATATATCAAGTATGCCATATAAATCAAGGTCGCGCTGTGGCGGGTTTCTTGTTTTATTGTGGAACATACGCAGGATTTTTTGACTTTATGCGTTAAAAGAGTAAAGTAATGCCGGATTTTAACAGTGCGTTTAAACATATTACTTGTCATTTAATGGATATCGTGTGATTTATGAAGAATAAGATTTCATTTTGTCAGCGTGTGGTGTGTGCTTTTTTATTGGCTTGCGGGGTTGGGGTCGTCGGCGTATCTTTTGCCGCCAATGACGGAAAAGCCGGCGGTGAGCGGCGATTGCTGTTGCCGGATATTATCGCTCAGGCGCAGTCTTTGGCACACACGCCTTTTCAGGCGCCGGGTAAGGATATGCCCGATATCCTTAAAAAAATGGGATATGACCAGTGGCGTGACATCCGTTTTAAAGCGGTGCGCAGCCTTTGGCCGGACCAGCCTTACAGCGTTCAGTTCTTCCACCCCGGATTTTTATACCAGAACCCGGTTACCATCCATTACATCGATCGCGACGGAACGCATCATTTTTCTTTTACGGAGGACCTGTTTGATTACGCCTCTGAGGGCATCAAGGGCCATTTGCCGGATGATTACGGTTTTGCCGGGTTCCGGGTGCATTATCCGTTGAACAGGCCGGAGTATGCCGACGAGCTCGTCTCTTTTCTGGGGGCCAGTTATTTCCGGGCGCTGGGCAGGGATCTGGTGTATGGGATGTCGGCCAGGGGGCTTGCGATCAATACGGCTGACGATGAAGGGGAAGAGTTCCCTCTTTTCCGTGATTTCTGGATCGTGCGGCCTTTGCCCGGGGCAAAATATATTACCGTCTACGCCTTACTGGACAGCCGCAGCGTGACCGGGGCGTATGAGTTCAATATTTATCCGGGTGAAGAAACGCTGATGAAGGTGAGCAGCACACTTTTTGCGCGTGAACATATCCGCAAGCTCGGGATAGCGCCACTGACGTCCATGTTCACTTACGGCGAGAATTCCGGGTTCAGGGGTGATAGCGATTTCAGGCCGGAGGTCCATGATTCCGACGGGCTTCTGGTATACGCCCGCTCGGGTGAGTGGATATGGCATCCTCTGGTCAATCCGCCAAGGCTGTTGATCAATGCCTTCGGCGGCGATCAGCCTGTCGGTTTCGGGCTGATGCAGCGCGATATTAATTTCGACCATTACCAGGACCTTGAGGCGCATTATGAAAAGCGTCCGAGCGTGTGGGTCTCGCCGCAGGGCGACTGGGGCAAGGGGCATTTGGAGCTGGTACAGCTTCCGACGGAGAGTGAGTACAATGACAATATCGTTGCATTCTGGGTGCCTGAAAAGGCAATGGAGCCGGGGGATTCGGTGAAGTACGCCTATACGCTGGCATGGCATTCGGCCCGCCAGCCGCGTTCACGCCAGAGTTATGTGACCGCAACCCGCGTTGTCAGGAAACCCGACGGGGCCATGTTCGTCATTGATTTCGGCGGCGAGGAGTTTAAGACCGTGCTGGTGGATAAGGTGCCCGTGCCGGATGTGTGGGTCAGTCGCGGCGGGCACATAGCCGCGACGCAGCTGATGAAAAATACCGTTACGGGCGGCTGGCGTCTGGTCATTCATGTCCAGGTGGATAAGGAAGGGTTCGTGGAGGGTTTACTGCCCGGTCAGCGGCCTTCGCTTGAATTTCGTGCGTCCCTCAAAGACGGCGCCTTGCCTGTGACAGAAATATGGAGTTATACGTACCTGCCATGAGCGGTCAATTTAAGCAACCCCCGCTTCGCCGCAGTTCCATGGCCTACCGGCCTTTCAGGCCATTGGCGTCGTCACTTAACAGCCGCCGCGGCCTGATCCTGACGTGCCGCCGGTCTTTTTTCTTCAGCCTGGTGGCCGTATCCACTTACCTGGCCGCATCCACCTTCATCACCATCATGAGCGCAGGCGGGCTTTCTTTCCTGGCCTGGGCGATCATTGCCACGTTCATTTTTCTTTTCGGCTGGATATCGATCAATTTCTGGACAGTGATCTTCGGGTTCTTCCTGGGGCTGCGTAAGAAAGATGAGGCCTTGCCATTGCCAACGGATGTTCTGCCCATTGTCCCTGAAACGCGCATTGCCCTCATCATGCCGGTTTATAATGAAGAAATGGCGCGCATTTATTCCTCATTAAGGGCAACTTATGAATCGCTGGCCGCTACGGGCCAGCTGGAGCGGTTTGATTTTTTCATCCTCAGTGATTCAGTGCAGGGGGATTCCGTGCTGATGGAGGAGACGGCGTGGTCGTCCTTGTGCCATGATGTGGACGGTTTTGGCCGTATCTTTTACCGCCGGCGGAAGTTGCGCATTCATAAGAAAAGCGGGAATGTCAGTGATTTCTGCCGTCGATGGGGCAGCCAGTATAAATATATGATCACTTTCGATGCGGACAGCCTGATGGAGGGCGAGCTTCTGGTGCGCATGGTCAATGTGATGGAAGCGCGGGCCGATATCGGTATCCTGCAGACAGCGCCTATGGCGATGAACCAGACAAGCCTTATCTCGCGCCTGCAGCAGTTCTCGAGCCATGTGTACGGGCCGCTGTTTTTTTCAGGGCTGCGTTTCTGGCAACTGGATGAGTCGGGATTCTGGGGGCATAATGCGATCGTGCGCGTGGCGCCGTTCATCAAGTATTGCGCATTGCCGCGCCTTTCCGGCGGGCCACCGTTCGGCGGCGAGATCCTGAGCCATGATTTCGTGGAGGCGGCGTTGATGCGCCGGGCGGGATGGGGCGTATGGCTGGCGTATGAGCTCGAGGGAAGTTATGAGGAGTTGCCGCCGAATCTGCTTGAGGAGCTCGAGCGCGACCGGCGTTGGTGTCAGGGTAATATCCAGCACCTCAGGCTCATGTTCATGCCGGGGATCGCTTTTGGGCACCGCCTGCTTTTTCTGAATGGCAACCTTTTTTATTTCTCGTCATTTCTCTGGTTCATGCTGCTGGTTTTAATGACGGTCCATGCGGTGGCGAATTTCATGCATACGACGGTCTATTTCTCGGCGGAGCGGACGCTTTTTCCGCACTGGCCGGTGCAGTACCGTGCACTGTCCATACAGCTACTTATGGCCACGTCCGCATGCCTGTTCATCCCGAAGATCCTGAGCGTTGTCCTCATTGCGCTCTCGCCCCGGAAAAGGGCCGGCTTCGGCGGGGTGCCCCGCCTGTTCATCAGCGTTGTCCTTGAAACGATATTCTCGACGCTGTTAGCGCCGCTGCGCATGATATTCCACACCTGGTACGTGGTGCTTAATCTGATCGGGCAGAAGCTGGTATGGAAAAGTCAGGAACGGCATTCGAAACGGACGTCGTTCTATGAGGCCTTGCGGGCGCATTGGCCGGGCTCGCTGGGGGCTTTGATCTGGGCGGGCATTGCCTATGCGGTCAATAAAACGCTGTTCTGGTGGGTTTCGGTGATCGTTATTCCGCTTTTATTTGCTGTTCCGATATCCGTTTTCTTCAGTTATACATCGCTGGGAATCTTCTTTCGTCAGCATAGTCTGTTCCTGACGCCGGTCGAGGTGGCGCCTTCCAAAGTGCTGCGGCGTTATCAGGAACTCTTTTTCAAGAATATAAAATAAGCGGGGTTTTTATGGCACAGGGCATTAAAAAGATCACTGATTTTCTAAGCAGGGATATCTGGCGCATCCATACCAAGAAGCTGAGCCGCAAGGAGTCATTCCTGATCAAGCAGTTGCGTGTGATCGTCTTGGCTATCCGTGAATTCCGCGGCAATCGCTGTCAGCTCAATGCCTCTGCCTTGACATTTTATACGCTACTCTCGATCGTGCCTTTGATGGCCATGGCTTTTGGCATTGCCAAGGGGTTTGGCTTTGACCAGATGCTGGAAAAACAGCTCCTGGAAAAATTCCCGGGGCAGGAGGCGTCGCTCACCCAGATCATCGGGTTTGCCAATAACCTCCTGGCCAACACCCAGGGCGGCCTCGTCGCTGGTGTGGGCGTTGTGGTGCTTTTCTGGACGGTCATCAAGGTCTTGAACAGCATCGAAGCGTCGTTCAATGATATCTGGGGCATCAAGAAAGAGCGCAGTTTCGGGCGCAAGGTCGGGGACTACCTTTCGATCATGATGATCTGCCCGTTCTTTGTGATCGTATCAGGCGGCGCGACTGTTTTTTTAAGCACGCAGTTTGAGATCATCGTGGCCAAGCTTTCTTTCCTGGGCGCGTTCAGCCATGTCGTTCTTTTTTCGCTGCACCTGTTGCCTTACCTTATGGTGTGGATCCTTTTCACGTTCATTTATATTCTGATGCCCAATACCAAGGTCAATCTTTCATCTGGCATCATTGGCGGCGTTGTGGCCGGGACGATCTATCAGCTGGTGCAGGTCGTTTATATCAAGTTCCAGGTTGGGGTGGGCAGCGCGAATGTGGTTTACGGAAGTTTTGCCGCGCTTCCTTTATTTCTATTGTGGCTGCAGATCAGCTGGAGGGTGGTCCTTTTCGGGACTGAAGTGGCCTTTGCCCATCAGAATGTCGACACCTATGAATTTGAACATGACTGTTTGAGCGTGAGCTATAAAACCAAGCGGTTGTTATCGTTACAGATCATGGGCGCTCTGGTTAAGCGCTTTGCCAAGGGTGCGCCTTCGTTGACGGCCGCGCAAATTTCGGATGAACTGGATATCCCCATCCGTCTGGTGGAAGACATCCTTTTTGAATTGAGTGAGGCGGCTTTAATTTCTGAGGTCAAGGACCCCAGTTACAAACAATCTTCTTATCAGCCTGGCCGGGATATCAATCACCTGAGCATCTTTTTTGTCAGCGATGCACTGGATAGAAAAGGCACGGGAGAGGTTCCGGTGGCGCAAACAGCGGATCTTGCTAAACTTCAGGAGGCTCTGCTGGGGTTTGAGGATCAGGTCAGGCGTTCACCGTTGAACAGATTGCTTAAAGATATCTAGAGATGTAAGTTATTCTGTAACAATGATTTGAGGTTATGAATCGCTGTTTTGAATGCATTGGTTTTTTGGTTGTGTTGTAGGGGCGGACCTAGTGTCCGCCCTTTTTATTTTTCTGGCTATTAAGGCTTACGGCATACCTTGCTGCTCAGACAGTGGAAACAGCTTTTTCCAAAAGAAATTGTTGAAAGCTTGGTTTCCAAACTCGCAGCTGCGGTATGCCGTAAGCCTTAAGCCAGAAAATTTGATGATCAGGCTCGCTGAAACCGCGCTACGTCGGCTTTAGAAGCACGCCAAGCCCTAAGGAAAGCCGTATACGTTCTTTAGGAGTATATTCTTATTGCAAATCATGACATTTTGTACATAATACTGCACTCTGGCAGCAAATTTAAGTCTTTATAACTAATACTATCTAAAAATTCTATTAAATTAGACATTTGTTGCCCCGTGACCTTGTTTTCACGGTTTTTATATTATATATTTGATTATGGATCGTCTGGCTCAAATGGATGACTTGGTGATACAAATAAACGCTGGTATAACCGATGATACAGAAACTTTTTAAATTCCCGCTATTTAAAGCCATCGCGATCGCGGTGATCGTTGCTTTTGTGAGCATGATCCCGGCGCAGTCGGGTTATGCGCAGATGCTGCCCAAGCCCGGGCAGATGGTTCCTACCTCCGAGCGTTTCATGCCGCCTTTAATGATGGGCCTGCGTGTTGATGTTAAAGACCCTTTCAATTTCTCTTTCGTGATGTCCAATGGTCAGGCGGCGCTGGCCCCTGATGCCAAAAAAGACGAATACAACAAGCTGATCAAATATTTCATGGCTTCGCTGATCACGCCCAACCGTGATATGTGGGTCAACCTTTCCCCGAAAGAATCGAATCGCATTATCCCTGATAATTTTGGTTTAACGGAAATGGGCCGCGACCTTTTGGCGCAGGACTATTTACTGAAGCAGTTCACGGCCTCTTTGATGTACCCGGCGGGCAAGGTGGGTCGGAAGTTCTGGGATGAGGTTTACAAGAGGGCTCAGGATCAATTTGGCACAAGTGAGATCCCGATCGATACGTTCAACAAGGTCTGGATCACGGCCGATAAGGCGGACATCTATCAGAAGGATGATACGGCGCTTTTGGTTAGCAGCCATTTGAAGGTCATGCTCGAGCAGGATTTCATGGCCGTTGAGGCCAATAAAGAACAGTTCTCATCGATGACGGAAGATCATGGGGATGCGGCGTCCCGGCAGCTGGTTTCGGATATTGTCCGCCAGGTGATCGTTCCGGTCATTGAGAAGGAAGTGAACGAGGGCGCCAATTTCGCGCAGGTCCGTCAGGTGTATAACTCGATGATCCTGGCCACGTGGTTCAAAAAGACATTGAAGGATAGTTTGCTGGGTCAGGTCTATGTTGATAAAGACAAGGTGGCGGGCATTGCCGTGGATGATCCGCAGGCCAAAGACCGCATCTATGCCCAGTACCTTGAAGCGTACCGGCAGGGTGTTTTTAATTACATTAAAGAAGAGACTGATGACGCCACGCAGGAAAAAGTAGAGCGCAAGTATTTCTCCGGCGGTATGGTTGCCGTTGGTGAGAACGTGATTACGATGGTCGATGCTGCTCAGGCCGCTAAAGTGATGCCCATGATCGCGCCCATGCTGGATATGGCTTCGGTGACGATGAAGACGTCACAGGACGTTGACTTTAAGGTTGATGAGAAGAAGCGCACGCCGGCGGCTTCCAAGGTGGATTATAAATCGCGGAAGACTGATTTTGAAAAGCTGAAGGCCATGCAAGACGCGACTCTGTTAAAGAGGAAGATGGTGAAGGCATGGATCGATGTCAATCAGGAGAAACTCGAAGCTTCCCGGTTGAAGGTGGCTCAATTAAAGGAAGAGAAGGCGATTGCCGAGGCTAAGGTTAAAGCGGCGGCAGAGCCGGTAGTGGCTGCTAAAGAAGCTGAAGTAGAGGCTGAAGTTGCTATTGAGCCGGAAGTCAATGAAGCGGTGAGCAAACTGTATTACGAGATTCTTAGGACAATTGATATTCAAGCCCTCATGAATAACAAGAAGATGCTTAAGGCGGATGCCGAGAAGTATGCGCGACGTTATGCTAGGCAGCAGGCCGAGAATGCGGTATGGCGTCAGAATAATGAAGGCGTATCTCAAGAAGTGCCGCTTGGCAAGAGCGGGACGATCTTTCAGAGTTTAACAGCACTCTTTAAGTCGAAATTGGATTTGGATGTCGACAAGTACGCGCCGATCGCGGTATTGGCCGACCCTGTTGAGAGTGGGACTGCCGGGAAGAAATGGGGATTTGGCGGGGCGTGGAAAAGCATGGTTGCCGCTGCCGCACTCATGTTCCAGCTTCTGCCCATCGTGGCCAATGCCACAACGACCGCATATAACGCTACCCATTTTAATCCTCCAGCACCAATCGTTCAGATGGCATCACAGCCTGCGGTCAAGGCAGTTGTCGCGCCAGCGGTCAAAGCGGAGTTCCCTGGTTTTGAGAAGGTGGGTGATCGTGTACAAGGACAAATATGGTTTGCCGGCAAGTTACAGAGTATCTCGTCTGATACATTAGGCCTGTTTGGGAATATAGATGATCAGGACCCTGATTTATTTAAAGATGTTACTGCTAAGAACGGCAAGGTTCTTCTGGCCATTGTTGACGATGGCAAGATAGTCAAAAGATATGAAGATCTAAAGTTGCCAGAAGGCAGCACGTTCGTTCAGGCAAAAGCGTCTGAAGAGAAGGTGGATGCGAATGCGATAAAGCCGCCTGAAGTTAGAAAGTTTACCTCTGATGTATTCACGTCGAGTGCGATCGAGCAGGCTGTGGCGAAAAATAATGGAAAGATCGAAGCTGCAGGTGGTGGAGACTTTATTTCTCTCGTTGCTGCGCGCGTCATCGTTCCCGAGCCGGTAACAAGGCAGAGCAATGCCGCGAAGGCTATTTTCGATGTACCTCAAGGCATTTATTTGGTTTTTCAGAATGGCGGAAAGCTTGTTGTGATCACGCCCGATAAGACTAAAGATCAACTGCCACTTGTTATTAGTGAACACACGATAGATGTTAAAGCCGCCAAGGATGCCAAAGATACGGAAGCTGATAAAGTCAAGGCTATGGCGGAGTTGCTGAAGGGGTCTTTGCCTCAGGGGCATGCGGTATTATTTGTTTCCCGCGATGCTCTTCAGGCTCAAGATTTTGAAGGACGTATGGGAGATGTTCTGGCCAATGCCGGAGAAAAGTTCAAATTAAACACCCCCAAACTTGTGTTGGCGGATGATCAGGGCCCTGTCGCGGGTAAAAAAGCCGCTGAAGCGGTCAGGCGGTATTTATTAAAGAAGCAGCCGGTGAAATCCGAAGCCGAAGATATAGCGGCAAAGCTGGCTATTAATAAAGAGAGCATGAAAGAAGCCGATGAGAATTTTCCGCCCGCAGCGGGTGCGGCGACTGCAGAGGACGAAAAGAAGCGTAGCAAAACGCTTAAAGGTTCTATTTTTGGATTTCTATCAGCGACGGCTGATCAGGTAAATTTTGCTCCGGAAGCGTTCAAGGAATCCTGGCAGGCCATGGATAAGAAGATGGTCGGCTCGAAGTCGCAAGGGTTGGTCCTTCAGGCCACGCTGGGCTTTAACGGTCAATCATTTACAGTGAACGGTGGACTTGCGAATGACAAGGCCCCGTGGGTGAACTTGGCTTCAAGTATGCTTTCTACGGGTATTCGCGGTTCGATCGATCCTACCACAGGTGCTTTTATTCTGGATCAAACAGCGCAATTTTATAATGAGTCCAGGAAGCAGTATTCCGGAGCGGCGGAGAACGGGTATGTGGTCGATAGCCGTTTGACAGCGGCAAGTCTGGTCATGCCGATTGTTGACACGGAGAATATAAAAGTCGGGCCGGCTGTTACAACCGTGGACGGAAAAACGGTTGTTAGCCCGCAGAAGTCATACACCGCTGTTCGTGTTGGTCTTGTTAGGGCTGTTGGCGATACTTTGAACTGGGTTTTGCTTCAGATACCGTATCTTGAACAACTGGCGGACCATCAATCGACGCCGATCTGGGAGCGTGTTTTTACTTATGTGATGGGCGCTAATGAAGAGGCTTATGGCGCTAAGTCATGGGCGGATCCTTCGCCGAATGAACTCTATAGCGTTCAGCGCGGGGCTGCGGGCGAAAAGCTGACCGGGAAGTTGTTGAGCGGTGATCCGACCGATACAAAGGTTGTGATGGATGAGAATGGCAAGGAGATGATGGCCGATCAATTCTTGTTTGCCTATCAGCATACGTTCGATAGTAGGGGCGTTAAAACGTACAAAGTTCTACATGCCATGCGGTTCTTTTCGAATGATGAAGAGATGGTGAGTTCTATGAAGACGCGCGGCTTGTGGCTGGAGCCGGGCGAGTTCTATGTTATGCCCAACAAGTATCGTGATGCACGCCTGGCGGCCATTACGGCCGAGGTGCGTTCCGGTAAATATAATGGCAACGATGTTGACGCTGTATCGGTTGATTGGTTCCGTGGTGAGGTCATGAAAGTGTACCCCAAGGGAACGGCCGTGACCAGGTTCAAGGAACAGAAGGTGGCGGGGGTAACGCGCCTTATTGATAGAGATGCACCGATGATGGTTGAAAATGTGCCGTATTCTGAGGAGGACTTTAAAGGGGGATTTACTGTTGCAGGGTTAGTGTCAGCGCTTCAGCATCGGGGCATTGATCTGCCAGAAGGTTCAGCCATTGAACAAATTAACAATAATCTACTGAAAGATAAGAATTTATATAAGAGGTACTCTGAGTTAACGATGACTCAGGATGATAATGATCTCATCGCTAAGATAGAGAGTTTAAGTGAAAACGAATTAATGCGCTTTAACCGGAGTTTAATTGATCGGGGTAATCCGCAACAATCGCCTAGTATGCAACAACAGCGTGGCTGGAATGGAATGCAAGGGGCCTACGGGATGGTCATATTAAGTGCCAACCGTATATTGCAGGATACTTTTTCGTTCACCAAGACTGCTCCTGATAAAGATGTAAAAGGCATGACGGTGAAATTGAGCCGTGTTGAGAAGGGTGGTAAGGTATTTTACGACATCGAAGAGTCGACGGTTGAATTCAAGAAGGATGACATGAAGAATGCTCTTCCTCTCGATAACCCTGTGACGATCAAGGCTCCTGCCCAGGAAGGTGACGATGAATTGTCCCAGAAAGGTGACAATAAATTGCCTGCTGATATCAAGCCACGCCGGGATATCACATTGCCCAAGGGCCTGCAGGTCATGACTAAGGAAGAATCAGGCACTGTATTAAAATCGTTCACTGTCTTTATTGCAAAGCCTGATGATATTACTTTGGCGCTTGATGTCAGGGGCCCTGCGACGCGGCGTATTACCAAGATGAAAGACCTGCTGGCCATATCTTCGATCGCGGCGGGCGATCAACCCCTTACGACCATCAATGCCGAGGATAAACAAGAGACGCCGCCTGTTGAGAAAACGCGTAATGCCCGCGTGGTGCCTGTGGGGGCTATCAATGAAGCGGGTGAAACGCCCGTGGCTATTATTGAAGGCCGGAATAATACGGAGTATCACGACGAGATCAAGGAGTCTGTGTTTACGGTGGGTGATTTAAACATCGAGGCGCTGCGTAACTCCCTTAAAAACAATAAGAAAAGCGATGTTTTGTTGCTCCAAAAGCTTGCGACAAGTACAGATGCGCTTGAAACAGTAACGGGACAAGATTTTATACGGGTTCTTAATGATATCTTAAAGATGCCCAAGTTTTATGATGAGGTTAAAGGATCCTTTGATGGCAAACTGCTCGATATAAAGATACAGCCCTTACTAGAGAGGGTGGCCAGTGCTGACGCCACGCTCGAAGATCTTGCCCGCTTGAACAGGGCTTTGCTAGAAGCAATTTACCCGAACGAAATCCTAAAGAAAGCAGCGTATCTGGTTATCGGCGGCGACGGGATCTTGGAACGATATCGCGATGGCGCGGGGCCTAATGGAACGTTTCAACTGCCTGTTCGAGGCCCGGTTGTGGACCTGGAGCAGCTGGTTAATATGCGTAAAGCCAAGAATTTAGGTGATCTGTGGAAGGCTTTGAAGAAAGAAGAGTTGCCCAGGTCTATATCTATAGAAGACAAGGTGACTGTTCGGCTTAAGCGGGAGGCATTGGATACTGCCCGCAGCAAATTAGAGACAGCGGGTGTGAAATTTGCGCAGGAACTTGAAGCGCGCGCCAATGCCGGGGCGGATTGGTTGGATAAGCACAAGGATATTCAGCAGGCAGGGACTGAGGTTGTCACCAAGGTCGGGGCCCAGTTGAACATCCTCGAAAGTGAAAAGAAGTCAGCGCTTTACGGCCAATTCGGCGGGTGGATGAGCGACGATGTGCTTGGGACCGTTGATGCGAATGGGAATATTATTGTAGCCGGGAAGATCCAGGAGGGTGTGAATACGGCCAGGGGTTCGATGAATAACCTTGGGCTCTTTACCGGGGATGCACAAGTCCCCTTGTTGGTGAAGAAAGACGGAACGCTGATAACGCCGACAACGACGACAACGACAACAACGTCGACAACGCTTACGAGCAAGCCGACAACCACGTTGACCAGCTTGTATTTTATGCCAGAGCCTGTAGTAAAGGACGGGACGCCCGTTGCGTGGACGCCTGCGGAGCAGACGGCGGCGATCGACCTTAAGATCAATGGCGAAAATGGTATCGCGGCAGAGATCAAGAAAACCGATGCCGGGATAGCGGCATATCAGGCCCTGATGAAAGAGGGCAGGGGCCGAAACGTTCTGACAAGCAATGACCCGAATGTAAAAGACAATATCACGAATGGACTGGCGTATTTTAATACGAATGACAATGACCCTGATCCGAAGGCCAAGCCGATGGGCTATATTGATCGCGTTAAAGGACGCATCACTTTCTGGTCTGAGCAATCGACACTTGCCAGCGGTGATGCCGTTTGGCAGGGGTATGTACAACAAGAGAAGGCTTTAGCGGAGAGTCAGTTGCAGGTTGCGACGCGTATGCGCGCACAACTTGAAGCGGATCAGAAAGCGTATCAAGACGGGGTACTTCCTAAGGCCCCGGGCCTTATTTTCGCCGACAAGATCAAGGATCTTCAAGCGTATAGGGATACCCTTACGCAGTCCCAAACACTTTTAAGCCAGTCGCTGACGACCAAAGCTCCTGACTACACCAATATGTTCCTTGAGAAGGGTAAATACACGGTTACGAATCCAGACGGGACTAAAACGGTCAAAGAAGGGTATTTGATCTTGAACGCCTGGGAAAATGATGACGGGAATTTCAAGGGGACAAACCCGAAGGGCTACGCGGACACTCAAGCGGGCCGTACCGAACGTGATACTAAACAGTATGACTATATCAAGTTGGCGGCGGGTTCCGGGCGCTTGAGCGCAGAAGGACAGGCCTTATTTATAAAATACGATGATAATATCGCCAGAGAAATAAAGATTCGTGCTTTAGTTGATACGGCGATTACAGCGACAGACAATCTAGGGAAGGGCGGTTCGCTTTTGAATGCCGCTACAGCGACGCGCAATATCTATGCTGAGGAAGAGGCTGTGTTGGTCGAGCGTTTAGCGATCCTTAATAAAATAAAGGCGCTGGAGACCAGTAATACGCTTTTCAACACAGAGATCTCATCCGCCATCGCCCTTGAGAAAAAGAATCTGGCCGCTGCCAAGGATATCGTGAAAGCGCGCAGCGGAGCAACTTCAGCAGAAAAGAAATTGTACGAAGAACTTTCAACGAATCTTACCGGCGAGCAGTTACGCAAGCTTGAAGCGAATACAGCGCTCGCCGCGACCAGGAAGTCCATTGAGGACGAGAAAAAAGGGTTTGAGAAGGCCGTTGAGGATGCCAAGGCCGAATATTATAGAGTGTCTCAAGAATACAATCAAAAGGTGCTTGATCGTTACAATGAGTTTGTAAAAGCCATCACTGAAAGCGGGTTGAGCACGCCGGAGCAGGACGAGGCCCTCCAGATCCTTAATAGCATGATCGATAAGCTTGAGAATATAACAATGGATTATGCTTTGAGCAAGGCGCTGATCCTTGCTGATGGCACCAAGATCAAGCTTGATCAAATGAAGGTCGATCTGCTCATGCGTTCTAGTGGCACCATGGTTCAGGGCGGCACATCGGGTGAGGCATGGGAAGCATCGTTCGGGCCTGGTTCCAATACGCAAACCAGTTGGCTTTTACAAACCCAGACAAGTAATGTTACGGTAGGTGTTGCGACGGGTTCGAACACATCTTCCGCTGAAGGCCAGGCGATTAACACGTACAATACGATCAATGCTGATATTTTTGGTGAAACGTTCGTTGATACCGTCACGTTCAGCATGATCAATAGCACGCAGTCGAAAGAATTGCCCAACAAGGTGTATGAGACAGAGAAAGCGAGTTATTACCTGCTTTCCAACAGTTTTGTCAAGGCCATGGTCAGGACTGATGAGAATAATAAAGTGCTGTCAAAGACAGACCTGGGCCTTACCGTACAGGGTATGGCGCAGGATGGCGGTGATCATATCCAGGTTGGTGCGGCATCCGGTTTCATCAAGCATCAGTTCAGTATGAATACCATATTATTGCTTGAACTCGGCGCGGTTTCTTCCAGCGGTGAACGTAAGGGGACCTTGAATTTGATCGATCCGTACACAGGAGAGACTGTTGGCACGCGTCCGGTCAATGTTGATGTTTCGACGCAGAACACGTTCACGTTCGGCCGTCTGAGCCTGTCGCAGAAACTGACAGACAATATTACGGTGGCGCTGGGTGTAGAGGCCTATCGCGCGGATGGACAGATAACCAAAGACATTCCGCTGCAATTGAGGTTGACCAAGCTTGCCGGTATCGAAGAGCTCAGCGCTGACCTGACCGCCGGTGCGTTGACCACTTCTGCTATGGGTAGTTTGAAATATAAGAACATGGAGATCCATGGCCGCGCGTATGCCGATGGTCAGGCTTCATTTGGCGCTACCTATACCATAGCTAAAACGCAGTATGCCAGTATTTCTGTGGGCGTCGACCGCACGCTAGGCAAAAGAAATGCCTTCTCCCTGAACATGGGGCTTCCGCTTTCCTCGATCTTTAATTGGAAAAGTGACATCGAAAAAGAGAAGCAAAAAGGCATCTTTCTTAAGGGATTCGTGGCGCTCAAGGTGTTCCCGGGTGAGGTCGGTAAATATGAAGGTGATCAAAGGCCGATCACGATGCGTCTTTCCGGGGAAGAACTCGCCAAGCGTTTTGCGATATTGACCCGTCAGGGCGCTGTTGTGTGGATAAGTGAAGCGGAAAGCGCCAGATTGAATAAGATAAAAAATGAAGCATTCGGCACACTTAAGTTACCTGGTTTGGCGCTTATGGGCATCAGCGAGGCTGAATTCAAAGAGTTGACACTTGCTGGGAAACTTGTGCCGGTGATGTATTTACAGAATGAGGCTATTGAAAAGTCGAAGATTTCAAAAGTTGGTCTTAATGGAGACGCAATATTAGATAAATTAATTAAAAGTGACATTTTAGAGAGTGTTTCTGAAACGGAGGTACGTTTAAAGGGCGATTTTAATGAAGACAGGATCCGGGAAATTGCAGGGAGTGATTCTGATGCAATTTGGAGAATTATAAAACCTTTAATTATGAAGGCGTATGACGCTGGTCTTGAAAGCGAGACCATGGTCCTGTTGCCGGGTCAATATAAAATTGACGGTAAGATCCGTGATGTGAAGGGCATAACACCTGTCGGTGTATACACCCAGAAAGCCTTGGCGGCGACGAAGGTGTTCCTTGATATTCGTCAGGCTCTTTTGGATAAGAAGAAGGTGATCCTTAATAAGAATAAGGATGGATGGTATGCGGCTGATCTTACTAATCCTGTTCATAAGGCAGCGGTTGCTGCGGGCGAAGTGGTTGTCGGCCGCATGATGGTTCAAAAACCATTGCCAGAGCTCAAGTCCATACAAGCGGGGCAGGGTGTTCGTGAAGGCGGTCTGGTCTGGCAAGAACAGTTTGTGACCGAGGCTGAACTCGTTAAGGCGATCGCGGAGAACCGGTATTCCGAGAAGGCGATCGAGGGGCAGAAGGAAAAAACGGGCGAGATCTGGACCCAAGACGCCTACACGCGTGAGGATGCCGGGTTAAAGAATATCGGGCCTGAATTGACCAGAAAGAATAACATGGCCAAGAAAGGTAAGCTTGATGTGGAGCAGCTTGCCGCGGCTATTAAAAAGGCCACGGCCAAGCCTGAGGCCAGGATTGTTTTATATGAAACATTGGCTGAAATGTTTAAAAACGGCTCCATTGCGCCTGTTATTACCCATACGCTTGAAGAATTTAACGAAAAGAATGCGCTCGTTATCGTTAAGGATGGTAAAGGCAATGAGGTCGCACGGTATGCGGCTGTGGCGGCGATCGACAAGATCCCGGCAACTTTAATAAAGAAGCCGGGTCTCCCGCAAGTCGGCCAGGGCAAGGTAACTGAGCGGTCTGTGAAAATGAAGACACAGATCCTCAAGAAGGACATCAAGGGCGAAACCGTTGGACAGTATGTGAAGATGTATAAGAGCGGGTACAAGCTTTGGAGCACGGTCGAGGCCGTTGATCCAGTCACGGGTGAAAAGGCAGAAAGTGAAACGACGAAGAATCAAAGGGAATATTTCCTGATCATTCCCAAGTCAGCAACGGCTGATGCGGTGTATGCCACGCCTCGTCAGATCAGGGCTGATTTGAAAGCTATCGTGCGCCAGGCGGATCAGGTCGTCAAGTTGCGCCAGCTTAAGGGCGGCAAGCCCGGGGACATGGAGACGGTGGCTTACGCTTATCTTGCCAGCAGGCGCATTTTGGTTAAGACCGACACCGGCTTTGATCTCAAGGAATATTCCAAGGATCAGTTCCTGGATCCCGTGGCCAAGGCGCCTGTGATCAAGCGGATAACGGTTAACAAAACCCCCGTGCCCATGGAAGTGGACGGCGTTGTCAAGAAATACCGCCATGAAACCACATCGTCTCTTGATAGGGATGGCAAGGGCTATAAAGTCGTCGATGATTTTTATGTTCCTGGCACGCAGCAGAAGGCGTTCAAGCAGACCTTGTCTGATGACGGGACCGGCTGGAGCCGTGAGGTCTACGCGTATAATCTTGCCGAGCTTAATGCCATGCGCAAGATGATCGATAAGAATGCCGCCCCGATCACCCAGCTGAGTAAAATGCAAAAAGACCTGATCGCGGACAATAAACCGATCATGTCCATATCCAAGTTTGTCAGTAGTAACCCCGACGTTGCTCCGATCATCCTTAACGATTCTGTAACGGTAGAATACAACCGTCAGAAGAGTGAAGTGACCGTGCAGATCACCAACCGGGTCCTGAAAAAGGAAGTATATTTGGATGGCAAAGATAAACTCCCGACCTTTCAGGCCCAGGTGTGGCGCGAGGTTCACCGCAGCATGGAGTGGCATGGTGAAGACGTTCCAGCCGTGCGTCAGGATGGGTATCTTGATCGCAATTTAAACTTTAAGGCCGACACTGAGATCAGCGGTCCTGAGGGCGCTTCGATGTATGCCGGCGTTGCCAGCGTGATCGTGGGAGGCGTCAAGTTTGATTATATGAAGACCGAGCCTGTGGCCGAGGTCCAGAATCAGCAGCAGGCGGACGTGCTGGCTCAGGGATTTGCGAAGCTGACCAAGGTGGGTGCGGCTGAGTCAGCGCTTAAACTTGAAATTGCCCCGGGCTGGAAGCTTGTGCGTCTGGTCAATTTATATTCTGGCAATGCCATTGAAGAGTGGCGTGATCAGAATGACGTGGTCAGAGGCGTCATTAGCGGCAAGATGGTGAAAGGTATTTTTGTTGAACATCAGGTGACGAAGAAAGAGTATGCCAATGGCACATGGTATGCGCAAAGGGTGCCGTCTTCAGAAAAAACGTATCCTGTCGGAGAAAACGCGCTGCTCTCAGAGTCAGTGACCGATCGCATTGATGCAAACGGTTTCATTAAATCCTTTCTCTATAATTATAAACACCAGCTCCAGTTCGAGATCCTTCAGGATGCCCGCGGTCGCAGTGTTGAGCAGTCTCTCCTCGAAAAGGGCCCGAAGATCGAGCGATCAGTCCTTGGGGTCATGCTACATGCCGAGAATCGAAAGATGCTGGAACGGACGCATTCTTCATATGTGGGCGTGCCCGGCAAGATCGATGTTCCGGACAGCATGAAAACCTATAACGGCACAGCAGCAGAAGTTAAGGCTGGATCAGCGCGCACGATTAGTGAAAGCTGGTTCATTGACGCTAAAGGGCAGATCGACCCAGATCTGATGAATCCCAACAAGCTTTTTTCTGAACGCGGTACGATGCGTTATGGCGGGTTGGAATATCATCCGCGCGATACGGGGGTAGAGCGTCAGCCGTTCCAGGATGTTTTGACGGGCAACGGTGATACCATCGAACATCATTTCGGTACAATGAAAGACGACAAGACGAATTTCCAGACGGTTTCCAGCCACTATTACCTTTATGATTTCGGCGTCGGTAAGCTTGGCCGATCACGCATTGCCAGCCGCACGATCACGGTCGTGAACAATGCACCTGGTGGTGCGGCGATCACGAGTTTCTCCAATGAAGCTATTCCTACGTTGGAAGGCGGGTTGGAGTTTAAGGTGGTCAAGGGGTTCAAGCCGACGGTAGCTGTGCCAGCGGATCCGGAAGCTGTTCATGGCGTCCTGGAGCTTAATATTGAAAAATTGCGTTTTGATCAGCCTCAGGTCGGCAGCACGACGGTACTGGATAATCGCGGCCGGGCTGACAAAAAGAAGTTTGGATATGAAGGGATGGATGCTGTTGGGTTCCCGACAGGCGCTGCGCAGTTCCAGACACAATTTGAGTATGATGAAAAGATCGGCAGCATTCCGTCTGGAGCCACGACCACATGGTCAAAGATGAATAATGATGTTGTCGCCAAGTATGGCCCGCCAGCCATTAGTTCAAATGGCGGCATGGTCCAGGTGACGATGGCGGTCGACAGTAAACTTGAGCCGGCGCTTAAGTCGGCGACCACTACCGTTGACGGGCGAGAAGTTTCGAGTCATTTTGAAGGGCTAAAGGATGGCAAGAAAGTGATCAGCAACCTTTACTTCAATGCCTTTTCCTTGCCATCCATCATGAAAACTCTTGATAAGGACGGCAAGGAAGTGCTTAAGAGCGTGTTCCGGAATTCGATCACGATGGTTAATGACAACCCGCATTTGTTGACGGAAGAATTTGAGTATCCGTCTGTTAGTAATGGCAAGCCTGTGCTGGAGAAATCAAACAATCAGTTGCTGAACTACAATGGCGTTCCTGTATATAGCGTTACAGATGGCCAGTCACGCCATGCACCGTATGTGTCCGTGTTGTCTCCTCAGGATATTGTTCAGAATAGTGTGGCGGGCATGGGTGCGGCTATATCTACTACATTGGATCAGGAGTTCAAGTCTGCGATCGAGGGAGCGGATAATAAAAATGCTTTGCCTTCTGTTTATCCTGTTCTGGAAAACAATACGAGGCTGTCCTGGATCCAGGATAAGATCTCTACGGTCAAGGATTTCGGCATACAGGCCGCGGCTCTCCTGGCAGGTTTGAGTATTCTAAATCTGCTGCTGCTGACCAAGGGTTTGCGCCGGCGCTTGATTTCTACCAAAGTGGGCGAGGAGCCGACTTGGGGTAAGAAAGTTTTGCGTTGGGCCTTACGCTACGAACCTCAGGAAACCGTTCATGTAAATGCCATGAGCCAGGCGCACCTTTCAAAACTTGGTTTTACTACTCCGGAAATGAATGTGATCATGGAAGTCCGTCGGAATGAGGGTGGGTTCAAGTCTTATGAAGATCTGGAACCTCTGATCCTTAAGGATTTTGAGCGTATCACTTCCAACGATGCGCCGGCAATACAGGCCAGGCACAAAGCGCGTCAGCAAAGAGCGCTTGAGCTCATCAGGCAGTCATTTAATGCTAATAAGGATGTAGCAAAGGTAGATGTTACGCTTGGTTACCTTAATGACATCACGGGCGTTACGCGCACCAAGGAACTTGCGGAAGAGCCGAAAGAGAATTCATCCGAATTCTCAGCAGCAAACTTTAATCCTGAGCTTTTCCGTACGAATTTGAAGCAGGGTCGTAAGATCGATCAGGAATTGGCTGAAGAGATTGTTTGGTTGAGAGGGCAGAGATTGTCATTGAATGATCTTCCAGAGGATGAGTTGATCGCGGGGTTGAATAAAATATTGCGCAACCGTGAGTTTTATAAATCTAGAAGTGTTATGAAATATTATGTGTCGTTAAACTCAGAATTAGAAGATACACTTTTAAGAGCTCGCGCTGCGGATTCTAAGCTTACTGATCTGGATTACATGCGCTTGAACAGGGGGTTGCTTAAGGCGGCGTATCCTGACGCTGTCAACGGCGTCGTTGATCTTAAGGGGCTTGTGTCTTCGTATAAAGACAATAACTGGATCACGGATGCTGAGGTCAATGAGATATTAGCTAAATTGAATGATATCGGCACTTCAGTTCCGCCTGAAATGTTACCAAAATTGTTCCGCGGCATGCTGGCACGTAAGGCGCTTTATGATCAGAACAACAATTTCATGAAAAAGGAAGTGCGTAAAGAGATAGAAGATAAGGTTACGTCACTTTTTAATAATTTAGGCTTGGTGATCGGACCGAATGATAGTAAGGAAGAGTTTGGCAGCAATGCATTTCTTTTCGACACGATCATGAAATCTATTCGTGGTGCGGGTGATTATGAATATGTTGATCTGCCGCGTGAGAAATCTCCCTCTGGCTTTTATGTACTGACCAATGATGACCTTGAATCAGAGGCGGACCGCAACTCCGGCATGCGTTCCCGTTTGGTATCGTTGGAACAGATGGTCATGATGCATGCGCTTCAGTTGAAGATGGTCGCGATAAACGGCAGCGGCCGTGTGGATGAGTGGATGTATCAATATATTAAAAGAAATCCAAAGTTGAGCAATTGGCATATGGATCCTGATCAGGGCAAAGAAGTGTTCGCTACCATTAATAGGTTTTATAAGCCTTTCACTCTGCTTCTTCAGAAGACTATTGGCAAACAGGGTGAAGAGGTCAAAGACCGGTGGGGAAAGTACCGTTATCATGTGAATTCATTTCTTTGGGAAGATGTTTCGCAGGTGTT
>PEAF01000022.1 GCA_002753465.1 Candidatus Omnitrophota bacterium
ACAAGCAAGGAAGCACTGCTTTCCATAACTGTCAAAGATACAGCACACATCGGGACCAGGGATGACCTTAATGCCGTGACTGACGACCTTTTGGCCAAGCGCCATGAAATGGCGGGGTTTAAACTCGAGAAAAGGGCGGAAAGTTCTTTGCTGGGACAGCCTGCTGTCATGCTGGAGATGTCATACAAAACACTGATGAGCATGGCCCGCAATGCACCGCTCACGCCCATCCATGAAAAAATGCTGATCACGCGCATTAAGGATAACTTTTACTTCTTCAGATACCAGAACACAACCGAGAAATTTGCCGCGCTTGAGCCAGCCTTCGCGCATATGGCCAAATCGCTGCATACCAAATAAGAGTCTGCGCTGTCCGGGCTGTTTTCAGGCGCAGATCCATCCGCAGTCATCCGGCTCTGTTGTCTCGGGCTGTGACGTGACAGATGACTTTTCCGCACCACCCACAAGCGGCAATTCTTTCTCGATATCAAAATACACCAGATATTTCTTCTCGCTCGCTTCTTTACAGCATGGACCATGGTGCCCGCGCCTTAACTGCGCGATCTTGTCCTGATCATCGGTCTCGCTACTCTTCTTAACATAAAGCCGCTTACCCTGATAACCTTCACCCTCTTCCTTAAAGAGATAGCATG
This sequence comes from Candidatus Omnitrophota bacterium, assembly GCA_002753465.1. Taxonomy (GTDB): domain Bacteria; phylum Omnitrophota; class Gorgyraeia; order Zapsychrales; family Fredricksoniimonadaceae; genus Fredricksoniimonas. The sequence goes on from PEAF01000022.1 coordinate 654, forward strand.
CCCTGGGGTTGTCCTGAAGATTCTTATGCGAGAGCCTATCGGCCATGATAAAAGCGACCCGACCATCATCTAATAGATGAGGGCGGCCATAAATAGCCGCATCAACATACCCCAACTTGTCCGCCGTTGAAAGGACACCTGTGCCTTTTGTTGTGGCGAAATATGATTTGAGATCCATTTTATTCTCCTTAATTTTTTATACGTACAATGTATCAATTAGTCGTCACAAACCCCTAAACTTACAAAGCCAAAAACTCAAAGGGACGCTATACTTAAAAAATAAGTACGGCGCCCCCTTAATTCATGCACAATTCGTTTTATTTTGAACGTGAAGAGGTTTTCTTTTTCTCCGGGACAGGCTTCCTCGTGGGCACGGATTTTTTTACTGGAATTGGCCTTCTCTTTTCTTTTACAGGTGTCGAAGGAACATCAACGCACGCGCTAACCACCGTATCAACTGAAACCGCTGCCTTAAGCGGTTGTGCCGCTGAAGCATTGACCAGCTTAACCGATTTACGTTGACGGAAACATTCGTTGCAGTAAGCCGGACGATCCGCACTGGGCTTAAACGGGATCTCACAATTCTTCTTGCAATCCGCGCAAACGACTGGATACAACTGCCGGCCCTTAGAATGGTCATCCTGCTTCACAGCGGGCGCTGGAACCAGAGGTAGCTTAATGGGCGACTGCGCCATCGGCTGTGTCACCGGCTTAGGATGAAACGAATCTTTGCTCATCAAAACATCCATCTTCCTGTCCAGTGCCGTCATCTGCTCCTGTAATTTAACGAGCACCGCAACAATATCCGGCCCATCCTGTAAATTCATCTTCATAAAACTCCTTATTATCTTCCATCAAATATCGGAACAAGCATGCCCTAATGATCCAGTTAATTCTATCTTCATTTCTAAAAACAAGCAAACAGGAATAGGCAATAAATGGAAAGCGGGGCCAAATGGAGGCCATAAAAAACCCCCGGACTTTTGGCTCATCCGAGGGCATGCATCAAACCACGACCGGCCTTCTCGGCGGCCTAGAAAGTATGCGGGAAGCGCAATTCGACCGTCATGTCCGGCGAATCCTTGGTCAGGCCCATGCTGACCCCGAAATCCACCGACTGATTCGCACTGAGGGCCCAGTTGAACCCGGTCTTGAAACTCGACGAGTTAAGAAATGAATCCACGACCCGCTGCCCATTTTTGGTCATGGAGAAATTAACGCTCTGGTCAAACGAAAAACTGACCGCGGTCTGATAACTCAAGGCAATAGCCGTCCCTACGCTGTACCCCACCGAATCGCCCGGCTTCACAGTACCGACATTCTCGATATTGGAGCGCTCGACGTTATACGTGTAATTGATACTGCCGAAAATAACCGCCGGGTCACTGGATTTCGCGGCGATCAGCGCTGTCCTTACTGCCCAGTGCCCGGTCCCGAGGCCGATCGGTTTTTCATACGGGTCCTGACCTGTGGGCGTCTTAAGGGTCACATTGGCGATCAGATCCGGCATCATGTCATGTTCCCAGCCGATCTGCCGGCTCATGCCCATCTCAATATCACCGAATCCGCTGGCCGAGCGCACCGTCTCGCTGCTTTGTCCGGAATTGATCACCCGGTCGAATTCCTGACGGTACGGGACCTTGAAATCAAATTGCAGGTTGTTCAAAAAGCCATACTTGAACGAGAGGGTTTCGATCATGACATCGCGGTTAACCTCCTCGGTCGACGGGACGCCGATAAAAAACGGCAGGATATAAAAACCCTCTATCTTGATCCGGTTTGAAGAAAAATGGGCATACGTTATGCCGGGCTCAACCTGCAATGTCCCTTTAGGCAGGAGCATGCTACCCCTCTCCTGAAGCGCACGCGCGATCGATTCAGACCGCGGCTTGGCACCTGCCGTAATATCCTCGACATCAGCAGGCCCCACGCGCGAAGTCTGGGCCGTTTCCATCCCGGGATCCTTGGCAGATGCCAGCAAAGTCGTTGCCGGCTCTTTCTTAAACCCGCCCACGGTCATTGTATTGGGACTTATACCGCCGCTGGCAACCTGGCGGTCAAGCTCATCGTCGGAAATACCCGCCTGCGCCATAAAGGAGGCGTCTTTAACCGCATTAACGGCAGACCCCAAGACCAACGGCGAAGATGCTGCCGCAGCTTGAACACTCTTAGCCAGCAAGCTCAACTGCGCTTCAACCGTACTTTTAACTGTTTTATCCAGATCTCGATACACCTCTTTTCTGAAATTCTCCCTGAAACGCATCCAGTCCATTTCAGCCCTGGCATGGTTTCTTTTTTCGATGGCTGTCGCTACCCATCCTGATGCCGATATTATGCCAAGCAGCACAACCCCGATAATGATCTGCACGCTAGGACGGCTTGTCTTTTCCATATCCCCCCGTTTCAGAATTCGCCCGGGAATATACCTGTACGGACGGCCATTTGATTGGCAATTTTACAAACACTCTGATGATCGACGATCGTCAGGTCTCTGCTGGTGATCTTAAGAGGGATACTGCGCCGTGCCACCGCGCGCGGTTTTTCAATGACCATGCCGACTCCCCCCATCCACATAGCCTCAAATTTGTCTGTCTTCATGGAGACATTGCCCGATGCCGGGTCCGCCAGGAAGATGCGGTCACCTACGATCCCACGGACAATGACAAAATGCTTGTAACGCTTGAAACTGATGGGGACCAAAACAGGGCTTTTAAAGTCGCGCAGGAATTTCATATCCATCTTGTATCCCGTCACCTTATACCCCCTGGACTGGGCAAATTTCTTCAGATCAAGCAGGGAAAAACCTTTGCGCGCCCGTACCTTTTCGAGCGGCGTTGAATTGAGAAGGTCAGCGATGATCTCGTTCTCGCTCGTCGGATCATCCAGATAGAAATTGAACAGGGTCGCTAACCCGGCGGGGCCGCAACTTACGTCCAGGCTTTGCGCAACCACATGCTCACGCTTGATATCCCTCATGGCCCGGACATCTTTATGCAAACGTATCCCGCCAACAGAAAAACTGACGGCATGGCTGGGAAGTATGGAAACTATCAAAAATACAAGAATTAATATCGCCCTGATCACGCGGGATACTCCTTCTTCGGCCCATCAGCCTCGAGGTGGTGCTTATTGTATTAAATATGGCAAAAACTGATTGATGCTTAACGTATTGTTATTGGTGATGCTCTGGACCGTCGAATTGATCAAGACCGTAAAATTGATCTGGACCGGCACAATACTGCCCGCCGCGTTCACACTGACAAAACTGCTCATATTCTGTTGAGCCATGTCAGAGAGCACGATCGAATTGATATTGCCGTTGATCGTACTGAATTCAACCGGTATAGCCTCACTGTTAGAAATAAGGCCCACATGCCCCTGATCGTCCAGCGATGCTACAAAATCAACGCTTTTCTGCGGCACATCCACTGCCGCGGCAGAGAAATCACTGACGGGTGACGTTGCATCCGTATCCGGAGCTGCCGCCGCTGCTTGAACGCTCGGCACCTGCGGCGCCAGAACACTTGCCGTAGTTAACGGGGTCGCCGGTGTTGCCGGAACAATAACCACCTTGAATGCAGGGTTGGATCCCCCATAGACCTTGGCCCCGTAATTGGCCGGGTTCAGGCTGGCGATAGCACTGCTGGTTGCACTCTCTGTGGCCGCATTGATCGATCCGAGCATAGAATCAAACGTCAGATTCAACCCACCGGCACTGATGGCATCAAGCTGGGCATCCGTAAGAACAACAGCCATGCTCCCGGAGGCACCGGCAGATGTCGTCATGATCAACGACAATATCACAGACTGGATCAGTAGTTGGCGTAACATGGCCGTTCTCCTGTTAATATTCTCAAATTCCTTCAGGCCATCTGAGAAAATACATCACCGGGGGAGGAATATCCCTCCCCCAGGTGATGTCATTACCGTTAGAACCCATTCATGATCGTGACGACGTTCGACTGGCTGATGCTGCCCGATATCGTGCTGGCATTAGCAATGTTCGACTGTATCGCCACAGCAGAACCTACCGCGTTCAGGTTGCTGACCGCCTGCAACCCGTTTTGAGCCCCGTCCGAGATGACCAGCAGATTGCTGACCGCCTGAGCCTTGGACTTCTCTGCGGTGATCGTGTCATGATCGGTCGTACTGTTGTCGACACTTGTTTCCGTGTACTGACTATTATCTGAATTTACAGTCTCGGCCCGTGCTTCGGTATTCTGCTTGGCCTCGGCCTTTTCTTCAGACTTGACATTTGAATCCACAGTTTCTTTCGTGGATTCTTCATTCTCTGTTTTCACCTCGGTACTCAATGATGCTTCATTATTTACTGACTTTTCATCACTGGTCTTCGAAGACAGGTCGCTTTCAGATTTCGACTTATCACTAATATCCAGCGCCTTTTCCATCGAAGTCGACATCGCGGACGATTCTGAACCGCTCTCTTTATCCTTATTCTCAGCCGTGATATCAGATGAAGCCGATGATTTCACATCCGTCTCGACATCGGCCTTAGAGAGGCTCTCTGAAGCTGACTTAGACTCTGAATCGGAAGCAACAACTGCCCCGTCCAAAGCAAAGACCTTAGAGGCCGACTTAGAATCGCTCTCGGAACTTGCGCTGTTTGCGGATTCCGCCTGCGACTCAGTAAAGTTCTTTGCCTTACTCGCCGATTCAGATTCAGCGGCTCCTTTGTCGATCGTTAACCCGGCATTGAAGGCAGAGTCACTTGATGCCCCTGAAGCAGACTGGGCAGCGCTCTGATTGGCGGCATTGTCATGGGCCGCCGACTGGGCGCCTTCACTACTTGAACCCCCGGCTGTGAATGCCTTATCCTCTGTTGCTGTTACACCGGCATCAAAGTTCTTGTTCTCAGCCTTCGTAACAGAAACCGCCTCATCACTGGCAGATGTTTTAGTCTCAGAAGCCGCTGTGTCAGCGTAATTTGACGATGTTGCGCCCGTTGACGCCTGCAGCCCTGAATGTGTTTCTGAAGTGCCACTCACATCCGCGGTCTGCTTATCCGAGAGTGTTTGTCCATCACCCGTACCTGCCTTTTCCGTTGTTACGGATGAATCTTTAACACAGCCCGGGCAATCTTCCGCGGCGGTACCGCTGGTGGCTTCATAGGTAGAATTGCTGCCCATGGTCAGGTCGTTGGACGTAGTGCTGTCGCTGGTTGTTTTGGTCGAATTATCCGCCAGCGATGATGAATCCGCTGTAGTCCCGCCAACACTTGAGGTCTCACCTTCTACCTTAGCCGAACTCTGAGTATCCGTTTTATTTAACTGCATACCTTCATTCTGAGATGCCGCCACTGAGGCGTTAAAGGCCTCATTGTCCGTTGCCGCAACGCTGTGCTCGGAAGTCGCAGCATCGGATGCTGTACTGCCGGATTCATGAACAGCACTGCTGGAATCTGATGCACTTGCACTATTGGCAGCTTTATCTGTCGCTGTGACCTCACCTGCAAGATTGAAGTTTTCCTGACTCGCTGACTGCGACGCCTCACCCTCGCTCAAAGCCTTGTTTTCCTCGGATGCAGAAGCCGAATTCTTAGCTTCAGACACAGCGCTCTGAGAAGCCTCACCGGCATTGATCGTCAACTTGGCATCCAGCGCGGAACCTTCTGCTGACTGACTGTCCTCGGCAGATACCAGGGTATTTGACTCAGCCTTATTGCTTGCCTCATTTTCGATCTTGGCTCTTGATTCACCGCTGATGTCAGATTTAAACTCACTTTGCGCCTCTTTCTGCAAATCTGACTCAAACTTCTCCTTTTGCGTGTAATCAGCAGACGCTTCCGTACTCTGGTGAACATCCGCCTTGACTTCGGACGTCGACTTTTCTTCGACATTACTATCATACGTTGCCGATGTCTCTGCCTTGACTTCCTTCTCGGATAATGTCTCGAGTTCAGCCGATGATTCTTTCTCACTCTTGATCTCGGACTCTGAACTGGACATATTCTCACTCTTACTGAAAACATCCATACTGACGTTCTTGCCAGTTTCTTTTGTGACCGTATCATCGATCTTCTCTATACTGGCCTTGTAATTGTCCGCATAGGCCTTGTTGGTCAACATACCCGCATTAGCCTGGGCCGTATCAATAGCGCCCTGCATTGCATTAGCCACATTGCCCTGAACGGCAACAGCGCTATCGGCCACATTGGCATTGCTGACGCCCTGAAGCTGAACCTGAGAACCGCTGATCGTTATCTGGCTGGTTTTAAGTACAGGCTCATCTTTCCACGTGTCCATGCTGGCCAGGACCCACTCGCCGGCAGCGATCTGATCAAGTTGCTGATCGTTCAACGGCACGCTTTCAGCATAAGCCGCGATCGGCAACACTGTCAGTGACACCACCATGGGCACGGCCAGTATTAATTTACTGATGTGTTTCTTCATTTTTTCCGTCTCCTTTTATAAACTTTTCTTTCGACCTGAGCCGGGCGCTGATATTACTCAGCATTAACCCAACCTTCTTCTAATATGATCCGTGATCCCGCTTGCCAGCCCCTCCTTTCCTGCCCCATTGATTAACATTAAAAACCCCCCTCACCTCCTTGATAAAATTCTCCGCCTCAAATTCAAGATCAACCAGAAACATCAATAGACGCATACGCACCCCCCGACGGATAGGTTAATCAGACAATTTGTATTCTAGCTTTTTCAGAATGAAAGTGAATGGAGGGATTTGCTCTTTACTGGAGAAATATTGCTTTATGGAGAAATATGATTATGTGGAGTAATGATACGCTATGGCAGATAGGGGATTTGTGTGCAAAATGACTCTTTCGGCCGGAACCATTCTTACGGTAGGCATCGGGTGCTGATCCCTGCCATTTCTTAAACACTTTTGAAAAATAACCGGGATCATCAAACCCACACGATGACGATACCTGCTGGACAGTCAGGGCCTGGTTCTTAAGCAACTTTGCCGCCATTTTAACACGGTATTGCGTCACATAATGGACAAACGATACTCTTACGTGTTTCCTGAACAGGTGACTCAAATAATAATAACTGATGTTATTTTCCTTACAGGCCTCTTTAAGCGACAGATCCTTGTTATTGAAATTTTTTGCGATGTACTCCATGACCCTGGCCAGCATGCGCTGCTGCGGGGTTATTTCAGACCCGCCCATTTCACTTAAATGTGCCAGACCACGTTTCATGATGCTGCGTGTAATGTCGCGCACATATTCCAGGATCGCCTCCATCTGCGCCGTATTAACGCCTGCCTGGGTACACTTAACCAGATACACATATCCGATCAACCCGCTGTGATCGATCGGCAGGATCGTCACTGACTGTCCGTCGTCCAAAGTATGGGTCAATGGATCCTCGTCCGCATCGACACGCATCAGGATATCCTGTGGGACCCGCGGCAACTTGCGCGGCGGCGTCGAACCGTTGCCATCAGGCTTTAAAAAAAGATCATTCGAAAAAGACGTCTGAGCGCGCTCAGCGTACGTCACATGATCACCGGAGGTATTGACCAAATAACAATCGATGCCGTTCAAACGCTTCAAGAACTTACTGACCTTGCGCAGCTCGTTGGATCGCGCCAAAGTTTCAAGCACCAGGTGTGTCATACCAGAACCCCCGTGACCATTAGACGGCCAAGCTCAATGGAATAATCCAATTCTCTAGTATGTTTAGAAATACTACTTTATCCAGTTTGTGTCAAATGAAATCAGGCGGCGGGAGATCAGGGCTGCGTCTTGAAAACAACAATGCTTTCCCTGATCGAGGGCGCATTTTTATCTTGCGGGGCGGATGCCGTCTGAGGAAGATCCGGCGACTGTGTTCGCCGCTGGTCTTCAAAAACGGACCCCAAGGCAGCAAGCTGATCACGACCGTCAAGATTAAAAAGGGCGCACGTCAGCTTCAAAAACGATAAGGCATATCCAACCGCATTCATGAGGTTCGGGCGGATGCCGATCTCCGATGGCAATGGCGAGAATTCAAGCTTTGTGCCGTCATGGATCATATACTCCTGATCTCCCAGTATCCCAGGATGGGAAAAACGGGAACACATGCGAAAGTTCTTGCCGTACTCATCGAGCAACTCCTTATCAACCGCCCGGGCCATATCCCGCACGGTTTTGCCGGACCACGTCACAAGGGCGCGGTCAGAGACAACGTTAAAGACCCGCTTAAACTCCTCGGCCTTCTCAAGGATCGTCTGCCGGCGTTCGGTAAAAGCAAGCTGCTCCTCCGGGGGAAGCAGTAAAGCATCCTTCTCCTCATCAAGTAAATGCCGGCGCAAGATGATCCACTTGTAGGTCACAAAACGTTTCGCCAGCTCATCCTGCGTCAGACGGTCATGCAAAAGATACCGCGCCGTGATCAGGTTCTCCAAAAGAGATCTTTGGAGGGTTGAGACATCCTGGCCGAAACCTTCCTGACACATCATGCGGATGGAGCTGTACGTTTTAAGTGAACGCGTCAGGATGAAAAGGAAAACCCGCTGGTGGGTAGCGAGATTAAATAACCGTAATTCCCTGTGATTGAGTTGTTCGAGGAAAGCCTTGCCCTGATTATCGACGCGCAGCGCAAGGTCAAAAAGCACTGTATTGTTCTTTTGAATATCATCTTGCGCTTTGCCCATAGTCCGCCTTAATCCTTGTAGAGGCCCGGCCTATAACTGAATTTACTTTTTTAGGCAACCGCACACCAGCGTCAACATCCAACCTCCAAGGGCCAGCGCCAGGACTGCGCCAAGAACACTGGCACCCAGCGGTATGCTCAGCTGGCCGACCGTGACCGGCACTTGCATGACGACGCGCACCACGTGCAAAAAACCGATCAAAATAAAGACAAGACCGCCGATCTTTAACGCGAGTTTTTCCATGATGACCTCCCTGATTTATAGTGGCGGTCCAACCGCAACGCTTAACCTATCCAGCCTGTGGATACTATTTATACCACTTTCTCTATATTCTCTCAACCATGTTCCATTAAGGGGGAAATAATTAAGGGGACACGTACCAAATTCGCTTCGCGATTTAATGGTACATGTCCCCTTAATTTTTCGAATTACGCCTTATGTTCGGCCGCCAGCATCATATACATCGCCGGCACAACGAACAGTGTAAAAAGCGTCCCGATAGAGATACCCGTCGATATCACCAGGCCCATATTAAAGCGCCCCGCGGCTCCCGCGCCCGAGGCCATGACCAGCGGCATAACGCCAAAAACCATCGCAGCCGATGTCATCAGGATCGGGCGCAAACGAATGCCCGCCGCCGTCTCGACCGCCTTACGCTTGGTCTTGCCTTCGCGCTGCAGGTCATTGGCGAATTGCACGATCAATATCCCGTGTTTACTGATAAGCCCGATCAAGGTCACAAGTCCGACCTGCGTGAAAATATTAAGGCTCGCCCCACCAACGCCAAGGCTGATAAAAATGAGCGCGCCGCAGATGGACATGGGAACACTAACGAGGATAATAAGCGGGTCGCGGAAACTTTCGAACTGCGCGGCCAGGGCCAGAAAGATGATCAGCAGCGCAAAAAAGAATGTGATGACCAAGGCGCTACTTTCCTTGACGAACTGCCGCGACTGCCCGCCATAGTCAACGCTGTAACCCTGTGGCAGGACCTCTTCGCCGATCTGCTTAAGTTTCTGCAAGGCCTGCCCGAGCGGGACGCCCGGCATCTGCACACCGGAAATGGTCGCCGAGTTCAACTGCTGAAAGTGATTCAATGACTGCGGCACCACGCTCGTCTTAAGATCAACGATGGTCGACACGGGTACTGACGCCCCGCTAGCGGTCGTAATATAATAATCCTTCAGCTGATCGGGATTAAGGCGTTCACGGCGCATGACCTGAGGGATAACCTTGTATGAACGGCCTGAAAGGCTGAAATAATTCACATACCCGCCACCCAGCATGGACCCCAGGACACTGCCCACATCCCGCATCGAAAGCCCCATCTGCGCCGCCTTTTCACGGTCGATCTGTATCTGTGTCTGGGGCTTATCGATCTTAAGGTCCGTATCAACGAACATGAACATGCCGCTCGCACGCGCCTTGTCAAGAAAAGCAGCAGACACCTCATTAAGCCTTTCCGATGAATCCGTTGTCCCGATGACAAACTGTATCGGAAGACCTTCGCCACCACCTGGCAGCGGCGGTGGCAGGAACGCCACGCCGTTCACACCGGCAATACCCGCCAGCTTCATCTGCAGGTCCTGCTGGACCTGGGCTGAAGAACGTTTGCGGCCTTCCCAGGGCTTGAGAACAACGCCGGCCAGACCCGAATTGAGGCCGCTGAAACCATCGATCTGAAAAACATGTTCCGTCTCAGGAAAAGCATGGATAATTTTATAAACTTCCCTGGAATAAAGCCCGGTCTGCTCCAGGGATGCCGTCGGCGCGCCTGTATAAATAGAAAGGATAAAACCCTGATCCTCCTGCGGCGCGAGTTCATTGCGCGAACTCAAATAAAGGAAACACGCACTGACCAAAATGATCAGCGCAAATACCGCGACCACGGAAAGATGCTCAAGGGTTCCATGCAGCGTCCGCTTATAGGCGCCGCTCAAGCGTTCAAATTGCCGGTCGATGATATCCGTAAAAGACGGCCGCGCCGTTTTATCATGGTGCTTGAGCATCCTGGAGCACATCATAGGGGAAAGGGTCAGCGCCACGATGGCCGAGATAACGACCGCACCGACCAACGTGAACGCGAATTCCGTGAATAAAGCACCCGTCAGACCACCCATGAATCCGATAGGAACGTATACCGCGATCAGAACAATGGTCATCGCGATGATGGGATTGGCAAGCTCGCGCGCACCCCGCAGCGCGGCCTCAAGCGGCGCCACGCCATTTTCAATGTGCCGGTGCACATTTTCGACGACAATGATCGCATCGTCGACCACCAGCCCGATCGCCAGCACCAAGGCCAGTAACGTCAGCAAGTTGATCGTATACCCGAAAATGAGCATCATAAAAAGCGCCCCAACCAAAGATAGCGGCATGGCCACCGCTGGTATCACCACGGAACGGAACGACCCCAGAAAAAGAAAAATGACCAGCGTCACGATCAATAGCGATTCGACCAGAGTCTTCACAACCTCGTGGATGGAGTTATTGATGTATTTGGTCGCATCGTAAATGATACGTCCTTCGAGCCCTTGCGGCAGCTGGCTCTGCACGTCAGGGAACGCCTTACGCACACCGTCAATGACCGTCAGGAGATTTGCGGTCGGCGCCACCTTAATGCCGATGAAAACGGCATTTTCACCGTCGAAGGCAACGGTCGTATCATAATCCTCAGCCCCCAGCGTCACATTAGCCACATCCCCCAGGCGCACGATCGCCCCGCCCGATGACTTGATGATAAGGCCCTTGAACTCTTCGACCGAATGCAAACCCGTGGCCGCGGTGAGATCAGCCGTCACCATCATGCCGCGGGTGCGGCCAACCGCTGAAATAAAGTCGTTCGCCGCCAGGGCATTACTGACATCCACGGCCGTCACGGCGCGTGCCGCCATCTTCTGCGGATCAAGCCAGGCCCGCAGCGCGAACTGCCGCCCACCCAGGATCTCAGCGGTCTGAACGCCCTCGATCGTCTGCAATTTCGGCTGAACGACCCTGATCAGGTAATCCGTGATCTTATTGGTCTCCAGCACTTTACTGTAGAAGCCTATGTACATGGAATCCGTTGATTCCCCTATCGCCACCGTGATCGCCGGCTGCTGCGCCTCTTTGGGCAACTGGTTCAGCACCGCATTGACCTTGGTATTGATCTCGGTAAGGGCCTTGTTCGCGTCGTAGTTAAGACGCAGATTGGCCTTGATCATGCTCACGTTGGAGGTACTGGATGAGGAAAGATAATCAATGCCGTTGGCCTGGGCAATGGAATTTTCCAGTGGCGTTGTAATGAAGCCGGCCACGAGCGCCGGGTCCGCGCCGGTATAAACCGTCGTGACCGTGACCACCGCATTCTGCGTCTCAGGATATTGACGTACCCCTAAAAGGCTGACCGCCCGCAAGCCGAGCACGAAAATAAAAAGACTCACCACTGTTGCCAGCACCGGCCGTTTGACAAAAATATCCGTAAAACTAATGCGGCTTTTTTCCATATGAGATCCTATTGGTCGACCGGCTGCGGCGCGGGATCATTACCCGGCTGAAGCTGGTCATTGATAATGACGACACTGCCGTTTTTAAGCTTATGCTGCCCGCTGGAGACGATCACATCACCCTCTTTGATCCCTTTAAGGACGCTCAGCTGATCGCCGCGCGTCTCACCGACGGTAACAAATGTCTGGCGGGCCTTGAAAATGACCGCGCCCTTCGCGTCTTTCTCTGATCCGTCAACAATGTACACCGTCTCTCCGTAAGGATTGAACGTGACCGCGGTCTGCGGCAGTGTCAGATGATCCTTAGCCGCGCCGGTCTCGACCTCGACAGATGCGAACATGCCCGGCAAAAGCTCGTGCCTTGGGTTAGGCAAGGTCGCCTCGGCCTGGACATTGCGCGTATCCTGCTCGATCTTGGTATTGATCGCTGTGATCTTCCCGCTGAACACGCGCCCCGGGAACGTATCGACCGTCACATTGACGTCCTGACCGATAGATAGGCGCGCCAACGCCTGCTGTGGCAAATAGAAATCTGCGTAAACTGTATCAAGGGCCTGCAAGGTCACGATCTTCTCACCCGGATTCAGATACTGCCCGGGATTGACCGAACTGATGCCAAGCTTTCCGGCAAAGGCCGCCTTGATCTTTTTCTTGGCCACAAGGGCGGCTTGCTGAGCCTCCTGCGCTTTACGGCTTTTAAGTTCCGCCGCATCCGCATCAACAACCGCCTGACTGACGGCCTGGATCTCGAACTGTTTGCGGTCACGATCATAGACCGTCTGCGCAAGTTCACTCGCCGCCTGCAAAGCCTGCAGCTGAGCGACATCTGCCTGCGCATTGAGATCAACAAGCACCTGCCCCGCGCTCACATCATCACCTGACTTGAAATAGATCGCCTCAACGATCCCCGGGATCTCACACGCCACATCAACACCCTGCACGGCGCGTAAACTGCCCGCGGCCTTGATGCGCGGCTGCCATAGCTGAAGGCCTGCCTTGACCGTAGAAACCACGACCGGCGGCGCCTTCATGGTGGCAAAATGCTGTTTCATCATATAATTGCCGAAAGCATGGTATCCGAAGATACCGCCGAAAATGATCCCGACGACAATAAGCATGCCGAACATTCTCTTGCCCATAGAACTACTCCTTTGATTTTTCCGGCGGCCGGTTCCACCACCCGCCGCCTAAAGCCTGAAAAAGCGCCGCCGTATCCGCAAGCCTTGCCGCCCGCGCCTGGATCAAGCTGATACGCGCCTGCTGATACTGACGCTCAGCATTGAGCAGCAGGACATAATTCACCGCCCCCACATCCAGCTGCTTCTGGATCATTTCCAGAGAATCCCTGGCCGCTGCCTCGGCATCAGCCTGAGCCTTGAGCGAACGAGCATCCGCCTCAAGCGCACGCAGGGCATCCGCCACATTGGCATAGGACACAAGGACCACCTGACGGAACTGCGCGCTGGCCGCATCGAACGCCGCTAAAGACGCCCTGCGCTGGGCCCGTAATCTTCCGCCGTTGAAGATCGGCTGAACAACACCCGCACCGATATTCCAGACCATACTGTTCGCGTTAAAAAGATCTGACGCCCGGCCGGCCTGGGACCCGTAACTGCCGCTTAACGTGATCTGCGGATAAAGGTTGGCGGTGGCCACACCCACCCGGGCACTGGCCGCCTTAAGCAGCGCTTCAGCCGCACGGATGTCAGGACGCTGGGCTACTAAAGAGGAAGGTAAGGCTATAGGGATCTCTTCCGGTAAAGTCATTGATGACAATTCAAAGGGCGCCGTCCCGGCCTCATCTGCCGGGAACCTGCCCATCAAAACCATCAGCTGATGACGCACCATCGCCAGCTCTTTTTCAACCGGCGGCAAGGTGGCGCGCGTTTGCTCCAGCTGGGCACGCTGCGCCAGGACTTCCGTACGTGACACGCCCCCCAGGGCCATCTGCTTATCGAGCATACCTAAATGCTTTTCCTGCGACACCACGATATCGCCGAGCGCAGCCAGCTGCTCACGCAGTGAAGCCTCGCGCACGACCGTCGTTACCACATTGGCCGTCAAGCTCAAATAAGAGGCCTCAAGCTGAAACCGCTGATATTCCACCTGAGCTTTCAAAGCTTCAAGCTCACGGCGCCCGCCGCCGAAAATATCGAATGTATACGCCACATTGACAGAAGCGTTATGCAGATCAAAAACAGTCCCTTTGGTGCCGGCTGGCATGCCTGCCGCTGCCGGTGAACTTTTTAGACGTTTTGATGACACGCCGGCGGATACATCCGGGTAATATTCGCTACCCGCCAGGGCATTATAATTCTCCTGAGCTTCACGCAAAGTCGCCTGCGCCGCCATCAGCGTAGGATTCTGCGCCAGGGCTATACGGATGAGACGATCCAGACCATCCGACTTAAAAAGACTCCACCACTGCGCCGGGATATCTTTACCTGCCATGAATCTCTGTGCGGCGCCACCTGCCGCATCCGTGACGACGGTCCTATCCAGCAAAGGGCCAGCCCCATACGCCTCAGGCAATGCCGGCGCCTGCCAGGCAGGCCCCGTCGCGCAACCACCCAGCGCCAGGGTCAACAACACGATCAGGCTCTTTTTAGTATTCCCCATTAATGTCATCCCTTCCCCGCTTCCAGTTCCTCGATCATGCGGATCATTGTATCTTTCAGCCTCTTCTTCTGGGCCGGCGTATACGGCGAAAGCCCCAGCATCTCTGATAGCATCAACCCGTCTGATGCCAGCGAAATCACAGCAGCACGTTCAAAGTCAAGGCCCGAATCAGCCATTTCCTTCATATGAACGCGATGAGCCTCTTTAAGGCATTTAAGAAGTTCGGGGTCATTCGCTGCCACGACCAGGATCGAAAGACCCATGCGATCACGTTTCTCGTTAGGCGCCAACGCGGTAAGAATACCCGCCCGCAGATTCTGCCCGGGGCCCTGTTTTACTTTATCCGATATCTCCGCACGGTCCGTGTAGAACTGAGCGACCAGCCGTTCGATCATAGCCTTGAGAAGGCTTTTCTTGGTCGGAAAATGGTACATGAGCCCACCCTTGCTGACCCCCGCTTTCCTGGCCACCACATCCAGCGACATATGGACCGCGCCCATTTCCATAACAACGGCCTCAGCACCATCCAGGATAACTTCTTTACAATTGGCTTTTTTCGCCATCACCTATCTCCTTAATTAAGCCCTCAATCAATTTAAGTATACCGACCGGTCGGTACACTGTCAAGGGCAATTAAAAAGGCACCCCAGAGTGCCTGATCAATCAAAATTTGCCGGTTACTTTAACCACACCAGCACACCTACGACACAAAACGAAGTCAGGGATAACTCTGGCCCGTCGGGCGGATCATGATCTCGCTCACGTTAACGTGGGGCGGCTGCGCCACCAGCCAGCGGATCCCTTCCGCGATCGCCTGCGGCTCAAGCAACGTGCCGAATTGCGCGATATTCTTCCCGAAATTTTCCTCGGTATAACCGGCCACCGCCTGGAACTCGCTGAGCACAATGCCCGGCATGACCAGCGATACACGTACCCCATGACCGCACACCTCACGCCGCAATCCTTCTGCCAGCGATGCCACGGCAAATTTAGTGGCGCCGTAAACACTGCCGAACGGAGAAATATTACGCCCCACCACAGAACCGATGGCCACAATATGCCCGGACTTACGCTCGACCATGTACTGCCCGGCCCTGCGCATCAGATGCGCCGCGCCCAGGATATTAAGATCATACAATTCCTGCCACTGCTTCGCGTCACTGTTCAGCAATCCGCCGGCTAAACCGCGACCGGCATTGACCACCACAATATCGTATTTCCTGCGGCCATCCTTCCAGAGCAAGGCCTGGTTCAAGAGGCGGTCAATATCCTCTACGTTACTCGCATCCGCCGTCACGGCCAGAGCCTTGCCGCCTTTGGCAAGGATCTCGGCCACAAGCTTTGTCAGCCGGTCAGAACGCCGCGCACACACCAGAACAGCCGCCCCGTCTTTAGCCAAAGCCAGCGCCGTACTGCGGCCAATGCCGGAACTAGCACCGGTCACGATCGCGGTCTTGCCTGCCAACGGACCTTTTTTATCCTTAAGATTCTGTCTATTTTTCATTTTTATCCCTCCCAGAAGCCTTCTTTAGATCTTCCAAAAAAACCGAACTGAACACATGCTTCAACTCTTCCGCTTTATGCACATCCACCCAGGCTTTGTCGTATTCCTTGATCATCAAATAAGCCGCGGCGCGGCTCGCATACGCTTTAGCAAAAGCGGGATTAAGCTCGATAGCGTTAGAAAAATTAGCGATAGCCAGCTCCAGATCACCCTGCTTAACGTAGGCAAGGCCGAGATTACAATAAGGATCGGCATACCTGTGGTCGATCTCTATCGCTTCGGCAAAATCAAAGATGGCATGCGTCATGTCGCCCTGCTTATAATAAACGACACCACGGTTATTATAGGCTCTTGCGTAAGTCGGGTCTATGGCAATGGCTTTAGTCAAAGCCGCGATAGCGTCAGAAAATCGGCCGATCTCGCCGTAATGCAGCCCGCTTCTGTAATACTCTTTAGCCGTGTCGGCATAGACCACATGACCAAAAACCAAGCCCCACACAAGGGCCACCAGCACTATGATCGAACGCTGAGATCTCATCTGACCTTTCCGCACTCTATGCACGTTTTACTTGAACAGCGCAAACCTGCCCGTGACGCGACCACCAGGACAAAACCTCATCCTGTTATGTTACAACTGATTTAAAAACAAGCAACTCCCATTAGATACAGGACCTGAGGCCCAGGGTAAAAAGAAGCCCCCGGACTTTTTCCTGTCCGAGGGCTTTTACTGCTCTTATATTAGGACTTTCCTGCCAAATACGCCGTTAAAACTTGTAAATAAGCGATGTTTCGACACGGTTATCGCTGGCCTGAGCGCCATCCAACCATTTTGTCTGGAACAGCTGATATTCGATCCCCAGCAAAAGATCCTTGCTCAAACTGTATTTTAAATTCGTATAATACGTTTTGTTATATGACCAGAGAGTCGTTGTCGCACTCTTATCCGTTGCCGCATAAAACCCCATATCCTCATTGACATCATCAATGCCAAAGCCAAAATTGGTCTCCAGCTTCTTCATTGGATTGTATGTCATCTCAAGGAAGCCGCCCTTGACGCTGATCGGCTTTGGTGTAGCAAAGGACGCAGCGTTGTAGGTCGCGATTGTAGACGCCGGACCGCCCTGGAACTTGTTGAGCCCTACCCCCGAAAACCCCTCCGCCTGGAATTTCAGCCAATCCGTAAAGGCCAGCGTCATACCGGCTGTCGTGGCATAGATCGGATCCTTGGACGTCCCGCTCGTCGGAAGATTAAGTTTTCCATACATCCCGCCAACGCCAAAGGTTGACTTGACCCCGAGGATCTTTCTTTCATAACTGGCGTACGCCGCCCCAACCGGCATCCCGGTGTCCTCGATCAACGGATCATCCGCATCGATCACGCCCACTTTAGTTGTCACATTCCCACCCAGGAGCGCACCCCACTTATTAATAAGCGTGGCCTGAGGATGACGCGTGCCAAGGTTCCCTTCATGATAAAGGACCCCAGGGTTCAGGGTATTAGGCCCAAGCGGCGCAAAAATATCCCAATTCTGCCCGGCATTGACCGCCCACTTGTCAAAATCGATCTGCGCAAACGCCAACCGCAAGCGCGGCTGATAAACGCCTGCCGTTGCTCCGCCTGCAAAATCCATCTCAAACTGCCCCGCAAGCTTTCCACCATTATCCAGGTCCGGAGCCTTGAACTTAAGGCCCAGACGGGTATCCTGCGCGCTGGCCTGGAACTCGGGAGACGTCCCGTTCGTCACGGCATTAGGGCGTACTGCACTGATCTGTGTCGTACTGGTCGACGTATTCCCCATGTCACGGCTGGAGAAGACGGCATCGGCCTTCACAAATCCGTAAAGAGTGACTTCAGGCCCGGTCTTCAGGAAATTCCCCGAAGGCACCGCTGGCGCCACTACAGATGTCGTCGCTTTTGATACAGCCGCAATCTTGCCTTCTTGCGCCGACTGCCCTTCCTTAAGCGCCATAACCTCTGCCTTGAGCGCTGCGTTCTCCTGCTGAATAGCCGCATTTTTCTGCTCGAGTGCCTCGACGCGCTTAAGGACATCGTCCAGGGTTGCCGTCTGCGCAAAGGCCGGCAAAGCCGAACCACAGGTAAATCCCGCCGCCACAACCAACGCCATGATCCGTCTCATTGTTCTTCCCATCTCTCCCCCTTAGGATTGATCAATTGCCCATGACAAAAAATAACAACACCGCTTCAAACCTTTGCTCCCACGTCCTTCATTTTCTGTAAATATCCCATGGTCTGGATCTGCGCCAGAATATCACCCTTCGCTGAAGTGACCGTTCCCCGGTACACGCCCAAACGACGGCTGCGGGAAACCTCGCTGACCTCAGCGATAAGTTCATCCCCCATGGCCGCCGCCTTGATAAAATGAATATCCGCGTGTATCCCCAAAGCGGTCTCATTCTCGGTATTCGATGCCAATGCAAAAGCATAATCCGCGACCGTAAAGATAACGCCGCCATGGGCGAAGCGTAAGCCGTTCAAAAGCTCCTCGCGTAACTTCAACCCGACCTTGGCATAACCCGGACGCCGCTCAAGGATCTCGATCTGAAGATGTTTGGCAAACCGGTCTTTCAATACAGATAATTCCATTGCCCCATCCCTTCAAAATTATAAATTAACCACGTCTTTCTGACCAACAACACCAATGGAGTGACTTTTCAACGCCGCGATCGCCGCATCAGCGTCATCGAACCTGAAAACCATGATGCCCTTATCAGCGCGCTTCTCCGTAAAAGCGTACATGTATTCAATATTGATCCTATGCTCCTGAAGGACTTGCAAGAGACGCGCTAAACCGCCCGGGCGATCATCCACCTCGACGGCAACGATCTCGGTGATCCTGGCCACAAAACCATGCGCGACCAAAGCCTCCTTCGCCTCTTCAGGCCGGTCCACGATAATGCGCAGCACACCGAAGTCCTTGCTCTCCGCAATGGTCAGGGTCCTGATATTGATGCCCTTGTCAGACAATGTCTTTACGGCGTCGTGCAGCCGGCCTTCTTTATTCTCAAGAAAAACGGAGATCTGTGTGATCTTCATACCCAACCCCCTTATAAGGACCTCTTGTCAATGATACGCTTAGCCTTGCCTTCACTTCTTTCAATGGTCTTGGGTTCAACCAGGCGGACCTTGACCCCGATGCTCAAAACAGCTTCGATCTCTTTCGCGACGCGCACCTCAAATTCCTGCAGCCGCTTGACCTCGTCCGAAAAGAACGATTCCTGCAGCTCGACCAGGACTTCCAGCACATCGAGCCCTTTTTCCCGGGAGACAATGATCTGATAATGGGGCTGGGTTCCCTCGATCTTCAAAAGAACCTCTTCGATCTGTGTCGGGAAAACATTGATCCCGCGCACAACGATCATATCATCCGTGCGCCCGAGGACCTTACTGATGCGCGGCGACGTCCGCCCGCAGGCGCATGTCTCATGGTTGATCGTCACGATATCCCGGGTGCGGTAGCGCAAAAGGGGCATCCCGATCTTCGTCAGCGAGGTGATAACAAGCTCACCGCGCTGCCCCGGGTCGACCGGTTTATGCGTTACAGGGTCGATCACTTCGGGATAAAAAACATCTGAATAAATATGCAACCCGTCTTTATGCCCGCATTCACACGCAACGCCCGGGCCGATGATCTCCGACAGGCCGTAAATATCGATCGCCGAGATCCCCCAGCTTTTTTCGATCTCCCGGCGCATCGCCACACTCCAGGGTTCCGCGCCAAAGATCCCTATCTGTAAACTTGTCTCACGCGGGTCCATACCCGCCTCACGCGCCGCTTCCGCCATGTATAACGCATACGACGGCGTGCACGCTAAAATGCGCGGCTTGAAATCCTGCATGATCTTCAGCTGCCGCTTCGTCTGTCCTGAAGAACAGGGGATGACCGTAAGCCCAAGACGCAGGCTCCCGTAATGAAGCCCGAGTCCGCCGGTAAAGAGCCCGTAACCGTAAGCGATCTGGATCATATCGCCCGGCATGGCACCCGCGCAGCACAGGGACCTGGCAATGACATCCGCCCAAAGATCGATATCTTCCTGGGTATACCCGACCACTGTCGGATTCCCCGTCGTCCCGCTGGAAACATGGATCTCGCGGACATCTTTCATCGGCGCGGAAAAAATACCGAAAGGATAATTGTCCCGCAGGTCTTCCTTGATCGTAAAAGGCAACTTGCGGATATCCTTGATCGTCCGGATATCGCCTGAAGCCACGCCGGCATCCTGCAATTTCTGGCGATAAACAGGGGATTTCTGATTGAAGTCATCGACAAGCCGGCACAAACGCTCTGACTGAAGCTGCGCCAGCGCTTCCACGTCCAAACATTCAATTTCTTTATTAAAGATCATCCCGCCTCCCTGCATTGCGCCCCTTAAAAAAATATTCCTTATTCTTTTCCTGGTCACGGCTGAACGTGGTTTCAATGGCCTTCAGCCATGAACTCTCCCTGATCTCGAGGAACGATGACACAACCCCCAGCATATACGCATTGAGGAACATCTTGCTCTCGCCGATAGTATGATGCGCCTGCTCAAGATAAGGCATCAAGTCAATGCCACCGGCCGCAAGCTCGTCTTTCAACCTGGGATATTCACTCTTATAAAGGCAGACCAGAATATCCACCGTGCCCTGCATCGGCAACGGTGAAAGAACGCACGCGCCATAGCGCACATAGGATTCGACCGATCCGCCGCGCTGCGACATGCCCTTGACTTCCGACTGCTTGACATGATATCCGTCGTTCATGGCCGCCAGCGCGCAGATCTCCGCTGCCGACAGGACGCCCTGGCCGCCGATACCGTAAAATAAAATATTCTTGGTTGCGCTGTCTTTTACCATCATAGGTCCCGATCAATGAGAAGATATGGCATTACTTTTACACACGTTCCGGCAAAGCGAACAGCCGACGCACAGCAAGGGGTCGATCATAAAATTCCCGTCCTCAAGCTTACTGATGGCCGGACAGTCTATCTGCAGGCACAGCCCGCACTTTTTACAGACGCCCTGGTCGATCTTCGACGGAGACTTCCTGATCCGGTTCACCATCCGGCACGGATGACGCACAATGACGACCGAAAGCTTGTCTTCATTGACCCTGGTCTTTAAAAGCTTTTCAAGCCCATCAACATCAAAAGGGTCAATGATATCCACCTGATCAGCATTAGCCGCCCGGCACAGGTCTTCGAGTGCGATCGGTTTTGTCTTTTTCCCCTGAAGGGTCTCCCCGGTCACAGGGTTGTTCTGGGCACCGGTCATGGCCGTGATCGAATTGTCCATGATAACGACCACGCCCTTGGTATTGTTGTACGCAGCGCTGATCAACCCGCTTAATCCCGTGTGAAGGAACGTGGAGTCCCCGATCACCGCGACCGCCTTCTTATCCGGATTAGTCTTACTGATCCCTTCAAAAAAGGGAATGCTCGCCCCCATGCAGATCTGTGTATGCAATGATGCCAAAGGCTCCAGAGCGCCCAGGGTGTAACAGCCGATATCACCCGCCACAAAGAAATTACACTTTTTCAAGGCGCGGAATGCAGGACGGTGCGAACAGCCCGGGCAAAGGATCGGGCGACGGGCCTTCCTGGGGACATCCTGCCGCTCCTCACCTGCCACGATACTTTTAACGGCGGCGACACTGAGCTCCCCGCAGCGCCACGATGGCTTCTTCCCGATGACCCTGATGCCCGCCAGTGTCAATTGCTCTTCCAGAAAAGGCTCAAGCTCCTCGATCACGTAAAGTTCTTCGATCTTCCCGGCGAACGCCCGGAGCTTCTTGACCGGCAGCGGATAGGACATGCCCAAAGAAAAGACCGAAGCATCCGGATAAGCTTCCCGGGCGTACAAAAGAGAAATGCCGCTCGCGATAAATCCGATCTTCCTATCTTTGATCTCGGCGTGGTTCAACACCGTCGTTTCCGCATATTCCTGAAGCCGCACAAGCCGTTTTTCAAGGTCCACATGCCGCAGGCGGGCATGTCCGGGGATCATCACATATTTAACGGGATTTCGCTCCAGCAGGCGCGCCGATTCCTTGCGTTCCCCATCGATCTCAAAAGATTCTTTGGTGTGGGAGATCCGGGTCGTAACACGGAACAGGACGGGGATATCAAACTGCTCACTGATGTCAAATGCCTCGTCAATAAATCGATAGGCCTCACTCGGACTTGAAGGCTCCAGCAGAGGAACTTTGGCGAAGGGCGCGATCCGCCGGGTATCCTGCTCATTCTGTGATGAATGCATGCCGGGATCATCCGCGACAACCACCACAAAACCCGCATTGACACCGCTATACGCCGTCGTCATCAGCGGGTCCATGGCCACATTAAGCCCCACATGCTTGCATGCGGTCATGGCACGCTTGCCGCCAAGACTGGCGCCGAACGCCTAAAGGTATGCGACCTTTTCATTGACCGCCCACTGGGCCTCAAGCTCATCGAAGCCCGCCATGGTCTCCAGGATCTCGGTCGACGGGGTCCCCGGATAAGCGGAAGCAAAACAAACACCCGCCTTGCGTGCACCCCAGGCAATGGCTTCATTCCCGGACAGTAAAACCGATTTCTTTTTCATAGAGAATTCTTATACGTATTAGACCGACTGTTTCGTATTGAAAGATTGGATTATAACTAATTTACCTGTCACGAACAATAATTATCAGCTAAACCTGCACCCGCGGACAATAAAAAGCCCCCGGATTTTTTGCTCCTCCGGGGGCTTTGCATTATACCCCAACATCTCGTCTGGGGTCTTTTCTCATCTTTATTATATTACTTTCCGTGCAAGATACAAAGAGATTATCTTGAACACCCCCCACCCCGTCCCGCCCCACCAGGGGGCGGGCACTAATTACCCGCGCCAAACATGTTAATCATCTCAGCCTTTAAATTTCAATGACGTGCCAGATGAGACTTTATGAACTTAAGCGCGAAGAACGATCCACGCGCCTGTTCATCGAGCGCATCTGTAATGTACTTGATCGTATCTTCATAATCGGGAATATGGACCTTTTCCAGTACATTCACACGCCTGACGGTCTCTTTCAATTCTTTAGAAAGACGCACAACCGTGATCTTAAGTTCGGCCAGGCGCCCTAACATCACCAGAACGGACTGAAACTGTGCCAGAGCCTCATCCAGCCAGACGCTCGTGTTATAAAAACTGTAATACGGCGAGAATTGGCTGCGCGCCACATTGACCACAGGGATCCGCACCCCCATGACCATGCGCTCGCGCACCGTGATCACGTTTAGGTCATTGACCGCCAGCGCAGCCGCTTCGACCCTCCG
>PEAF01000100.1 GCA_002753465.1 Candidatus Omnitrophota bacterium
CGCCCATGCCCAAGGGATTCGGAGACGGTGACCAGATTAACTTCGGCGGCGTAGAGTTCTTTCTTGACATCGTCGAGGCGGTGAGGCTGGATGATGGCGGTAATAAGTTTCATAATAGTGTCTCCGGTTGTGTAGTAATCATTCTAACATGGTATACGCGCGTTCATAATGCTGGGTGATATCCAGCCCCATGATCTCTTCTTCAGCTGTAACGCGCAATCCAAAGACTTTATCGACCACTAAAGCGATGACAGCGGTAACGCTGGCACAGTAGGCTATGGTGACTCCGGCGGCCAGCATTTGTGTTTTGAGGGCGCCCAGGTTTCCTAAAAGCAGGCCGTTGGTCCCTGCCGTGTTGACGGCGGTTGTGGCAAAGATGCCTGTTGCGATCATGCCCCAGAGTCCGCCGACACCGTGTACGCCGAAAGCGTCCAGCGAATCATCGTAGCCGAATTTCTGCTTGACGGTGCTGACAGCAAAGAAACTTAAAGGCCCGACGACAAAGCCAATGACCATGGCAGCCCATGGTTCTACAAAACCGCAGGCCGGTGTGATGGCTACAAGCCCGGCAATGACGCCCGAGATCGTTCCGAACATGGTGGGCTTGCCCGTGGCCATCCACTCAACGATAGCCCAGCTGACGGCCGCGGCCGCGGCGGCAAGATTGGTGGTAACGAAGGCATTGGATGCGACCGCATTGGCGGCCAGAGCTGAGCCGGCATTAAAACCCAGCCAGCCGAACCATAAAAGACCTCCGCCAAGGACCACGAGGGGCAGGTTGTGCAAGGTCGGGCGCGTCAGTCCAAGGCGCTTCCCAAGGATCAGCGCGGTCACAAGGCCTGCGACGCCGCAATTGATCTCGACCACACATCCGCCGGCAAAATCCATAACGCCCAAATGCCTGAGCCATCCGTCCGTAGCCCAGACCATATGGGCGACGGGGACGTAGACAAAGGTCAGCCAAAGCGCTGTGAAGATCAGAAAGGAGGAAAATTTGATACGTTCAACCAAAGAGCCGATCACGACGGCGGGGGTGATGACAGCGAACATGGCCTGAAAGATCATGAACGTGCTGTGCGGGATGGTTGCGGCATAGTCCGGATTCGGTGCTCCGCCGACACCTCGCAGGCCAAGCCACTCAAAGCCGCCGATGAACCCGTTACCGCGGCCGAAGGCCAGCGAGTAGCCGTAGATCGCCCATAAGAGAAGGATCATACCTAAGCAGGCGAAGCATTTCATGAGGATGGAGAGGATGTTCTTGCGGCGCACCATGCCGCCGTAGAAAAAGGCCAAAGCGGGGGTCATGAGCATGACCAGCGCAGCGCTGATAAGCACCCAGGCTGTGTCACCGGCGTTAATGTTGAGTTCTGATCCCATGGGAAAATCCTCCTTTGGATTGCCCGCAATCAATGCGGATTAAATAAAAATGCCCGGACGTTCCACGGGTATGGAATTTCCGGGCGTCATTGCCCTGATACTGTTTGCGTCAATGCATATTCAGACCGACAACAGCGCCTGCCTGAAGGATGAAGCAAGGATACCTCCCGAGACTTGGAATGTCAAGGGGCAAGGAGGCGTTAATGATTTGTTAATGTTTCATTAAGGGTTCGTTAACCTGGTACGGATATAATTATCAACAGGTAAAAGGAATTAGAATGGCTAAGGGCTATTTAAATGAATGGAGGGAGGTGAGAATATGCGTAAGTTAATGTCAGTAGTGATGGTGATGGTTTTGGGTTTCGCGATGACTTCAGCGGTATTGGCGGCTAATGCTGAAAAAGTAGCGGTTGTTAAGAAGCATGAGGCTAGCGATTCTATTAAAGGAATGGTTTCTTCGATCAATGCGGCTGCCAATCAGATCGTGATCAAGCAGGATGGCACAGATGTAATGACGACAGTGACGGTTCCGGCGGGCGAAGTGGCCGTATTAAAGGAAGGTATGCACGTTAAGGTAATGCTTAAGGCGGGTACAACAGATCAGGCGACCGCCGTTAAAGTCATGACACATAAAAAGAAAAAGTAAAATCGGGAGTTATTTATGATGAAGAATTTCATGCTCGTAGCGGCGCTCCTGTTTGTTTCAACAGGGCTGTCTATGGCTCAGCCTGCGGCGGCTAAGGCTTCCGTGCCGGCCGTGATCGCGGTAGCCGGTAAAATTCAGGCTGTAACAGAAGCCGATGTGGCAAAAGGGACGAAATCAGAGGTCGTTATTGATGTTAATGGTGTTGCCAAGACCGTCCTGATCAAGAAATCCACAACGATCTATGACGTGAATGCAAAGCCGTTGATGCTCAAGGATCTTAAGAAAGATGAATTGATCAAGGTGAATTGCAAGGCTTCAGCGGAAGGTGTGCTGGAGGCTGTTTCTATTTACCAGGCCAAGTAATTATCGTTGATGCGCGTGATTTGGCGGGGCCGCAGGTTTGGGCCCCGCTTTCTTTTTTGGTATGGATCATGTTTGCTTAAGCGGCAGTGAGACAGAAAATGTTGTGCCTTCATTCAGGCGGCTGGTAACATCGATATGGCCTTCATGCGCAATGATGACCGACCTGACCAGGCTTAGGCCTATTCCAAACCCTCTTTCCTTGATGCCGGCATGTTCGGCCCGGTAGAAGCGTTCGAATATGTGCGGCAGGCTTGCCGCATCAATGCCGATCCCTGTGTCTTTGATCTCGATCTTGGCCCCGCCGCTTGCCTGACGCACCATGACCGTTATTGTATGGCCCGCCGGCGTGTATTTGACGGCATTGTCCAGGAGGTTAAGCAGCGCCGAGCGCAGTTGCAGGGCGTCGCCTTCAAGTTCGACGGCATCGTTTTCAATGTACTCTGTCAAGATCCCCTTGGCATCGCACAGGGGCTGGATCTCGGCCAGTGCGGTGCGTATCAGTTCGTTAAGGTTGATCAATGTGACTTGCAGGGCCACATCGTGGTTCTCGAACCTTGCCAGGATCAGGAGGCTTTCGACGATGCGGGTGATGTTGGCGACCTGCTCAAGGGTGTCTTTTAGTAATGCTTCATAACGTTCCGCCGAGCGTTCTTTCTTTAACGCTACCTCCAGGCTGCCCCTGATGATGGTCAGGGGGGTTTTGATCTCATGGGACAGGTCCTGGATGAATTTTTGCTGGGCGATAAGGTGCTCGTCGATGCGGATGAGCATGGAATTGAAGGTTTCTGCCAGGCGCTGGATCTCGTCATTTGACCGGGGGACGTCAATGCGGTCGTGCAGGTTATGGGATGTGATCCGGTTGATGTCGGTTGTCATTTGATCGATGGGGTGCAGGGAAACCCGGGCCAGGAACGCGCCGGCGATGCCGATCAGAAAAATGATCAGGGGCAGGAACCCGAAAAGGATCATCCTCAGCCATGAGAGCTGCCGGTCGACGTCGGACATGGGCGTCATCAGGCGCACGGTATAGGCAACCTTATTGTCTTCCCTGATGGGGATGGTGAATGTCCGCACGTCAATGGGCTTATCGCTGTTCAGGCTGAGGGTGATATTTTCGAAGCGTCCGGATTTCGGATTGATGGTTTCGGCGGGCAGGGATAAAGAGTGCGACCAGTCGGGCACTTCGGCGGAGGAAACGATCATTTTTCCGTAACTGTCGAATATCTGGATGATCATATTCAAAAGCTGGGGATCACTTGACCTGTTCTCTACCCAGTGCTGGGCGATCTTGACGAAATTGATGTTATTGATCTTGCTGAAGGCGCCGGTGCGGACGCCGTCATTAAGCGCTTCCTGCCTTTCGGTTTCCCAGTAGGTGTCAATCGATTCGGTGACGCCGACAGCCCGGGACATGAGCAGGTCATCCATGTTCCGGTACAGGTTAAATTTGAATGAATGATAGGCTAAAATGCCGCAGACGAGGAACGCCAGCGTTAAAAGTGCGATGTTCCAGGAAATGATCTTGAAGCGGATGGAGCGGAAGATCATGGCGATCCTTTGAGCATATAGCCCCGGCCGTGCAGGGTGTGGATGAGTTTGCGGGGATGATCCTGGTCTATCTTTTTGCGCAGGTGATTGATGAAGACGTCGATGACATTGGTGTCCGTTTTGTAGTTGATGTCCCAGACGTGTTCAATGATCATGGATCGTGAAAGGACGCGTCCGGCATTGCGCATGAGGTATTCCAATAGGGCGATCTCGCGTGTTGTGAAAACAAGCGTTTTACCGGCACGTTTGATCTCATGTGTTTGCAGGTCAAGCGAGAGGTCATCGACCACGAGCTTGTTGTCGGTCAGGCCGTCTTTTTTACGCAATTGGGCGCGGATGCGGGCCAGCAACTCTTCGAACGCGAACGGTTTGGTCAGGTAGTCATCAGCCCCGGCATCAAGCCCGGACACCTTGTTTTTGACGCCGGTTTTGGCTGTCAGCATGATGATCGGTGTTGTGATCTTGTCTGATCTTAATTTCCGGCACAGTGTCAGGCCGTCGATCTTGGGGATCATAAGATCCAGGACAATAAGGTCGTAGTCGCTGGTGGTCGCCATGAAGTGGCCTTCTTCGCCGTCGGGCGCGAGGTCAACGGCAAAGCCTTCCTCTCGTAAGCCTTCCTGCAGGAATTCAGAGATCTTTTCTTCGTCTTCAATGATAAGGATGCGCATAGGGTCTTAAGCCGTGATCATTTTGGGCAATCTTTTTCAAGGGTGCGGCGTACCCCCATGAGTGAGATCATGAATGAACGGGTGCGGCTTTCATCACGCCAGGCAACGACCTTGTCCTGCCAGTCGGGGTGGCGGCCAAGGGTTTCAGTATAGGTCTTTTTGACGTGCTGCAGTTCACCGGGGTAAAGGCAGAGGCATTCACCGGCTGAGGCTGTCTTTTGGGTGAAACAGGCCGAGACTTTTGCACTTAAGGCATCGACAGCGTCACTCAGGGTTGTGGCATCCTGGATATCCTTTTGAGCCGTTATGTCGATCGTCAGTGCTGCAGATGTCATTTGGGCATGACAGGAGTTGAGCGGGGCCGAAAAGATCAGTGTTAATAATCCGATAAGTAAAGGCTTGTGCATGACAGCTCCTTGTTAGTGTTTCTATGAACTTTAATTATAAACGCTTTTTTAGAATAAGACAGTACTACATGGTTGTTGCGAGGATGGGGCGCGGGCTTAACCGGATTCAGGCGCCATCAGAAAGCACGGGCGCCTGGCTGTTTTTCTTTCTTGAAAGAAATGGTTGAAGAAAAACAGTCGAACCGTTGAGATGGTGGCGGTGGATGGGAAATTGCATAGTGGGTGGTGATGGATTTGGGTACGGTTGTTTAAGCGGGGGAGTCGTTTCATCTGTAGAGCTAATCAATTTAAAAGCCACCCTATGGGTGGCTTTTAAATTGGTAGCCCTAACCGGATTCGAACCGGTGTTTTCTGCCTGAGAAGCGGACGTCCTGGACCAGGCT
>PEAF01000023.1 GCA_002753465.1 Candidatus Omnitrophota bacterium
TTTAAAAAATAAAATAATTAATAAAAATAAATCAAATAATTTTTACATCTTAATATGTAAGTGATAATATTAAGTCATCAAGCAACATTGTTAACTGAGAAAGGAGAGAAAAATATATGGCAACCAAGAAGGCCGCCAAAAAGGCTCCTGCCAAGAAGACAGTCAAGAAGACAGCAAAGAAGAAGTAATTTTCTTCACACATTTTCTTAAGAAGCCCTCTGTGCAAACGGGGGGTTTTTTATTTCAAAATTCGCTACCGCTAAATAAAAAAATGATATTATTACCATTAAGTTGTCGTTAATTTAAACAAGGAGAAAAGATCATGGCTATGGCTTGCTGCTCATCCAAAAAGTGCACCACAAAGGTCACCAAGAAGGCCCCCGCGAAAAAAGTTGCTGCAAAGACAGCTGTCAAGAAGGTTGCCAAGAAGAAGTAATTCCCTTCTGCACGCATCATTTAAAAAGCCCTCTGTGAGAACAGAGGGCTTTTTATTTCCTAATAATTCAACAGCAGTGAACCCGCGCTGAACGCACCGCCCGCCGATGCGGATACACGCATAGAGCGGTCCAGTCCGGCGCGCCGACGGTCAGCCGCCTGCGCCAGTGCGGCCAGCTGGTCTTTATACGATCCCGCCATACTCACTGGCGTCGCGTAACCTTTCAACGCTTCCTGCAATTGATCTTTTCTGTCAACAATGATCCGGCGGAATTCCTCATTCAGCGCCGGGTCATTCATGCAAAGCTGCAAATACGCCAGCGCCTGCCGATATTCACCTGATACGATCGCCATGGCCTGAATAAAAGCCAGCTTAAGAACGGTCTCCCTTGCCTGGGCATCGTCGAGCAGGTCAAGGTCATCCATCGTATGTGCCGTCACCGGCACACCCGGCAATGACAGATCCTCTGCTTGCGCAACCGTCATGCGATGCGTATCCCGGTACTTGAGCAGCAACTCACGCCACTTGCGTGATAATTCCTGACGCTGATCCTGAACCAGGCCTTCAAACGTACGGCGCGGAAAGACATCTTCATAACCCTTGTCATGCACCACCTTGTCGCCCGTCAGGCCGACAATATCGCGGATACGGCCTTTTTCGAATCCCAAACGTGCCAAAGCCTGCTCGATGACATGTATCCGCCGGCGTCCGTCATTCAAAGAAACGGCTCCGTTGACACTGACCAGATCATCCATGGGACCTGCTGAGACCATGCAAAGCCGCATCGCCTCAACAAGCCCCTTATCGGCATGACGTTCCAAGCACTCACGTTCAGACTGACGGCTTAAACGATCCGCCCGGCTTTCTGTCGATCGACGGATATCCGCCCAACGCGCCTGCTCCATGGCCAATCGCTCGT
This sequence comes from Candidatus Omnitrophota bacterium, assembly GCA_002753465.1. Lineage (GTDB taxonomy): Bacteria > Omnitrophota > Gorgyraeia > Zapsychrales > Fredricksoniimonadaceae > Fredricksoniimonas. The sequence goes on from PEAF01000023.1 coordinate 1,356, forward strand.
AGGCCGTCATCCTATAATGTTTGATCACATCCGCCATCACGGGACTGGAATACTCCAAAAGCACCAAAGGGTGCCTTAAAGGCAGACTATTACCCGCAACCCGCGATGCCAGAAACTCCTGTCTTAAATAAAGCTCAAACGCCGTCTCCGTATCATGCAGTGCCTTCTGGCGCATAAGATCGTCGACGCCAAGCTTTTTTAACGCGCTGATATTCTTCTCATTCGGTTCAAACATCAGATCCGGGGTAAAAAGATACAGCTGGCTGCGATCGTCCTTCATGGCTGAACGCAAGGCCATATCAACGGGGCGTACATGCTCAAAAATATCCGCTGACAGCGGTGCCGGTATCCCCGCTAAAACAACCATAGTGACGATGCCTGCGACCCCATATTTCATGGCTTCATCTCTGATGCTGTCAGGGTATCAATTATCTCCTGAGCGCGGGCCGTTCTGGCCTGGCGCTCACGGCTCCATTCAAGATACCGGCGCGCCGTATCTTCATTGGGTTCATTCAACAGCATCATAACGGCCTTAGGGATATTGTCTTGCTCATTCCACAAAGGGGCTGAGGGTGGCTTCTTCGGCACCGACGCATGCACGGAGAAATAATCCACTTGCGTCAACCCGTAAAGATCGCCCGCCGCCACTGAGGGCGACAAAACCAAAAGACTTGTCAGAACAAACAGCACTCTTTTTTGCGCCAGTATATCCATACATACCTGCCATCTTTAGAACGGACATTCCAATCCCATCGCTGAGGATCAGCCCCCACCGCCATGCAGCGGCCTGATACGGGAGAGACCATCTGCATTTTGTCGAAACGCACACTCGGCCAGAACAAGACCGGTGCTACAACATGATGAGGTGTTTGAGGCTTAAGGGCCGCAATATCAACAGCCCGGAACACACTTAATGCCGAGGCTACAACCTCACTCACCCGCATGCTATAACCCACCCGCGGATAAAGAGCGCCCCAATGCCCGACGCACATCCCCGGCAGAAGCACGCCGTACTTGTCACAGACCGCACCGGCCTGAAAGGTCATCATGGCCGCAGGGTTACTCTTCTCCATCCGCGCCTGGCGCCACTCATCCGCATCGAGCTCGCTCAAATAACTGACAACGCCTCCAAAATCCGGCGGCCCCTCGCACGGCGCCTCCAATGCCGTTGATACCGCATCTGAAAAAGGAAAACCGAACACATGCGCCTCATTTCCCTGCAATGTCGTCGTATCTGACTGCGACGGTGAAGCGAAGAACATGTTCTTATCCTGCGCAGCAGGCGTCAACATTGACATAACAGGCGCGAATTCATTGATCCCGCATTGTCCTGACTGTTTAACCGTCTCCACAAGGAGTACCGGCTGCCAGAAACGCATCTGAACCCCTACGAACGGCGGCGTATTACGCCGGCAAACACCTACCGGCTTGATATCCATACAGGAGATGTCCGCCCTGGCCGCCAGAACGGCCGCACTTTCACCAGCCCATGCTTTAGAAATAAATATCAAAAGAATTATAAGCCCACGCCTGCACATACACATGGCCAAGGCGTTAAGGCAATGAGGGATGTCATGAAGCGAACGTCGAGGCCATCTTTCCGCCATTATTAGAAAAAGATGGCCGAGGTGAGCGAAGGACATCCCTCGTTGCCTAGCCGCGGCAAAAGTTTTGCAGAAAGAACCGATAAAGCGGGCCTTCATGATTTAATGATCCAGTAAAGCGCCATCGACGGCTGAAGATTATTATGCGGCTGATCGCCGCCCGCCGCCCCGCTTTGTACCCATTGGGTCGCGTTATAGAGCGGCGAGGAATGCCCGTCATAGCGGCCCCCGGAATATGCCTGCCCGTAACCATGTGAATGTGCAGGCATCTCAGCGACGGTTAACTGATGCTTCTCCTCACCCAATATCCCACCCAGCACGCGCGCGCGGGTGTCTGTGATCGTATTCGCCAGGCCTGAACCCATATCATCTAAACCCACAACCGTGCGTCCGCGCAGATCCGGAAGATTGAATGTCGTCACGCCATCGCCAGCCCCGTAGGTCGTACCGATAACGCCAAATAAGAGCGCCTCATCCAGGCGGGAAACAGCACGTCCGTCACAAATCAACCACCCTGCGGGGATAACGCTTGAACCCCACGGCACGATCATGCCGGAAGGAATACCGGCAGCGGAAGCCCCGGGCAGAGTGACCGTAGAACGCACCTGTTCAGCGCTCACCGCTGACATCGGCAACAACCCTGCTGTCACAGGCGCTATTTCTAACGGCAAGACCGTTACGATATCGAGATTCACACCGTTGAGCTGAAATACATACGGCTTTCCAAAAGGATTTTTCCGGATCCATGCCGGATCAATAAACCCCTTCGCGCTTAGATCATCAAAGGTTTCGGGCCACTTATTCTGATCAACATAATAAGCGCGGAGCGCCTCGGCGATCTGACTGATCTCCATGGCAGTCTTTCTGCCGGCTTCAATGCGCACGGAGCGGATAAAGTTCGGCACAACAGCGCCTGCCAAAATCGCCGAAACGACAAGGACCATGGAAAGTTCGATCAATGTAAACCCTTTTTTAGGGTGCATAAACATTCCTTTTCTCATACATTAACCGCCAACTGCTGCCGTATTCTCTTGCCGTCGACAGCCGTACCTTCTCTGCGGGTACGCTAGCGCGCGGCAAGGATGTTTCCACCCACATACGGCCACCTTCAACCCCCAGTACATACGCGCGGCCCCAGGCATTCTCTGACGGTGCCTGAGGCATAACCTCCAGCAACTGCGCACGCGTCGGCCACGCCCCGTGACGCGCTTCATACTGCCGGCATGCGCTTAAAATAGCGGCCATCTCCTGATACGCACATTTCACACGCGCCTGGGTCATCATGCCCGAGGCCATTTGTTGAATAAAACCAAGAACAAGGGTAGCCGCCACGATCCCCATGGCGATCTCCCAAAGCCCGGCCCCCCGACGGCTCGTCAAACTCTGCCTGCGCATAAACACCTAAAAAGTAGCCGTCCAAACTCTGGAAGTATTATCATATGAGGTCACTTCGGCCTTCGACTTGAGCATATCCGACAAAGCCGTGGCCGCTGATTCGGGAATACTTGCCAAAGCAATATCGATCTTGGTATTGTCTGCGGCATTCGGCGCAACGGTATAGCCGCCGCCAAAGCTGTTGCTCTTGACGGGATCAAAATTCCCCGGCAAATACCCGCCCGTTTTCAAAGCTGCCACCGTAACGCCCGCGTACGTCAGATTCTGGCCCGAAAGATAATTCTGTGCGGCTAAACGGAGATTATCAACCGCCTGAGATTCACGCTGGATGCGGCATTTATTCATCATTCCCCCGCCCGCGGCAACAACACCCAGCAACACGGCAATAAGCCCGATCGATATCGCCAGTTCGATCAATGAAAAACCTTTGTTCCTTTTCAACATACCTTTCTCCTTTTTTATGGTTGTAGAACACCGATATGGGTTAAATTGGCATAGATAGGCTTCAGGAACGCCAGCGCAAAAGCCATGAGCAGCGCGGCGCACACGGCCAATAAGACCGGCTGCACCACAGCCGCCAGGGCACCTAAGCGCATTTCAAAGGACCTGTAATAGAATCTGAAGACACGCTCGCAATAATCCCCATACGCGCCGATCTCCTCTCCGATCCTGATCGTCTCGATCAAAAGAGCCGGAAAGTAATCTGTCGCGGCCAGGGCCTGGGCAAAGGTATCCCCTGAGACCAGATAAGAAGAACACACCTCAAGCTTTCTTCTGGCCAGCGTCGCGCCTGTTCCAGCTGTTTCACGCAGCGCGGCATCAAGCGGGATCCCGCTTTTAAGCAAAATATAAATATCAAAGAAGCAAAGCGCTATATCCATGTCCTTACGCAATGCCCCAAAGAAAGGAATGCGTCCTAACAGAGCATCCGCCGCCCGGCGATAATGAGACATCAGAAATACCACCAGCACAAGGCCTCCACTGGTCATCAATACCAGCATAAGCCACCACACCTCGATCGTATGGCTGACGGCCAGCATAAAACGCGTCAGCCCGCCATCCATGGCATCTGCGGGCAAAAATGACATAAGCGGGGGGACAACCGCCTGCGATACGTAAACAAGGCCAACACATAAGAATATAAAAACTGCAAAAGGGTAGATCAAGGCACGGAAAATCTTGCCCTTCAGCGTCGATATTAAATGAAAATACTCTGTCAAAAGACCGCAGGCAAAAACAAGCTGGCCCGAGCGTTCACCCGCGCGCACAGCATTCAACGCCAACGGCGGAAAAATACGCACCTCCTCCATGGCTTGTGCCAAAGGCTTCCCCGAAACCAGGCTTTCTTTCATCTGAACACACGCGCCCCTTATCTTGGCCGAAGAAATGCCGTCCTGCAGCGTGCCCAGAACATGACTTAACGTCAACCCAGCCTGGAACATATTCCCCAGGTCCTTGAAAAATACGGATAACTCACCGGCCGGGACGGTGCTCGCACACAAAATGCCCTGGCATGAAGCCATAACATCCACCTCCAGATCAATGATCAGAAGTTTCTTTTCTCCAAGACGCTCAACAATATCGCGGCGCCGGCCGCAGGCAATGCCCTTAACCTCACCGGCAAGCTCATTGATGGCCGTATACTTCCAGATCATTAGCCCACCACCCTTACCGCTTCATCCATGGAAATGATCCCCTCACGCACCAGCCGCGACGCATCAGCCGCGAAACCAGACATCGCCGACCTTTCCCGTACCTTCAAAAATATCTCATTGACCAATCCCTGCTCGATCATAAAGCGGATCTCATCGTCAATCACCAGCGTCTGTGCCAGCACCGTCCGTCCGTGATAGCCGCCGTAGCAAGCCATGCATCCTTTGGGATCTGCCTGATAAATAACGTGCCCGGGCCCCGTGATGAACTTACGTTCATGCGCCGCAACGCTCTGGGGCGTCGCAAACTCCTCCCGGCGGCAGTGACAGCACAATTTCCGGACCAGCCGCTGGGCAATAACCCCATTTAAAGTATTGGCGATATAGCTGTGATCAATACCCAGGTCATGCAGGCGCAAAATAGCACTGACCGCATCATTCGTATGCAACGTCGAAAGCACCCTGTGCCCGGTGACCGCGGCACGCACAGCCTCAGCGGCGGTCTTGGCATCCCTTATCTCGCCAATAAGAATAATGTCAGGGTCATGACGTAAAAGCGCCCGCGTGACATGATCGAAATCATGCCCTTTTTTAAGGTCCACCGGGACCTGAGTCACGAGGGGCAATTTGATCTCAACAGGATCCTCGACCGATACCACCTTGATGCCGACATTCTTCAAATCCGAAAGCATGGCATAAAGGCTCGTCGTCTTACCGCATCCCGTCGGGCCGGTCAAAAGGATGATCCCGTGAGGCTGACGCAGGATATGATCAATGATCTTTCGATGTTCACAGGCATATCCCAACTCTTCCAGCGACATCACAGACCGTGACTTATCCAGCAGTCGCAATACCAAAGACGAGCCATGTATAGAAGGGATATGCGAGAGCCGAACATCGATCTTGCGCACACCGCACACATGATCGAAGCGCGCATCGTGAAATCTTAAGACATCACCGGCGCTGATCTCGGCACGATGAAAGAATATGTTCACCAAGCGCAGATGCTCCTTCCGTGAGAACGAGCGATAAAAGCGCAGCACGCCGTCAATACGGAAGCGCACTTCAACGGCTTTCTCCGAGGGCTCAATGTGTATATCCGTTGCCCCCATCATCGCCGCCTCATCCATCAGGGAAAGTGCCGCATCAGGCACACTGTCCTGTGGGCTGAAGTTACTTCTCCCTTTACTCTCTTCCCTATTAAGAGCATCAAGGGCTGCCACCACTTTACTGATGCCGGCAACCTTGAACCTGGCTTGAGGATAATGCGACAGCACATGATCCGTCGTTCGCGTGTCGTAAGGATCGCACATCACAAAGACAAGGCCAAGCGCATCCGTTAATGGAATAAGCCGCCTGGCCTGCAAAAGCTCAAAACCCAGCCGTCGTGCCGCCAGTAGATCAACATCAAAGGATCCGCTGAATACTGACCAGCCCGATTGCCGGGCCAACACCTCCACCAGATCCTGTTCATTTAAAAAATCATAATGCTGCAAAATGGAGCCGAGTTGTTCATGCTGATCAAGCACACTCTGAACCGCTACACCCAGGGACAGTTCGCCTGGCGTTATCTTGCCTTGTTCAACCAGCAATGATCCCAATTTTTCTGATATCATCAAACACTCCGATTGTCTTAATGGCAATAAGAATTGATTTATTATCAATAATCATAATTTAACTACAGTAAAAATGCAAGCTAATATTTTGATGATAAATCAAAGTATAGGGCAAAAAAGAAACCCCCGACTCATAACTGAATCGGGGGCTTGTGATTTACTGCCTGGAAGATTTTAACGCTTGATGCTTAACACCTTGAACCGCTTGATCCCTGCCGGCACCTGGATTTCAACCGTATCATCGACTTTATGGGTCAGAAGACCTTTGCCGATAGGCGAGAAAACCGAGATGCGGTCTTCACCGAACTCCGCCTCTTCAGGTGATATCAACATGTACTTGATCTCTTTCTTAAGATCAAGATCCTTAAGCACAACATGCGCACCGATGAAAATCCTGTCGGAGGGGATGTTCATATCCTCGATGAAGGCGACATTAGAAAGCGTACCCTCGAGGTCATTGATACGCACCTCATTATGTGCCTGGGCATCCTTGGCCGCGTCATATTCCGCGTTTTCGGAAATATCACCCTGCGCGCGCGCTTCGCCGATAGCCTTGGCAATGCGCTGGCGCCCCGTTGTCTTAAGAAACTCCAGTTGATCAACGAGTTTCTGGTAACCTTCTCTGGTTAAATATACCTGGCCTGCCATATCAAATTACATGCTCTCAAGAGCCTTCGTCATGATAGGACCGACAGCTTCAACTTCGGCCTTGACCATGCGGCCAAGCTTGCTAAAACGCCATTCGCCGGAAGCGTCCTGGTTCTCGCGACCGATCTGGAGCTTCTTTTCGCCGCCATTATATGAAAAAACACCGACGGTAATGCGCGTTCCGTCCAATTCGATAACCTGTTTAAATACATCCACATCCAATGACTTATCGTACGGCATGACAATGCCCTCCTTAGGGGGTTATTAAATCTTAAGTTAATCCGGGAATATTAAGCCCGGGGATCTTCTGCATCTGACTGGCCGCTTCTTTCTGAGACTTGCGGATAGCCATATTGACCGCCTTGATAAGCTCGGTCTGAAATCTGGATTTCTGGTTAACATCAAGCCAGTTCTCCTCGATCTCAATGTTCTGGAATATCTGTGCGCCGTTAAGCGTGATCTTGATGCCACGCACTTCATTGTACTCAATCACAAGCTTTTCCAGCTCTTTCTTGAGCATATCCGCCTGCTTCTTGAGCTCCATCAACTTCTTCATTTGATCAAACATGCATTACTCCTTATTATTGAAGTCTTTTTATACAGGAAATAATTACCTTTGGCAAGAAAACTTTTCCATTATCGCCAGTTTCTGCCGATCAGCGCACCGCAAACCCGATATCAAACAACGTCGGAACAAGGAATTTCTGAAGGAACATGATGATCAAAAATACAACAATGGGCGAAAGATCAATGGCCATCGGCGGCAACATCCTGCGCACAGGCGCCAGGACAGGTTCGGTCACACGCTCGAGGAATTGAACAATGAAATTGGAAGGATCCGGGTTGACCCAGCTGATCAAGGCACGGACCAGAATAAGCCAGTAGGCAATATTTAAAACCGCACTCACAACCGTTGCCAGTGCTGCGAACAAATTCGAAAGAACGAACATGTTAATGCCTTTCTATTACTTATTGTTTTCCTGAATGACCGTGTGCGTCGGGTAAGGAATGCTGATCCCCTCCTGCGCGAAACGCTTGTGCAAACGCTTGATGAACTCATGCTTGATCACCGGAACCGAGGGAAAGTCCTTGGCCCGCAGGACCACATTGAAATTAACGCTGAAATCACCGAAAGCGTGATAACGCACGACGGGATCCGCCGCTGGAACACCGCCCTCCATCTGCTTTTGCACATCACGGGCCACTTCAAGCGTCACCTTCTCGACTTTTTCAAGATCAGACCCGTAATGCACGCCCACAGCGACCGGAACAGCGATCTCGGTATTAGGGTAAAAGAAATTGGTCACGCGTGAATTGACCAGCAACTTGTTGGGGATAACGACCGTATTATTATTCCCCAGACAGATCCACGTCGAACGCCATCCGATGCGTTCCACCTTGCCCTCTTCACCTGATTCCAAACGGATGAACTGGCCGATCTGCACCGGCTTATCGATCAAAAGCTGTATGCCGGCAAAGAAATTCTCGAGCGTCGGCTGCAGCGCAAGGGCGACCGCCAGTGAACCGATACCCAAAGAAGCAATGATAGGCGTGATTGAAACCCCGAGGCTGTCCAGGATGATCAAGGCGCCAAGCCCCATCACGATGGCACGGATAACGCCGCGGACAACACCGCCGGAAACATGAAGGATGTCTATTTTCTCAATGTACAGCGTCGCAATGCCGCGCAGGAACTTATCGGCGAACAGCGCTGCGGCGAATATGCCGACAGATTTGAACCCGATCAGAAAATATTTGATGATATCCACATCGCCCTTGGGTATAAGCGGAAGAACCACTAAAATACCTGTGGCATAGATCATCAGCTGCAGCGGAAAATCCAGCGCGTCGAAAAGGACGTCATCCAGCTGCGTTTTGGTATTCGAGGCAAATTTCCTGGCAATGGCAAACGCGATCTTCTTGACCGTCAGCAAAACCAATACCCAGACGATAAAGATCAATGGGACACTGATCCACGGCGAAACATGAACATGCAAACCCAATGTTCTTTCAAGGTCAGTGAGTGGCTGCGGTACAACAATGCTGTTCAATGCGACCTCTGAATTCATACTCTTCTCCTATAAGTCATCAAAAAACCTTAATAAGCGTCCCGTCGATAACACGCTGTTCAACCCGATCAAGGATGCGCTTGGTCTTACGCGATATATGCTTAAGTTCAGACATGATGGCGCTGACATCCTGGCTGGTCTGGCTAAACCCCTTGGCCGTATCCCTCAGGACTTCGGCAATATCATAAACATCCAGCATGGGCTCACCCAGGACAGGCCGCTCAATATCAATGGCCGGATCGGCGGCATACCGCCCGATCTCGATATATTTCGACCCCAGGACACCCTCTGTCTGCACCGACACCCTTGTCGAACGCCGGACCTGCTCTTCAAACTTCTTATAAACGCTCAGACGCACCTGTATCCCGCGGCCACGCACTTCTTCATTCAGGAAACTGATCTCGTCCACCAGGCCGACCGTAACGCCCGAAAGCCTGACCGGAGCCCCTTCCGTCAAACCGCCGACCTTATCAAAAAGAACGGTCATCACGGTCTTGGGTTCAGAGAATCCTTTATTGAATCCGATAAAAAAAACAACGCCGGCCACCAGCGCAAGGCCCGCCAGGAAGAATATACCCGCCCAGAACTGTTTCATCACATCATCTTTTACCATAACTGATCACTCCAGAAATTCCTTCACGAACGGATCGGTTAAACCTCTTAGCGCCTGTTCACTGCCCCGGCCTACGGCACGCCCCTGACAAAGGACCACCGCGGAATCGGCTGAGCGAAAAGCATTGCGTACATCATGGGTCGTGATGACCGTCGTACAACCGTGCTGCCGGGACAGGTCACGGATCAGCATCGAAATATCACGGCTGCGGATCGGATCAAGGCCGGACGTCGGCTCATCACATAAAAGAACCTTAGACCCCAATACCAGTGCGCGCGCCAAGGCGGCACGCTTACGCATACCGCCTGAAAGTTCAGAGGGATATTTCGACCCCGCACCGGCCATATCGACCATCTTCAAAAAAGCTTCGACCTTGGCCTTTATTTCATTCGCCTTAAGGCGCGTATGCTCTTTTAAAGGAAATGACAAATTCTCTTCGACCGTCATAAAGTCATACAGCGCGCTGTCCTGAAATAAATATCCTACCTGCCGACGGAACTTTAAAAGCTCCCGTTCTTTGAGACGCGTCACATTAATGCCGTCAATATAGATCTCGCCGGCATCAGGCGCCATCAATCCGATCAAATGAAGCAGAAGAACGCTTTTACCTGTGCCGCTGGGCCCCATCACCGCCAGGATCTCACCCCTGGCGACATCAAGGTCAAGCCCGTCAAGGACCTTCTGGCCGCCAAAGGACTTAGAAAGACCGCGGACGCTGATCATTGTTCAAAGGCCCGGTAACGGTTCTTGGCAAAACGGGTATAGACACGGTCAAACGGCCGCACATCCGTCTTCTCAAGATAAAACTGAACATCGCGGTATGTTCCCGCCTGGTAAACTTCCGTATCCAGAATACTTTCCACTTCATCCGTCGGGAACCATTCTTCCCCTTCAAAAGGGATCCCGTCACCGTTACGGATCCAGGCCGGCTCAGACAACTGCGCCGCCGTAAGGATCACAGGCCCTTCACTGCCCTTGCCCGTTGCGCAGCCACCGGCCACAACCACCGTTAACATTATAAGCCCGGAAAATAAAAAGTTCCTCATCGTCAATTCCCCCAGAAGGTCAAAATGATCTTGGTCAATATCGTATCGGAAACAATAACGCCGACATAACACATGGCGACGGCCTGTGTCGTGAACCGGCCCACGCCCATGGACCCACCCGATGTAAAAAAGCCTTTATAGGTGCACGTCCAGCTGATCAGTGTGGCAAAGAAAAACATCTTAACGAACCCCGTGAAGAAATCCACAAAAGAAATGCACCGGATCGTCTGATTGATGTAATAGATCGACGGGATGTTCGCCTCATGCACGCCGATCAAATAACCGCCGAAAATACCCACGATCATGGAGATCACGACCAGAATAGGCAGGACGATCAGGCATGCCAGTATGCGCGGAACGATCAGGAATTCAACGGGGTCGACACCCAGCGTCCTTGTGGCCTGGATCTGGCTGTTGACGCTCATGGTCCCCAGCTCCGCGGCCATGCCTGCGCCGGATTTTCCAGAAAAGACCAACGCGGTAAAGATCGGGCTGAGCTCCCTGATCAATGACAGGGCAACCAGTTGAGCGATGAATTCCTTGGCGCCGAAGCGTTCCATCATGACCCTGCCCTGCATGGCCAAAACAGCCCCTGAAGCCAAGGACACCAGTATGACAATGAACAATGAGCGGACGCCCTGCTCAAAAACCTGTTTAAATACCTCTCCCCAGCGCACCCGGCCTTTAAGAAGGCATACAAGCACATCACCCATAAAGACCGCCCCGCGGCCGATAGAAGCGATCGTATCTCTAATAACAGAAAGGATGAACATCGGTTATAACCCTGACAGAATTTAGACCTTCTTGCGCAACCAGCGGTCTGTTAATTCCTCATCGATCTTGCGTGCCATGGTGTGCGGGATCACCTTGCCATCACCCTCACGCCGGCGGGTTTCCGCTGAACGATGCGCCGCTGATGATTCTTCCTTGTACCCGTGCGCCACAAAATCTTCCACACTCCAGATAACAGCCCCCCGGTGGCGGCAGGCGATCGCAAGCTCCCGGTCATTGGTCACGCAAATGATCTGCCCGGGATTCGCTGAATCCTCGACCGTGTTGCGGATATGATCATCCGCCGAGAAACCTTGCGTAAAAACAACACGGATATCCATTGCTAACCCTGCGCTGAGATCCATCCCGCCCATGCCGTTTTGCCCGTCAAAAACAAGCGTAACCTCATTACGGTCGCTGCCCTGAGGCCTGCGTTCGCGGATAAAGCGGATCAACGCCGCCCGCCCGTCTTCCAGCGAGCGGTCCAGCGCTGACGCAAAATCAGGCGTCTGCTTCAGAATATTGTACCCGTCGAGCAGGAGCTGTCGTGACATAAACAATACCGCCTATAAGACCCAGGATGACCACATAAAAGAAACTGATGAGGCTTAACCCCACCGCAATGCCCTGGGCGACGCCGATCTTGCCCAGGAAATAAACCCAGCCGATCTCACGCACGCCCAATCCGCCGATCGATGGTAAAAACGTTACGGCGGCGACGATTGGCGTAAAGACCAGAAACGGCAGGAAGTGAACATCCTGATGCAACCCCAGCGCGATCAAATAGGCCATATAGGCCCCGAGGACCTGTAAGAAACATGAGAAAGCCACGCATCCCCAGCCCGTGCGTTTCTTGCCCTGCATGAGCATGACGTCTTCGTGCATTTCCATGATGCCTTTTTGAATGCGCGGGAATTTTGAAACAAGGCCGCCGAAAAACCGGTACACATGCGCATTAAAAAGCATGCCACCGATGACGAGCGACAATGCCGTCAAAACCAGGATCGGGATCACCACCGACGGTGCATCGATCAAACGGCTGCCCACCATATAAGCGATCGCCGCCACGATCACAAGGCCTGCAAACCCGCTCAATCGGTCCAGAACAACGGAAGCGAAGACCTTAGGCTTTTGTCCGACACCGCGGCTTAATCCGATCGCTTTGACAAGGTCCCCGCCTATAGATGTCGGCAGGAACAAATTACAGAAAGACCCGATGAAAAAATAGCGGCAGACCAGTCCGACCGAAACATCCAACCCGAGCGCACGCATGAAAATATACCACCGGATCAAGACCAGTACGTTGATCGCCATATAAACAAGCCCGGCCCACCATAAAAGGCCAACATCAGCCGTTTTAACGACACTGATGATCTCATTCCATTTAATGAATGAAAAAATCCACGCTAAAAGGCCGAAACTGAGCCCCAACCGGCCCAGGAAAGATAATATGTTCTTCACTTTCTCTGTCATGTCCGAACGGCCTCCAATGCCGCATTATACGTCTCTTCCGCCAGGAACGAACTTCTGACCAAGGGGGCAGATACCACATGCCGTATCCCCATAGCCATACCTTCACGGCGGTACATATCAAAAATATCAGGCGTTACAAAACGCGCCACCGGCAATTGACGCCCATCCGCGGCCGGTGATAAATACTGCCCGACAGTCACCACATCGCAACCAGCATCCTTCAATTCCCGCAGTGCTGTCAGGACCTCTTCATCCGTTTCTCCCAGGCCGACCATCAAGCCCGATTTGACGCGCACATCTCCGGCGCAGGTACGCGCCATACCTAAAAACTTCAGTGAGCGGTCGTGGTCCGCCTGCGGGCGCAAGACCGGAGATAAACGACGTACTGTTTCAATGTTATGCCCGAAAACATCAGGCCCGGCCGCCAGAACAGCCTCCAGACAATCCTGCCGGGCAGAAAAATCAGGCACCAGAAGCTCCACCTTGATCGCCATAGAAGTCTCTTTGATCGCCCTTACAGTCGCCGCGAACTGGCCGGCCCCTTCGTCCACAAGGTCATCGCGCGTAACAGACGTGATCACGACATACTTAAGCCCAAGTGCACGCGCCGCATCGGCCACGCGCCACGGCTCATCCGGATCAACGGCTAAAGGCAGTCCGTTTTTAACAGCACAAAAACGGCAGGCCCGCGTGCAATGATCCCCCAGGATCATGAAGGTCGCCGCGCCTTTGTTCCAGCAGCGACCTGTGTTCGGGCACCTGGCGCCTTCGCACACCGTATGCAAGCCGTGCTGGCGTAAAACAGAACGCATCCGGCTGAACTTTACCGGATCGGGTAATTCCTGACGAAACCAGACGGGAAGTTCAGGCACGTGCGCGGATCTTTTTTAAAGCTATATTCTCAAGCTGCGCCAATTGGACCTTGAATCGATCCTTCTCGGCTTTGGAAGCGTGATCAATGATCATACGGCCGTTCAAATGATCTGTTTCATGTTGATAGATCTTGGCGGCCAATCCGGAAACGTCGATCTCGACCGTTTCGCTGCGCTCGGTCATATAACGCACGCGTACCGACTCCGGACGTTTGACCTTAATATGAATGCCAGGGAAGCTCAAGCACCCTTCTTCAAGCACGGTCTGCTTCAAGGAAAACTTGATGATCTCGGGATTAATGACAACGAACGGCCCCTCTCCCGCATCGGCCACGAAGATCTTTTCTTCAATCCCGACCTGGACTGCGGCAAGCCCTGAGCCGTCAAAAGCATACATGGCCCTTATCATTTCTTTAATCAGCATCTTCTCCGCCGGCCCAACAGCAAGGACCTTGCGTGCGGGTTTACGCAAACACGGATCTCCAAACAACCTGAGCTTTAACGCTGTTTTAACCATGTCAGGATTTTATGCGATTATCATCGTTTAAATAAACAGTTGTCGTTTTCATGGTCCTGGCTTCTTCAGGCGTCATCAGCGCATAGCTGACAATGATAAGCTTATCGCCAACGTATCCCAGGCGTGCCGCCGGACCATTAAGGCAGAAATGGCCTGAACCGGCCTTACCCGCGATCACGTAAGTCTCCAGGCGCGTGCCATTATTAACATTGAAGATCTCAACCTTCTCACCCGGAATAATACCGACGGCCGCGATGATCGTCTCATCGATCGTGATAGAACCTTCATAATAAAGTTCCGCCGCGGTGACACGGGCATTGGCGATCTTGGCTTTACAGAACGTAATGAACATTCAACAACTCCTTGAACCTGCATGAAGCATAACGGTTAAAATGCGGTTTATACGTGAGCCTTCAACTTTTCCAATAACTTCACCTTAGGCAATGCACCGACCATCTGATCCACCACCTTGCCATTCTTAAAAATAAGCAATGTGGGAATAGATGCCACGTCAAATCGCGCCGCCAGGTCAGCCGCCTCATCGACATTGATCTTGCACACCTTGGCCTGGGCGCCCATCTCAACCGCGATCTCCTCAACGATCGGCAGGACCATGCGGCAGGGACCACACCATTCCGCCCAGAAATCAACCAAAACCGGGACCGTTGACTTCAAGACCTCAGCCTCGAAATTCGCTTCAGTTACCTTAATAGCAGAACCCATAGCCGCCTCCATTAAAATAATTCTAAGTTAAGTTGTTTATTATAGTTATGCGCCGGAAATGCCGCAAGAGTTTTTAGCATTCGTTGTTTTATCAGAAATTTGTAAAAATAAAAATCCATTTCGTATATACTACCAGCATAAAAATGAATGGCGCACCCTCCACCCAGATCCTTTTATTCTACCCCAAAACAGGCGTTGACCTGGGGTCAACTGTTGCGCCGCCGCATGCGCTTTTGGCGATCGCGGCACCGCTAGTCAATGCGGGGTATCGCGTCAAGATACTTGATCAACGCACCCAGATCATCAACGAAGATACCCTCAAAGAACACATCACCAAAGACCTGATCGCTATCGGCATATCGTCAATGACAGGCACGCAGATCAATAATGCCCTGCATTTTGCCCAAATAGCACGCACACTGACCCGAGGCAAGATCCCTCTTATTTGGGGCGGATGCCATCCCTCTGTACTTCCCGAACAGACCGCGGGCCATGCCCTGGTCGATATTGTTGTTGTCGGAGAAGGCGAAGAAACATTACTGGAATTGATCGGACGCCTTAAAACAAATCAGCGTTACAATGATGTCAAAGGCATTGCGTTCAAAAATGGCAACGGGATCACTAAAACCGAACCCCGCCCTTTGCTGGATTTCGAAAAACTCCTGCCGACACCATGGGAACTTGTTGATGTGGAACGTTATATCCACAGGGATATGTACCTTCAAGACAGCACGCGAACGCTCGATATCGGGCAAACAAGCCGGGGTTGCCCTTTTCAATGCGGATTCTGCAGCAGCGCCTCCATCCGCCAGCGCCGGTGGCGTGCCATGTCTATCGGCAAGAGCATTGACCTTATTACCAGCGCGGTCAAACGCTTCAAGCTCAACGGTATCTGGCTGCGGGACGATGAATTCTATATCGACCGGGCCCGCGCTGACGCGATCGCCCGTGGCGTGATCGCGCACAAACTCGACATTTCTTTCTATACCTCAGGCACACGCGCGGATGTCTTTGAAAAAGCCTCGGATGAAGAGGTCAGGACCCTCAAAGAAGCCGGCGCTTACACCCTCAAATTCGGCGCCGAGTCAGGGTCACAGCGCATTTTGAACCTCATGAAAAAGGGCATCACGGTCGAACAGATCCTCGCGGCCAACCGTCGCTGCCGTGATCACGGGATCACGCCGGCGTTCAGCCTCATGATCGGATACCCGAGCGAGACATTCGAGGACATCCATCAGACGCTTGACCTGGCTTTTCGCATCAAGAAAGAAAATCCAGGCGCCCAGCTTGAAACCATCGGCATGTACACCCCGTTCCCGGGAACGCCGGATTTTCAACTAGCCATAGACCACGGCCTGAAACCGCCGGAAACGCTGGAAGAATGGGGCAACTGGCTGTCGGATGATTACGATACAACGGGACGGAAAAGCCCCTGGGTCAATGACGCTGACCGCCAAGCCATGGGCAACATCGTCTATATGAGCATTCTAGCCAATGCGCTGGTGAACGTCTTAGGCAGCATCCGCAATATGCCTTTACGCCTCATCGCCCAGACTTTCGGAAGGCTGATCAGCCACTACTATAAAATGAGATTGAAATACAAAATGTACCGGTATGCCCCGGAGCTGCAGCTGATCCGGCTATTACGCCAGGAACTCTTTTACAAGACCGATCGGACGATCCGTTAACCTATGCTCAAAAAAATCATTGTCACCGGATGGATCATCATCCTCACACCGCTCATCATGCTGATGATCTTCGGTGCGTGGGCCATGGTCAGGATCTACACCCTGAGCCTGTCCCTGATTAAGTACAATCGGCACAAATAAACCGTCCCGACGATCACACCCCCACACAAAAGCATCGCGCACATCACCGCCACGTAATACAGTGGATGACCGAAATAAAAAACAACCTCGCTGCGACCCGCGGGTATAACAACCGCTTTATAGCCGATATTGGCGCGCAAGACGGGACGGCCTTCGCCATTCACGCGCGCCTTCCAGAACGGGTGGTACGCATCGGCATAATACAGGAAATACGACCGCCCCGCAGGGCCGGCCACATCAACATCGAGGATGATCTCGTTGAATTCAAATTTCTTAACAGCCACCCTGGCCGGAACACTCTCCCCCGTCGAAGCCGGGTCGTTTAAAACAAGCCGCCTGTCCATGGGATCCGTTACCTTGGAAACCTGATCAGCGGTAGTCCAAAGACTATCGGCATTATGCCCCGTCCGGGCAAAGATCTTCGCCAGCTCACTGGCATCAGCCGCATAATTCAGTTGGGAAAAAACACCCACCTTGGATGCAAACACGCCCCCATAACGTAAATAAACCTGTGCCTGTACCTGCGCAGGGGCCGTTGATGCCGCCGCCAGGAAATCCTTAACAGGAACCAGCGCGTAATCACTCCTTAAATTTGACTGGAACGTATCCGTGAAAAGGAATGATTCCAGCGTATCATAAACAGACCAAAGCCTGCCCGCCTTGGATTCCTGCTCAAGGAGCGGCCATAATGTCTTCATGCGTTCGCTCTTGGTCAACTGATCCATCGTTGAAAAAGGCCGGAAGATGGTGAATTGATACGCGGAAGGTTGAAAAAGCGCAATCACCTTGGCCGACGCACGCGGCATCGCGGCGACGACCTTGCTGTACTTGTATGCAAATAATTCCAGCATGACTACAGCCATAAAAAGCGCGATCAATGCCTTGTACCGGTATTTCATGCCGCGCCACGCCATAACACCCGCAGCCAGGACACCGGTCAAAAGGATATACCGGCCCATACTCAGGAGCATGCCCTCTTTGTCGCTTAACACAGCCAGCGGGTCATTCCCTAAGACGCTTAACCCTCGGCATAAGAACACAAAAAGAATGAACAACCCTGACCAAAGAAGCCAGACGCGGTGTTGACCGGCCTTCAAATAATTCAACATGACATCGAGTCCGAACCCGGCCAGAATGATCATAAAAAGCTTAGCAACCGTCGCCGTCAATCCAATATGGCGGAACACCTGGCCCAAAGGGTAAATGTGGTAAAAAAGTACGGAAACAAACGTGGCGGAACTGAACAAGATCACCGTGACGGTCGCGATCACCAGCGGCCAGCGCTCTTTTTGACGTCCAAATAACAACCCGATTATCGTTAAGAATGGCATGGCGAACCCGGCATAAAGCTGAAGGTCCGGCGTTAGAAAACGCGTATTGGTCCTGTCAAAGAATGAAAGATATTTCGCGATATTGATCCCGCCGCCATACTGCATGAAAATATCCAGGGTCACCCCGTTGCCCGCGGTGCGTCCGGCCCCCAGAAAAGCGATCTGCCCATCCGCTAATTTAACGTAACAAAGGCTTAGCCCCATGATGACAAGCAGCGCCAAGACACCCCCGACACCGGCAGGACGTACCTTGCCCAAACCACTGATCAAAGCATGGCGTGCATCAACCGAGAACAGGAACACCGCCCCGACATAAACCAAAAGCACAAACGAAACAAAGATATTAATGTAAAGCCCGTTGCCGACAAAGCCCAGCCAGAATGCCAAGAGCGCTCCCGCTAAATAACGCATCTTTTGCTCGTTCAGGAACTGATGAAAACAGAACAGGACCATGGGGATGAAATAGTACAAGTGCATGCCCCAGAATATCTGCGGATACCAGACCGTTGAAGCGAACGCAGTAAGCCCGACAAATAGAAGCGTCGTGCGCCGCTGGAAGAAAAGAGATCCCAACAATACGACACCCAACATCATGAATATTTCATCCAACCAAAGCCCGGCGAAGAAAAGATAAAGGTAGTTCACGCCCTTAGCCATGAGCGCCACCAGATACGTCACCGGCGCCAGGATCGTCAACTGTGATGTGAAGTGGTAATTGCCGACATAACCCTGTTTAATAAAAGGGAACCAAAGCGGGAAAGTGTGCCCCTGCGCCATTTCATTGAAATAAACGTACTGCTGTTCGAGGTATTGCCCGGTATCATGGGCGATCGGCAAACGGTGCTGCATGATCAAAAGCAGATAGAAAAAGCTTATGAATGCTAATAAAAGAAGCAGGATCGGCAATTTACTTTTGGCAAACATCAAGACTGCTCCAGGATCCGCCGTTTGAGCGGTAAGGCCACCATACGTTCAATATGCGCCCGCGTTGGCGCACCGAAGCGCTTCTCCAGCATGCTGAGGTATTCCGGCCTGCTGTGATAACGCATAAAGGCTTCATCACGGAAGCGCAGCACCTGGGCGGATGTCAGGTGTTTTGTCGGCAAGGGGCGGCAATCATATCCGTAAAGCGCGTACGTCTTCCAGTCAATAGCCCCTTCGACCTTTTCAAAAAGCTTGGTGCCGGGATAGCCGAAAACAGGATACATATTCGCCCACTCAAAATTATACTTCACCAGAAAATCGTAGGTGCGCTTTAAGGCGTCCATATCCTCATCCCAAAGGCCGAACATCACGTCAGCGCAGATCGAAACGCCCTCGTCCTTGGTCATGCGGATAACACCATCAACATCCATGTTCTTGCAACCCTTCTCCGCACCGTGCAAAACGGCATCCGTCGCCGATTCAAACCCGTAGGAGATCCAGTTCATTCCGACCTTCTTTAAGCGCTTCAGTAAATGCCGGCTGATCGTATCCACCCGCGAATAACCCCACATGTTAAGATCATACCCGCGCTCATCCAGGCGGTCGCAGAACTCCTCGATACGCCGGGCATTGGCGACAAACAGCTCATCCAGGATCTTGATATGCCTCACCCCGTGCTGCTTGACGAGGATGTCGATCTCCTTGACCACATTGTCAATGCTGCGGAAACGCTGGATCCTCTTGCCGAAAAGATTATTGATCGAGCAGAAATTACATTTAAAAGGACAGCCGAAACTGGTCCATATGATCGCATATGGGCTGCGATGATCCATATCGCCAAAGGTGTGCCAATTATGGGCCCGGTAGCGGCGGGGATCCATGCGGCTCCAGTCGATGGGTGGCAACACATTCAGATCATCCAGAAGGACCGAATCCGGCGTCTGGGCATAAGTCGCATTCTTGAAATCCGCCGGATCCGATAAGAAAGAAAGGCCTGAAATGCTTTCCATCCCGGCCGGATGATTGCCATTTAAAAACCGCGCCAGGTCAACGATGGTCTGATACCCTTCCCCGCGCACCACAAAGTGCGCCCCTGTCTCACGCAAGGTCCGTTCCGGAAGGACTGTGGGATGCGCCCCCCAGATGAACGTCTTAACCTTCATCTGGCGCTCATGGAAGCGCACAAAGAAATCAACAACACCGGCCACGACCATGGTCGATGACGAAGGATTAGCCCCCGAACAAATGATGCCGAACAACGACGGCTTCTCTTTTTCGACAATATCCATAAGCCCGTCATAAGAAATGCCATCGACATCACTTTCGACGACCAGGACCTCAAGTCCCTTGGACCTGGCATATTCCGCAAGTAAGCCCATCTGAATATTGGGCGCAATGGCAGAGAATTCGTCGGACGTGATGGCGTACAGGTCTTTCTTGGCATTGACCGTCGCTAAAATGATCTTTTCTTTCATACAGGATTCTCCCGGTACCAGGCAAGCGTCTTTTTGATCCCCTCATCGAGCGATGTGGCGGGCTTAAAACCTAGGATCTTGTGCATCCGCGTCAGATCCACCCGACGGGCAGGGATCATGGTTGGCTTCGACGGATCAAGCTTCATCTGTCCATCTTTAAACCCGTCGATCTTCATGATCCGCTTAAGGATATCTTTAACTTTATAGGCCTTGCCGAAACCGATATTGAAAACAGCATAGCTTTTCACGTTGGCCATGGCCAAAAGCATCACGTCCGTAAAATCACCCACATAGATCAGATCGCGCACATCCTCCCCGTCGCCCCAAACCGCGACCGGCGCATGGCGTTCAGCCACCTTGCGGATCAAGGCCGCCATCACATGGGATGTCTCAAAACGAAAATCATCGTGCTCTCCGTAAATATTCGTCGGACGCAGGACGATCGTTGTCATGGGATCTTTGATCTTTTCGCCGTAAATACGGCAAAGCACTTCCGTATACCGTTTCATCCAGCCGACACAGAAATATTTCTCATACGGCTCACCGGTAAGCATCTCCTCTTCACGCACGGGGCGCATGCCTGTGACGGGATAGCCCGTCGAACTGCTGAGCCACATGAATTTCCTGACCCTGGCCAGCCATGCCGCCTCCAGAAGCTGGGCATTCATCAGAATATTAGGCGTCACATGCACCAAGGGTGTTTTTGTCATGACCGCGGCGCCTGAGGTATTGGCCGCGCAATGGAACACCATGTCCATTCCTGCAACCGCTTTATCGCAATCGGTCCGACGCGTCAGATCCCCCCGGACATATTCAATATCCGGCCTGCGTACCACCGGTTTACGCACATGGTAAATAGCCCGAATATGCGCACCGGCACCCGAGAGCTTCTTCAGAAGATTGATGCCGACCAACCCCGTCGCTCCGGTGACCAGTATCTTTTTCCCTTTGAAGAATTTCATGGACAGAACCGTTCTTTAAGGATCATTTTAAGTTCAGCGAGGCCGTTGCGCAGCGGATCCATTTTACGCACCCCGCCGATACGCGCCGGCTCATCCCCTGGTATCTCGGCGATGCGCTTGCCTGCCTTAAGCGCGCGGATAAGCAGCTGGGACCCCCATGACACTTCCTTGGTCCTGCCGCCCAGTTCCGCCAAAAGCCCGCGGCGGTACGCACGGTACATGACCAGCACATCCGTAACTTTTCCCCCATAAAGGAGTTTGATCAGGGACGTGAACATCCAGTTGCCGAAAGCGGTCACGGCATCGTCATCATCGCTTTTGGCGCCCTTGGCGTAACGCGAAGCGACCACGAGGTCATAGCCTTCATTAAGTTTCTTAACAAGCTCGGGGATCTTTTCAGGAACAGAGTTGCCGTCAGGACTGAACGGAATAATGATATCCCCCGTAGAACGTTCGACAGCCTCCCAGAAAGCCGCACCCGCTCCGCGCTCTTTCTGAACAAAGATATTCCAGCCGTTCTCACGCGCATACTCCAGAGTGCCGTCTGTCGATCCGCCATCGACAATGATCAGTTCATCGAACCATTCTTTCTTCATCTGCGGCATGATCACACGCATGCCGTCGATCTCGTTCCAGGTGAAAACAATAACGGTAACTTTCTTCCTATCCAAAATGAACTCTTTCTTCGTTTAAAAATATTTAATGCTGTTTTCTAATACGAATCTCTTTTTACCGTGGCTAGGCTATGTGGGATGCTATTTGCTCACCTCGGTCATCTTTTCCTAATAATGATAGTAAGATGACCTCGACGTTCGCTTCATAACATCCCACATAGCCTTGACGCCCCGGCTAAATCCCTAAACCTTAAAACAGACTATTACTTTGACCGCCATCAACCGGAATAGACGCCCCGCTCAACAGCGCTGCCTGTGTCGAACAGATAAAGGCCACCACACTGGCTACTTCTTAC
>PEAF01000024.1 GCA_002753465.1 Candidatus Omnitrophota bacterium
CGACCATCGGTATTGGGGCAGGCAAGTTTTGCGATGGGCAAGTGCTGGTCCTGCATGACATGCTGGGGCTCAATGACCGCAAAGTGCCTAAATTCGTTAAGCAATACGTTGATCTTTCCGCAGCTATGGCTTCTGCCATTGTTTCTTATAAGGAAGATGTCATTTCTGGCAAATTCCCTAGTCCTGAGCACACCTTTCATTAAACATATTGTTTGTATTTAGACCATGCAGCATATGTTCAGCCGCTTGCTTCGCACATCATTTTTCGCCGTTGGCTACAGTTTATGAAAACATCTAAAGCGTGCGTCGTTCTTCGGCAAAGGACGCCGAAGCCGCCGTCACGAAGATGTTTTCATAAAACCTTGCCAACATTTGCCGAAAAATGATTTATTGTGCTTCAGCAAGGAGCTGAACATATGAGATCTGCATGGCTTTGCTTTAAGGCGAACTACGTTGATCGTAGAATCACACTAGGTCCTAAGTAAAGATATGTTTAACATTCGACAAGCAGTCCGCCGTTCATGGCCTAAGGGCGAGTTCCGCAGCCATCCGTTTTCAACCCTCATTCAACATCCCTCAAAAACGGATGCGCGAGGACTGTCTGAGCCACAGGGCATGAACAAGGGCTATAGCTTGTCGAATCTGCTGGGGGATGGTGAAGATATTGAGATTTTTACATCATTCTTGCAATTTAAAGCGTCTTTGTTACAATACACGGAATTATGAAGACTCCCGAACTGATGGACAAGGTCGTTGCACTCTGCAAGCGGCGCGGTTTTATCTTCCAATCCTCCGAGATCTACGGTGGGCTTAATGGTGCCTGGGATTACGGTCCCATGGGCGCTGAGCTCAAGCGTAATGTCAAGAGTGCTTGGTGGAAAGCTGTCGTTCAATCGAGGGATGACATGGTCGGGCTTGATGCCTCGATCCTCATGCATCCTAAAACCTGGGAAGCCTCAGGTCATACGGCTAATTTTGCGGACATGCTGGTTGATTGCAAGAATCCTAAATGCAGCGCCCGTTTGCGCGCCGATAAGATCGAGAACGGCAAGTGTCCGGCCTGCGGCGGTACAAGTTTTACGGAATCCCGTGCATTTAATTTGATGCTTAAGACCAATCTCGGGGCTATGGAAGATTCCAGCTCTGTATGTTACCTTCGCCCTGAAACTGCTCAGGGCATTTTTGTTAATTTTCAGAATGTCGTTGATGCGACCCATCGTAAGCTTCCTTTCGGTATCGCCCAGATCGGTAAATCTTTCCGCAACGAGATCACGCCCGGGAATTTCACATTCCGCACGCGTGAATTCGAGCAGATGGAGATCGAGTATTTTGCGCTGCCCGACAAGGCGGAGGATACCTACCGTGAATGGATCGCGGCGCGGCATCAGTGGTACCTTGACCTGGGCATCCGCCCTGAGAATCTGCAGTTACGCGAGCATGGTAAAGATGAGCTGGCGCATTACGCGGCGGGCTGCACCGACATCGAATATCTTTTTCCGTTCGGCTGGTCCGAGCTTGAAGGCATTGCCAATCGTACGGATTATGACCTGAAACAGCATGCGCAGTTTTCCGGCAAGAAATTGATCTATAAGGATCCTGTTACCAATCAGGAATTTTATCCGTATGTCATTGAGCCTTCGGGTGGGTGTGACCGTGGCACGCTGGCTTTCCTGGTCGACGCGTATCATGAGGAAAAGGTCAATGAGGATACACGTGTGGTAATGAAATTCCATCCGTCATTGGCCCCGGTCAAGGTCGCAATTTTCCCTCTTCTTAAGAAGAACGGGGATCTGGTGTCACTGGCCAAGAATATAAAGACGGACCTCAAGAAGGAATGGAATTGTGTTTACGATGATACGGGAGCCATCGGCAAACTTTACCGTCGTCAGGATGAGATCGGTACGCCGTTTTGTGTGACCGTTGATATGCAGTCGCTGGAAGATAAGCAGGTTACGGTGCGTTCACGCGACACCATGCAGCAGGCGCGTGTTCCCGTCGAAAATTTGAAAGCATATTTGAGAGAAAGATTATCATAATCGTAGGGGCGAACCCTGTGTTCGCCCGAATAAAAAACAAGGAGTAGAGTAAGATGGCAACAAAACATGTTTATTCCTACGGCGCGGGTAAGGCGGAAGCCAAAGGCGCTGAACTGTCGAAGAACATCCTCGGCGGTAAGGGACTGGGTCTCATGGAGATGTCCTCCATCGGCATCTGCGTTCCGGCGGGTTTCACGATCACGATCCCGACGTGTGAAGAGTACTACAAGATCGGCCGCAAGCTTCCCAAGGGTCTCGAGAAGGAAGTTCTCGATGCCGTCAAGAAGCTTGAGAAAAACACGGGCAAGAAATTGGGTGATGCGAAAGATCCGCTGCTTGTTTCTGTCCGCTCCGGCGCAGCGCGCTCGATGCCGGGTATGCTTGAGACCATTCTGAACCTCGGTCTCAATGATATCTCCGTCGAAGGCCTCGCCAAGAAGACGAACAATGCGCGTTTTGCGTATGATTCCTACCGCCGTTTCATCCAGATGTTCTCGACGACGGCTATGGGCCTTTCCAAAGAGCCTATGGAGAATATGCTGCACCAGATGAAGCATGACCTGGGCGTTAAGAACGACACCGAGATCCCGGCTGAGAAGCTCAAGGAACTTTGCGCGCAGTTCAAGGCGTTCTATAAGGAAAAGAAGGGCGAACAGTTCCCGCAGGAACCTTATAAGCAGCTTTGGGGCGCCATCATGGCCGTTTTCAATTGCTGGGATGCTGAAAAAGCCGTTACCTACCGCCGCGTCGAGAAGATCACGGACCTCAATGGTACCGCGGTCAACATCGTGCAGATGGTATTCGGTAATAAGGGCGATAATTCCGGTACGGGTGTGTGCTTCACGCGCGATCCGAACACGGGAGAGAATACGTTCTACGGGGATTATTTGATCAATGCGCAGGGTGAGGACGTTGTGGCCGGTATCCGCACACCGCTTAAGCTCGAAACATTGCAGCAGCAGATGCCCAAGCCGTACGATCAGCTCTTAGCTGTCCGTGCGATCCTTGAGTCTTATTATAAGGAAATGCAGGACCTTGAGTTCACGATCGAAGACGAGCAGCTTTATATGTTGCAGTGCCGCACCGGTAAGCGTTCTCCGGCAGCAGCGTTCCAGATCGCTCTGGACCATGCGACCAAGCCGCTTTTGACAAATGCGCAGGCCAAGTATCTTCAGAAGAAGGGTTATCTTCCGGCCAAGTGGGCAGCGGTTGCGGTTAAGCCTGTCATCACCAAGGAACAGGCTGTTTGCCGTCTGACCTCTGATGACGTCGAGCGTTTGTTCTATCCTGTCATCGATGGTAAGAAGACGTCGCCTCAGGCGCTTAAGGGCATCAAGATCGCCAGCGGTATCAATGCTGTTCCGGGTGCTGCGGCGGGTAAGGTTGTTTTCACAGCGGCCGAAGCCGAAGAGATGGCGGCTAAGGGAAATAAGGTCATTCTTGTCCGTAAAGAGACATCACCTGAGGACGTGGGCGGCATGCATGCGGCCAAGGGTATTCTGACAGCGACGGGTGGTAAAACATCCCACGCGGCTGTTGTCGCGCGCGGCTGGGGCAAGTGCTGTATCGTCGGTTGCGAAGCACTGAACATTAATTATGACACCAAAGAGATGACGGTCGGCGGCAAGGTCATCAAACAGGGTGATTTCCTGACCCTTGACGGTTCTGCCGGTGAAGTTTATATTGGCGACCTGCCGCTCATGGATCCTGTTCTTCCAGAGGCTTACAATGTGATCCTCAAGTGGGCGGATGCGATCCGCACGATCAATGTGCGCACGAATGCCGACACGCCATACGATGCCAAGAAGGCCATCGAGATGGGTGCTGAAGGTATCGGTCTTTGCCGCACAGAGCATATGTTTTTTGACACCGAGGAACGCCGTCTGGCGATCCAGGAAATGATCGTGGCTGAGACCGTTGAAGCGCGTAAAGGCGCCTTGGCGAAACTGTTGCCGATCCAGCGTGAAGATTTCTATGGCATTTTCAAGGCCATGGATGGTTATCCTGTGACGATCCGCCTGATCGATCCACCGCTGCATGAGTTCACGCCCAAGGATGATGCCGGCGTTGACAAGTTGGCCAAGATCACGGGTCTTTCACATGACAAGATCAAGCATCGCTGCGAGCAGCTCCATGAGTCTAACCCGATGTTGGGTCACCGTGGCTGCCGTTTGTGCATCACGTATCCCGAGATCCTTGAGATGCAGGTCACGGCGATCATCGAAGCCGCGATCAAGGCTGCCAAGGAAGGGTTCAAAGTTCTCCCTGAGATCATGATCCCGCTGACCATGGACAAGAAGGAGCTTAAGATCCTTGAAGTTCAGGCCCGCGCTATCGCTGAGAAATTGATCAAGGACGCCAAGTCCAAGGTCAAGTACATGGTCGGTACGATGATCGAGATTCCGCGTGCGGCGCTTCTGGCAGACGAGATCGCTGAAGTGGCGGAATTCTTCTCGTTCGGTACAAACGACCTGACCCAGATGACACTCGGTCTTTCCCGTGACGATGCCGGCCGTTTCCTGCCGACATATGTCGCTGCGGAAAAAGAGGGTGGCAAGGCGATATTCAAGGATGATCCGTTCCAGAGCCTTGATCAGTCCGGCGTTGGTGCGCTTGTTAAGATGGGCATCGAGAAGGGCCGTTCTGTCAAGCCTAACTTGAAGATCGGTATCTGCGGCGAGCATGGTGGTGAATCAGCGAGCGTCAAGTTCTGCGTGCGCGTAGGCATGAATTATGTGTCCTGCTCACCGTACCGCGTTCCGATCGCACGTCTGGCAGCGGCGCAGGCAGCTGTTGAAGGCCGTGCTTCTGGCAAGGGTGCTAAAAAAGTAACAAAAAAAGGCAAAAAATAAGCCTTTGATGTACAATACGGGATGTTCGGGGGCTTTCTCCGGACATCCCGTGTTTTTTATAACGTAAGGAACTATGGATTCAATCAAAGCCTATCTTAAAGATGTTCGTCCGATCGCACTCTTGAACGCCGAGCAGGAAGTTGAAATAGCCCGCCGTGTTCAAAAGGGCGACAAGGAAGCGCGCGATCATATGATCACGGCGAATCTTCGCCTGGTCATCAGCATTGCCAAGCGTTATGTGAATTTGGGCATTCCCCTGGGAGATCTTATTGAAGAAGGCAATATCGGCCTGATGCGTTCGGTCGACAAATTCGACCCCGAAAAAGGGTATCGTTTTTCGACGTACGCAGCCTGGTGGATCAAACAGGGCATTTCGCGCGCCATCATTGATCAGGGCAAGATGATCCGTGTGCCTGTATACATGAATGAAGAGATCGTCAAATACCGCAAAGCGGTTGAGGCGTTGACACACAAGCTCGGCCGCCGCCCCCAGACGGGCGAAGTGGCTAAAAAATTACAGGTCCCTGTCGATAAAGTCAAAGAGCTCGATCAGGCGATCACCAAGATGTCGAGCCTTGATGCGCCCATCGGCGAGGATGGTGACGGCCAGGTCAAAGACCTTATTGAAGATGAAAGCCTGGCAGCCCCCGACGAGCAGTTGGAAATGTTCCTCAACAAGGAACGCGCCCGTGATATTTTGAATGAGCTTGATGACCGTGAGCGGCAGATCATTGCCATGCGCTATGGCCTGGCTGACGGCGAGACGAGAACACTGGCTGAGATCGCGGATGTGCTGGGCGTATCGCGTGAACGCGTGCGCCAGCTTGAAGGTTCTATCATCAAGAAACTACGCCAGATCGCTATTAACCAGGATAACAATCTTAAGCCCCATGAAGACTCCGACAAGACCAGCGCGTAAGAATCGCAAACCCCTTTTTGTTTTGATCATCCCGCGTTTTGAAGATCTTGCCAATGCGTTCTACGCGGGCGAGGTCATGAAAGGCGCTTCAGTGGCAGCGAGCCGCCTGGATGCTGATATCCTGATCCATTTGACCGAGCGCGGTGATCATGCCACATGGTTGGGCGGCGACCTCCTTAATCCGGATGCTGTCGACGGTATTTTATTTGCCGATATTGACCGCGACTGGGACGTCGTCAAAAGCGCCATTCGCGCCGGGGTGCCGACCATTGTCCTGAATAATCCCAGCGATGAACCCTTCAATTGCATTGCCATTGATAACCGCAGGGCCGCGTGCGCGGGAGTAACGCATCTCGTGGCGCAAGGTCATCGCAAGATCGGCCACATCGCCGGAGATCTTGATACGCAGGCAGGGCAGGATCGCCTGGCGGGATATTATGATGCGTTGGAATCAGCCGGTATTGGCCGTGACAAGAAGCTTGTCAAAAAGGGCGGATTTTTACGTACGCCTGCGCGTCAGGCGGCACAAGCCTTGCTTAAGGATAATGACAGGCCGACAGCTATTTTTGCCGCCAGTGACGTGATGGCGTTTGAAGTACTGGATGTAGCTAAAACACTGGGAATTAAAGTTCCAGATGAGCTTTCCGTCGTCGGGTTTGATAATAATCTTACAGACGGTACGCAGACACGCCTGGCAACGTTCGAGCAGCCTATCGTCGATATGGCGCGGGCAGGCATTGAAGGCTTGTATCAGATGAGCCTGGGGTTGGCCAAGCTTCCGATCAAGTCATTGCTTGAGGCGAAATTCATCAAGGGGCGCACAACCGCGACATTGAAATAATATGAAAAAAATCGACCTTAAAAAATTCATCCGCGACATTCCTGATTTCCCCAAGAAGGGCATTCTGTTCAAGGATATCACTACGCTTTTGCAGGACAAGGATGCGTTGAAAACTTCTGTGGATGCGCTGGCCAAAGCGTTCGCGAAAAAGGGCATCAAATACGTCGTCGGTATTGAGTCGCGCGGCTTTATTTTCGGCACAGCCCTGGCGTATAAACTCGGCGTCGGTTTTATCCCGGTCCGCAAAAAGGGTAAGCTCCCGGCGAAGACACGCAGCGTTACCTATTCGCTGGAATACGGTACGGACACCCTGGAGATCCATGCCGATGCCCTTAAAAAAGGCGATAAAGTTGTTATCATCGACGATCTTCTGGCGACCGGTGGCACAGTAGGCGCTGTGGTCAAGCTGGTCGGTGATTCAGGCGCCAGGATCATGGGCGTCGGTTTTGTCATTGAGCTTGCCTTCTTGAACGGCCGCGAAAAACTTAAAGGCCTGCCGATCGTTTCACTTATTCAATACTAGGAGTACTAAGGGCCTATGGCGTGGATGGGGAAGTACGTTCATTCATCACGTTTTATTTTTGCTGCCGTTATCATGGCTGGCCTGGGTGGAGCTTTGATCTGGGGTAACCTGAACCTGTCTACGGCATCAAGCTCTGTTAAGCCTGCGCGCAATCCAAATACCAGGAATAATATTCAGGACATGATCCTTGAAGCGGCTGAGGCTGAGAAAAACGGCCGTTTGCCTGAAGCGATCGGTATTTATGAAAAGATTCTAGCCCAAGACCCTCAGGCTGCGGTTGTTTATCTGAAACTAGGACAGATCTATTTTCGTATGGGATTACCGACCAAGTCTGAAGAGGCCTACCTTAAAGCCATCGGCTATGGTTTGAACGACCCGGATGTTTTCCTGTTTTTGGGTTATATTAAGGAAAGCCAGAGCAAGCTGGATCTGGCTTTGGAGTATTACTCTAAGGCCGAGTTGGCGGCATCCCGCAACCCCGTGTTATATTTCAATATGGGCAACGTGCATGCCCAGTTGGGGCATGCGGACCAGGCTTTGACGTATTTCAAGCGTGCGGTGGTCCTGAATCCTGATTATATGGATGCTTTTGTTAACCTGTCGATCGTAAGTGCGCAGGCAGGTGAGTACTTTGACGCGCAGTATTACCTTGAAAAAGCTGAAAAGCTGGGGTATCATGCGCCTGTTCAGTACAAGGAAGGCCTTGCCGCGAAGGTCAAGGAGCCTCTGAAAAAGTAGATTTATCGGTGGAATTGCGGTATTTTGCGCCTGTAGCTCAAATGGATAGAGCGCGACTCTCCTAAGGTTGATGTGGCCGTTCGATTCGGCCCAGGCGCACTTTTTCTTCCCCTCTTTATATATAACAAAAATTTCTTAAAATTTCGTTGACACCGCCGTGTGCCCGTGGCAAGATAGCGCTATCTTAAACCCTAAGATATTCCTAATCTGATCACGAAAGGGGGTGGCAAAACCAGGCAGTTTGACTTCAGGGTCCAGGGATATCACTTATAGGGATAAATGTACATAATCTAGGCGAAAAGCCTGTTCGTTTTTTATATTAAATTCTAAGGAGATTCCAAAATGGTTAAGAAATTCGTAGCAGCGTTCGCGCTTGTTGCCTTGATGGCAGCCCCCGCGTTCGCATCTGTTCAGAATGTAAAGGTTGGCGGCGACCTCAAGACGACGTCCGTCATCCGCAATAACTTCGACCTCGGTACGGGCACCAATGCGACGAACAATCGCAATCAGAGCATCGTTTTATCTCAGACTAACCTGAACGTTGATGCTGATCTTACGGACAATGTGTCCACCAAGATCGGCCTCAAGAATGAGAGCCTCTGGGGTACCAACGTGAATGCTGGTAGCGATGCTACTAATCAGCGCAATACGGTTGCTTTAGAGACAGCCTATGTCACGATGAAAGAGCTGCTCTATTCACCGCTCACGTTGACTGTCGGTCGTCAGCCATTGGTTTACGGTAACTCGTTTATCGTTGCCAAGTCTGGCACGAACAGGATTTCTCAGATCAGAGAGATCACGGGCGATATCAACTTTGACGCGGTCAAGGCTGTTTTAAGCTATGATCCGCTGACAGTTGATTTGTTCGCGGCCAAGATCAATGAGAACAAGCTGACCAGCGATGGCGCTAACACCAACGTGAATCTCTATGGTGTCAATGCGAACTACAAGCTCGGCGATAAGATGAGCACTGTTGTTGAAGCGTATACGTTCGTGAAGACAACGGGTAATGGCAGCACTGGCGCCACAGGTAGCCAGGTCAATACCAAGAACGATGCGATCTATGTTCCTGGTTTGCGCGTCAGCACCAACCCGATCGAAGGGTTGAATGTTCAGTTGGAAGGTGCGTATGAAGTGGGTACGCTTGGTTACATTACGACGTCCGGTATCCAGGGCAAGAATGAGCTCAATGCTTATGCGCTCCAGGGTAAGGTCAATTATGCGCTTCCTGTCATGAAGGATATGAGCCCGGTTGCTTCTGTGGGTGTGTCATATTATTCTGGTGAGAAGAACGCGAATGCCATTGCTGATAACAACAAGACCCAGGCTTGGCAGGGTATGTATGATCGTCAGTGGGGCGATACGATGTTTTACAACTTGTTCAGCCGGTCGAACCTGGTTGTTTCCCAGTTGGGCTTCGAACTTAAGCCTGTTCAGGATCTGACAGCTAAGTTGTCTTTGTATAATCTTGCCCTGGCGCATGATGTTACTTCAATTGCGCTTAATCGTCCTGATTCTCTTTCTGCAGAAGCAGTAACGGTTACGACAGCGGGTAAGAGCAAGATGCTTGGTAATGAAGTTGATCTCGGTCTTTCCTATGCTTACACAGAGGATGTGAAGTTTGGGGTGAATGCTGGTTATTTTGCTCCTGGCAAAACGTTGAGCTCTGGTGCGCAGGATTCTGCGACACAGTTGCTGACCAGCGTTGCCGTAGCGTTCTAATCGTTGAACTTGTGGTATGATCAAAAAGCCCCGGCTAATACCCGGGGCTTTTTTTTGATTCTTTGATTGACACATTCCCTCCATTAATGCCAAAATGCACCCATCTTAAATCTTTAAAGGAGAATTAATATGCGGAAGAATGTTTTAACAGCGCTTGTGTGTGTTTTTTTAATGACAGTTCCCGCGTTGGCGTCAGTCCAGAATGTTAAGGTCGGGGGTGATATAAAAACATCATCTTATATTTACAATGGATTTGATCTTGGCACGGGTACGAATGCGACCAATAATCACGCACAGAATGTGGTTTTGTCCCAGCTTAATTTGAATGTTGATGCGGATCTTACGGATAAGGTCTCGACCAATATCGGTTTGAAGAATGAACGGTTATGGGGGACCAATGATACGGCCAGCGAGAGTAATACGCTGAGTGTGGAATCGGCTTATGTGAAAATGAAGGAAATGTTCTTTGAACCGCTCACATTGATCGTCGGCCGTCAGCCTTTGATCTATGGCAATAAAATGATCATTGCCAAATCAGGCACCAACAGGATCGCGGCATTGAAGGGTGTTACGGGCGATGTTAATTTCGATGCGATCAAAGCTATCCTTAAGTATGATCCGCTGACGGTGGACCTTTTTGCGTCCAGGGTTACGGAGAACAAGCTTGTCAGCGACGGGCCTGATACTAATGTAAATCTTTATGGTATTAACGCGAATTATAAATTTGATGACAAGATGAAAACCGTTGTCGAGGCCTATACGTTTGTAAAGACCACAGGCGCCGGTGGGAACGCCCAGAGCGGGAATACCAAGAACGATGTGATCTATGTACCTGGTTTGCGTATCAGTGCTAACCCGACCAATGCGTTGAACGTGCAATTGGAAGGCGCTTATCAGGCGGGCACCCTGGGCAACAATACCAGCTTGAATACCAAGAACAGGCTCAGTGCTTATGCGTTCCAAGGGGTGGTCAATTATAACCTTCCGGTCCTTAAGAAGATCAGCCCTGTTGTTTCGGCCGGCATGAGCTATTTCTCCGGAGATAATGAGCCTCAGGCAACAGACGCCAAGAGTAAAGACTGGCAGTTGATCTATGGTAATTTGTTTAACGGCACTATTTTCAAAACGTTGTTCACCCCGCAGAAGAATCTGGCGATCGCGCAACTTGGCATTGAAGTGAAACCGCTGAAGGACCTTAAGGCCAATTTGACCTGGTATAACGTTAATCTCGCCCAGCGTGTCAGTACGATGGCGCTTAATCGTTCGGACTATATGACGGCGGGCCCGACATTTGATGTTAACGGTAAAAAGAGCCTGGGCAATGAGATCGACCTTGATCTTACCTATGCGTATACACAGGATGTAAAGTTCAAGACGACGGCAGGATATTTTGCACCCGGCAAGGGTTTAAGCCCCGTGGCGCAGGATTCGGCGATCGAACTGGTTTCGAGTGTCTGTGTGACGTTCTAATGATAGGGTGTTTTGTATGTGCAAGAAAGGCCCCGGTAAATATCGGGGCTTTTCTTTTTATATTCCTCCCACATCTCCTGTTATTCCACTTTTTATTCTCGCTCGTCGAGACAGCTTTTTAGCCCTGCAAAGATTTCTCAGATATTATTTTAAAATATATTTTTCTTTGTTATGATTTAAATGTAAACGATCACTTCCAATAATATCTCCGTCGAGCAGTAGGCAGTATGAACCGCGATGAAATATACGACCATTTAGCCCAGGTTTACTTGGGTAAGCGTGAGCGCGTTGAGATCAAGAAGCCCAAGCCCCGCCCGAGTGCATGGCTTGTGATCAATGTGGTGATCACGGCTTTTATTCTGACGAGCGTAGTTTACGGGCTGACCGCTTTCCTGACGCAACGCAAAGACGCTTTTAAAAGCCGGGTGGTGTATGCGCTTAACAATTCACCCATACGTTTGACATATTCCGTCGGCGGTGCGTATCCTCAGGTCAAAACGCTGACGATCGCGGTGCCGGAAGTGGATGCTAATAAATATCGCCGGTTGAATTTATCGCTACGCAGCATGAGCGGAAATCCGGGCGTATTGAAGGTGGTCCTTAAGAATTCAAGGGAAGAGCAGGCCTCGTACTATTTGCAGGGGCTTAATGCGCGCTGGCAGGATTATTCGATCAGTTTTGATGAGATGAGCCTGACGGATATAAAGTCGCTGAAGGACATTTCGTTTGTCGTTGAGGCGTGGAATGCCAAAGATCCGTCGGGATCGGTTTTGATAGATAACTTAAGTTTTTCAAACTAAGGGACAGGTGAGGGCACGATGAAGATCATATCCATTGCAAATCAAAAGGGCGGTTGCGGTAAAACTACTACCTCGATCAATCTGGTGGCGACCCTTGCCGTTAATGGAAAGCGCGTCCTTTTGCTTGATCTTGATCCGCAGGCACATGCGACCCTTGGCCTTGATCGTGATGACAAAAACAGCATTTATAATGTAATTTCGCGCATCACGCCGCGCAAGTTAGCCTTAAAAGATATCATCCAGAACGTGGACCATAATTTCGATATCGTCCCATCAAATGTGCTGGTAGGAACGCTGGAACAGGAATTGGCGGACGAGATCGGCCGCGAGATGAAATTGACTGACGCGCTGTCCACCCTTAAGGATGCGTATGATTATGTCATCATTGACTGCCCGCCGAGTTTGGGCTTCCTGACCGTTAATGCGATCCGCGCGAGCCATGAGATCATGATCCCGGTCGAGACAAGCCGTTTCTCGGTGCAGGGGGTTGATCATTTGATGGATATCATTAATCTGATCCGTGACCGTTTGAATCATCCGGTTGTACCGCGTGTCCTGATCACGATGTTCGATTCCCGCCTGAGGCATTCTTTTTCGATGCTGGAGAAGATCAAGGTCAAGTTCGCTGATATGCTGCTGAGCACCATTGTGCATACCAATGTCAAGCTCAAGGAAAGTGCCGTCGAGGGTAAAACCGTCATTGCGTATGATAAATACTGCCGCGGTGCCAAGGATTATTACACGCTGGCCAAGGAATTGATCGCTATTCATCAGGGCGTCCGGTTGCCGGAAGCTGTTGCGGCTGAAAGGGTCGCGCCTTCAGTCGAAGCGGAGTTCTCGCCGAAAATGAAGGAGATGGTCTCCCGTGAGATGCGTACTATTCTTCCGACGACATTCCTGCTTTACGCACCCGATGCGCAGTCAGTTTATGTGGCGGGAAGCTTTAACGCCTGGGCTATCGATGAATCGTGCCGCATGCAAAAAAGCGGCGATCACTGGCTTAGCAGCTTGCCGCTGGGAACCGGTGAGCATCGTTATCAATTCATCGTTGACGGCCGCTGGCAGCCTGATCCGACCAATGACCGCAGTGAATCCAACGGGTTCGGCGACATGAATTCCATTGTTGAGGTTACGGCGCATGCTGCGTGACAATAAGCCCTTCGCGCTCTTGTCGTATTGCTTTATCCTGTGCATCATGCCGCTTGTTCAGAAAAAAGATGATGAGTTCGTTCAGTTCCATGCACGTCAGGGGTTGGCGCTGTTTTTGTGTGAAATGGCGTTTTTTATCGTGAGCATCGTTTTTCCATTCCTTTTCAGGCCTGCGGCGTTCATTTTTGCCGTGCTTTCCTTCTGGGGCATGATCAAAGTCCTGCGTGGTGAGCGGGCCACGCTACCTTTCATTCACAGCCTTTCCCAAAAATTAGATATCTAAAGCCGTTCCCTGGCTTGGATTATGTGGTATATTTATTGATAAGAAGGGAGAGCGTATGCGTACCCATGTATTTTGCCGCGGTCAGAATGTCATCGAGTATATTCTTTTAGTTACGGCGGTTATCGTTGTTCTCATCGCCGGTATTCTGGCTAAGAATAACGCCGGGGATTCTCTTCTGGGGGGTATGATCGAGAAAAATGTCGGGGTTACGGAGAAGTTCCTGAAAAACCGTGATACGGGTATTCAATTCAAGAGCGCTTCTACGGGAGCTGATATAGCTTCATCTGTCGCCAGAGGACATTAATATTTCAGTCAGGCTGGGGGGGATTAGTTGCGCTTAAGGCGGTCCATTTTAGCCCGCACATCGTCCATTAAATGTTCATTTCTTTCTTGAAGGCGCGATGTTTTATCCGATTGGCTTTCGATCATAGGCGCGCTATGATAAGAGTTTTCAGCAAGATCATTGTCAAAACCCTGTTTCATGCCTTTAGTCATGCCTGAGAAAACACCCGTAGCAATGATGGCAAAAGCAAGTATTGTAAAGAATAGGTAGTGATTCATAATTTAAGTATAACGTTGATATTCCTAAATGACAACATTTGTCCGTGCAAATTTTTTACTCGTTTTTCTAAGCATTTTCTTCCTGTCGTCAAACGTGAAGGCCGGCAGTGCGGTCTTTTGGCCGGATGTGCCGTGGCGCTCAGACAAGCTGATATCTTCCGAGATCATAACCACGTTGCATGTTGTCCCCCTTCCCAGTAAGCTTATCGCCGGCATTACACCATCTATAGCAGAGGTTGTTGCTGATGTCAGGCGTTCAGCACCCCATGGTGTCACTTTGTCCAGGCAAGATGTGGCAGATGCCCTGGCGCGCACCGCCAAGGGCTGCCAAGGGCCTTTGCTGGTCATTTCTGACGGTGTTAAGATGAGGGTCATGGAGCTTCGGGCTAAAGATGCTGCCGGTGAATTCACGGTCAAGGGACATTAGAATTGTTCGGGTCAAGCATTATGCCACAAACGGCGGCGGCCATATTTTCCACGGCCGGAAAACTCCTCAAGTGGTTCTTAATTTCAATTTTGGTCATAGAAATAGTTTTAAGAGCGGGCTTTTTTATTTATTTTGAAAAGAACCCGCTGCCATGGGATCTTTGCACGGTTAAGGGTGTGCCGTACGTGCAGGGCGGGTATCATATTGATGACCCAGCCATGTATGTGTATTTAAAAAAGACAAAGCCCAGGATACTGGTCCTGGGGGACTATATCAGCATGCATCGCGGGCGTGAGCCTGGAGGCCGTGATTATCCTGAACTTTTGGCTGAAAAGTTAAACGGTGCTTTTGAGGTCATCAATACAGGGGCTGTATATTATTCCGTGAAAGAGGAAGCCGCCGTTTTAGAGCACATGGGTGATCGGGTAGACCCGGATGTGATCGTCGTTGGGCATGTATTCAATGACCTTGGTTTTCGCGGCATCCGTTATGCCATGATGCGGTTACAGTTAAAAGCGAGCCTCTTTAAGTTTCAATGGATAACACCCTTGGCTTTGATGAATTTAAATCTTTTTGTCAAACAAAGATACTGGTCGCAGGCTTACAGTCAGCATGCACAGGACATCATCAAAGAATCCTGGCAGGATTATAACGATCCCGGCAGTATTGTTTTCTTGCGGCAGTTTTTAGGAGCATTGAAACGCATTCAGGAACGAAGAAAGACCCCTGTTATTTTCGTCATCATCCCGATCTTTTATGATTTTAACAATGCCATGGTCAAGGGTATCAACAACCGCGTGGTGCAGGAGTGTGAACGTTCCGGCATTGAGTATATTGACCTGCTGGATATCTTCAAGCAATACAAAGTCATGGACCTGAAAGAAGATGATGGGGATGTGTGGCATCCGAATGCTGCCGGTAGAATGCTTATCGCTGAACAAATATTCAAGCGGATAAAAGCAATTTCACTTGCGCAACATTAGAGATGACTGCCCCCGCGCTGCTTTGACAAGGTGTGACATGCGTGTTATGTTTAATCAAGGGTATAACTTATGAAGACAACACTTAGATCAATCGTCGCACTCAGTGTCGGGATGATTTTTATCATCTCAGCGTTGGCGTGTTGCTGTTTGGGCAAACTGGTCCATGCTAAAGGATTTGTTAAAACAGCGTCGCATGCCTGCTGTAATAGTGGTAAGGCTGATTCGTCTTCAAAACGTACCGGGTCGGATGGATGCCCGCATGCTCAAGCCTCTGTGGCAATGACCGTTGGGGGCATTGACGTCAGTTTTGATTTAGCCAAGGATATTCATTTTTCAAACATGGTCGGATCTTTGCAGGCATATGTTCAGCCTGTCTTTTTGCAATTGGCATACGGGGCCGCGCCGCCAGGCCGTGGTTCATCTGTTCCGTTATATCTGCAGTACCGTGTTATCCGCATTTGATCCCCCTTTTATTTCTTTAGATTTTTAATAAGAAAACGACTAAACTATTGCAGTGCAACCATATAAAATAAGGGGTAAGTATGAAAAAATCTATTTATTTGTCTTTAGTGATTGGATTTATTATGGCGTTATCTTTTACAGTTCTGGCTCAGGCGCAAGAGTCTGCCGTGGTTAAGGGGCAAGCCGTGCAAGT
Organism: Candidatus Omnitrophota bacterium; assembly: GCA_002753465.1. Lineage (GTDB taxonomy): Bacteria > Omnitrophota > Gorgyraeia > Zapsychrales > Fredricksoniimonadaceae > Fredricksoniimonas. The sequence continues at coordinate 15,960 of PEAF01000024.1, forward strand.
TGGCAATAAGATATGTCCCGTGTCCGGAGAAAAGGTCGATGCTAATTCGGGTATGGGCGCGGTGACCTATGAGTATAAAGGCAAGGTTTATAATCTTTGTTGTCAGGGATGTGTGAGTATGTTCCAGCAGGACCCGGACAAGTATAGCGCCATTGCGGATCAGGAAGTTGCGGCCCACAAGGATCAGATGAAGGATATGCCTATGGCTAATATGCCTATGGGACATAAAATGTGAGAGGAAAAGTCATGAAATACAAGCTACTAGCAGCTTTTGTTTGTATTTTTATTTCGACACGGGTCTTTGCGGGGGTCATTGTGCCCCCGCTGGGGCCTGTAACGGAGAAGGTTTCTTTAAGCGCTTTGGTCCAGGAAGCGCGTAAGAACAATCCCCGGTTAAAAGCGGCCCATTACCGTGCTGAAGCGGCGAAGGCGCGTGTGGCGCTTTTCCGTAATATTCCCGATCCTATGGTGGAATATGAATATGACAAGATCACTCCGGCGGCATCAATGAATGATGGCGGCAAAGTCCGTCCGATGAAAACCATGGCTATTTCGCAGCAGATCCCTTTTCCGACGAAGGTTTTTATGCGCAAGAAGTCAGCTCAGAAAGAGGCGGATGCGTTAGATCAGGAATATAAGGAGACCGAGCGGGGTGTTGTCAGGGATGTAAAAAATGCGTATGCCACTTTATTTTTGAATCGTCAGAAAGTTGATTATCTCAATGATTCATTAAGTTTGATGCGGCAGTTCGTTGAGGTGGTGAATAAAAAATATGCGGTCAACAAGGCCGGTCAGCAGGATGTGCTGCGCGCTCAGGTCGAGTATTCCAAACTGTCGAACACGCTTATCCTTTATGGAACAGAAGCTAACGTCGCTGAAAGCCTTTTGATCTCGTTGTTAGGCCGTACAGAGAATGCATCGATCGATATCCCGCAAGCAGGCCAGGTCAGTGATCTGGGCCTGAACGTAGAGGATGCCGTTGCGCTGGCCAGGAAGGACCGGCCTGAGCTTAAGTCGGTGAGGGCGATGTTTGAAAAAGCCCAGATTGAAAGCTCGCTGAGCAAGCAGGAATTCCTGCCGGACATCACGTTGAAATACAAGCGGGATGAAGTCGACGGGAAGTTCAATCGAATCGATCAGGGCCAGTGGACTGGTTCAGTCGGTATTAATGTTCCTATCTGGTTTTGGGGTAAGCAGCTTCCTGAGATCAGGGAGGCGCGTGCCGATCTTGAAGCGGCCAGGGCTGATTATGAGGCGGCCGAGAATACGGCTGTTTTTGAAGTGAAGAGCGCGTTTGCCAGGTATGATGCGGCGCGCAAGTTAGTGGGGATCTATGCGACAGGCGTTCTGCCGCAAGCCACATCGGCGGTGACAACAGCCCGCCGGGCGTATGAATCAGGGACATTGAGTTTTTTGGATCTTTTGGATTCGATGCGGATATTGAGAGACCTTCAGATGGAATATTTCGGGTCCGTCGCAGCGCTGCAGATAGCGTTGGCAGATCTGGAGCAGGCTGTCGGTGGAGATCTTGAAAAATAGGAGATGTTATGCGTATGAAAATATTCTTGGCGTTCTTGGTCGTTGCCGGCGCTGGTTTTTTTGTGCCTTTCTTTATGTCACAAGGCGCTACGCAGGAAACGGCGCGTCAACCTTCGGCCAAAGCTGTTTATTATTGCCCCATGCATCCGCAGATCACCGCTGACCGCAAGGGGGCTTGCCCTATTTGCGGGATGGATTTGGTGAAAAAGGAAGATGGGCAGGCTGCGGCAGCGCCTGTAACGGGGAATAAGGAACGCAGGATACTTTTTTACAGGAATCCGATGAATCCGGCCGTGACCGCAACAACGCCAACAAAGGATTCGATGGGTATGGATTATGTGCCGGTTTATGAGGAAGAAAAAGGGACTGCGCCCGGAGTTCTTATCAATGCCGGTAAACAGCAGATGATCGGTGTCAAGAAAGATACGGTCATGAAGCGTCCTCTCGCGGTCGAGATCTCGACCGTTGGTAAAGTTGCGTATGATCCGGACCTTTATGTGGCGCAGGAGGAGTATATCCAGGCGCTAAAGACTGTTGCAACAACAGAGAATAGCGTCCTTGCTTCTATTAAAGAACAGTCAGCGGGGCTTCTGACATCGGCGGAAAGAAAGCTTCTTTTGCTTGGAATGAGCAAGGCTGAAGTTCAGGCGCTTAAGAATAGCGGCGTGGCGCAGGATGGCTTGTATTTCCCGGGCAATTCCGGCAAGGCTTGGATCTATATCACGATCTATGAATATGAACTGGGTTTGGTCAAGGAAGGACAGGAAGTGTCTATTGATGCCGTGGCATTTCCAGGAGAGATTTTTAAAGGCAAGATCATAGCGCTGACGCCGATCCTTAACGCTGAAAGCCGTTCGGTGCGTGTGCGCACCGAGGTTGATGATAAAGACGGAAAGTTAAAGCCAGAAATGTTCGTTAATGCCAGGATCTCGGTCGATCTGGGTGAAAAGCTGTCCGTTCCGGAAGAAGCGGTGATGGATTCGGGAATGCGTAAGATCGTTTACGTGGTCAAGGATGACCGTTTCGCTTTACGTAAAGTGACGCTGGGCCCTAAGGCCGGGGAATTCTATGAAGTTCTGGCCGGGCTTGAGGCGGGTGAAGAGGTTGTCACGAGCGGTAATTTCTTGATCGATGCCGAAAGTAAACTTAAAGGCGCGCTGTAACGGCTGCGTCTATTTGACCGGAGAAGAAATTTATGGTCGAGAGAATCATAGAATTTTCAGCCAAGAACAAATATATCGTCATCATCCTTACGTTGGTGGCAGTTCTTGGCGCTGTGTACAGCATGCGCAATATCCCGCTGGACGCTATTCCGGATCTGTCTGATACCCAGGTCATTGTGTACTCCCGCTGGGACCGCTCACCTGACATTATCGAAGACCAGGTCACTTATCCTATTGTCACCTCCATGCTGGGGGCGCCTAACGTCAAATCGATCCGCGGCTTTTCTGATTTCGGCTATTCGTTCGTTTATATCATTTTTAAAGACGGGACTGATATTTATTGGGCGCGCAGCCGTGTATTGGAATATTTAAGCAAGATCCAGGCCAGGTTGCCGGAGGGCGTGCGTACCGAGATCGGGCCGGATGCGACATCCGTCGGATGGGTGTACCAGTATGCCTTGGTCGACAAGTCCGGCAAGAATGATCTTGCGCAGCTGCGTTCGTTCCAGGACTGGTATCTGCGTTACTGGCTACAGGCCGTCCCCGGGGTTGCCGAGGTCGCATCTGTAGGTGGATTCCAGAAACAGTATCAGGTGAATATCAATCCGAATGCATTAGCGGCATATAACATCCCGCTCATGAAAGTGACAGAGGCCATACGCAGCAGCAATAATGATGTTGGCGGGCGTTTGGTCGAGTTTTCCGGCACAGAGTATATGGTGCGCGGCCGAGGCTATATCAAGTCCACTAAGGATATCGAGAGTATCGTTTTAGGTAATGATGCCAATGGAACTCCTATTCTTGTTAAGAATGTGGCCACGGTTGCCATGGGCCCGGAGATCAGGCGCGGCATTGCGGACCTTGACGGCGAGGGTGATACGGTGGGTGGCATTGTCCTTATGCGCTCGGGTGAGAATGCGCTCAATGTGATCGAAGGCGTGAAGGCGAAATTAAAGGAAGTTAAGGCATCCCTGCCACCTGGCGTTGAACTTGTGACGACATACGACCGTTCGGACTTGATCCATCGCGCGATCGATACCCTGAAGCATCAGCTTATAGAGGAAATGATCATTGTAGCTTTGGTCATTGTATTTTTCCTGTGGCATTTTCCCTCAGCGAGTGTTCCGATCATTACGATCCCGATCGCGGTGATCCTTAGCTTCATTCCGATGTTCATGATGAAATTGACGTCAAACATCATGTCTTTGGCCGGGATCGCCATATCGATCGGCGTGCTGGTTGACGGGGCCATTATCGAGGTTGAGAATGCCTACAAGAAGCTTCAATTGTGGGACGCGGGGGGGCGTAAAGGGGATTATCATGACGTGCTTTTGAAAGCCCTGAAAGAGGTCGGACCTTCGGTTTTCTTTTCGCTTTTAGTGATCGCGGTCGCGTTTCTTCCTGTCTTTACACTGCTTGATCAGGAGGGGCGTCTTTTCAGGCCACTGGCTTTCAGCAAGAATTTTGCCATGGCTATCGCCGCGGTTCTGGCATTGACGCTTAATCCAGCGATGCGGATGTTCTTTACCCGTATCGATCCGATCACTTTCCGTCCTGCCTGGATATCGGGGATCCTTAACAGTATGTTCGTAGGGAAATATTACGCCGAGGAAAAACATCCTGTCAGTAAGGTGCTGTTCAGGTTCTATGAGCCGGTATGCCGTTTTGTCCTCAGGTTTCGCAAAGAGACGCTTATGGCGGCTGCGATCATGGTTTTATCGACGGTCCCTGTTTTTCTTCATTTGGGATCCGAGTTCATGCCGCCTTTGAATGAAGGGTCGATTCTTTATATGCCAACGACCTTGCCAGGCCTTTCGGTGACGGAAGCGGGCAAACTGCTGCAGCAAATGGATAAGGTTATAAAAACAGTGCCTGAGGTCGAACGTGTGTTCGGCAAGGCTGGCCGTGCCGAAACATCGACAGACCCGGCGCCATTCTCCATGATGGAAACGACGGTGATACTTAAGCCCGAAAGTGAGTGGCGTCCTGTATCGCGCTGGTACTCATGGCTTCCAGGCTTCTTGCAGGCGCCTTTTCGTCCTATTTGGCCTGACCGTATTTCCTGGGAAGATATTATTGCCGACCTTGATCAGAAGATGAAGTTCCCGGGGGTATCGAATGCGTGGACCATGCCGATCAAGGCCAGGATCGATATGCTTTCAACCGGCATCCGGACGCCCATCGGCATTAAGGTCTATGGTGCGGATCTATCCGAGATAGAAAAGATAGGGATCCAGGTCGAGAGCATTGTCAAGAATATCAAAGGTGCCCGCAGTGTTTACGCCGAGCGTGTGACCGGCGGTTATTTCATCGATTTTGACATCAAGCGGGAGCAGATCGCGCGTTATGGTCTTTCGATCAAGGATGTTGAAGGGATCATCATGTCCGCGATCGGTGGTGAGCCAGTGACGACCACAATCGAAGGGCGTGAGCGTTATACGGTCAATGTCCGTTACGCCCGTGAACTGCGTGATGACCTGCCCAAGCTTCGGCGTGTTCTGGTGCCACTCATGTCAGGGGCGCAGGTGCCGCTTGAGCAGCTGGCGGATATTAAATTGACGACTGGGCCCGCCATGATCCGTGATGAGAACGGGATGCTGGCCGGATATGTGTATGTTGATATCGCCGGCCGTGACGTGGGCAGTTTTGTTGAAGAGGCCAAGAAGGTCGTAGAAAAGGAACTGAAAGTTCCAACGGGTTACGCTTTGCAGTGGAGCGGACAGTTCGAGAATATGCTGCGGGTGCGTGACCGGTTGCGCGTGGTCGTGCCGATCACGATCTTTCTGATCTTCATTCTTCTTTATATGAACACCCGATCACCTATTAAAGCCGGTATTGTGATGCTGGCCGTCCCTTTTTCGCTTGTTGGTGCGGTCTGGTTCCTTTGGATGCTGGGGTATAACATGTCGATCGCCGTATGGGTTGGCATGATCGCGCTCATGGGGCTTGATGCCGAGACCGGCGTATTCATGCTCCTGTTTTTAGATATGGCTTATTATGACGCGATCCGGCAAGGGAAAATGAAAACAAAAGAAGACCTTGAAGAAGCGATCGTTCATGGTGCCGTTAAGCGTATTCGGCCTAAACTTATGACCGTGGCGGCGATGTTCATGGGGCTTGTTCCTATCATGTGGTCTATGGGAGCGGGAGCGGATGTGATGAAGCGTATCGCGGCACCCATGATCGGTGGTATTTTCAGCAGCTTTCTTTTGGAGCTTCTGGTGTATCCTGTTGTTTATTATATTTGGAAATGGAATTATGAGATGAAGAAAGGCACAGTTGATGTGAATAATCTGCCGATCCCTGAAATAAAAGGGCACGCATAAGAAGCCTTGACTTTAAAATGGGGGGATAGTATAATTCCGCCATTCTTAAGTCCGGATGTGAGGGCTTTCAGTTCAATCTTCTACAGGAGGCGGTTCAGTTGGTTTTAGCGAAAGAAAATAAAACAGCAGTCGTGCGTGCATTCAAAGTACACGCCAAGGATACAGGTTCTCCGGCGGTGCAGGTCGCTCTTTTGTCGGAGAGGATCACGTATTTGAATGATCATTTCAAGACCCACAAAAAGGATCATCATTCCCGCCGTGGGCTTTTACTCATGATCGGCAAACGCCGTCGCCTTTTGGTCTATTTGAAGAAGACTGACCAGAAGAAATATGAGGAAACGATCACAAAATTAGGTTTACGTAAATAACAGTAAGGAAAAATGTCAATGAGTCATTCCCGCGTGGAAGTTGCTTATGGTGCAAGCCGTTTAATTATTGAAACAGGAAAATTAGCCAAGCAGGCACACGGTGCCGTGCTGGTCAGTTGTGGCGGCACTTCGGTGCTGGTTACGGCTTGCATTGCCGCGAAGGCAAGGGAAGGCATTGATTTTTTCCCGCTGACAGTTGAATATCAGGAAAAAACTTATTCCGCCGGTAAGATCCCGGGTGGTTTTTTCAAGCGTGAAGGCCGTTCGACCGAAAAAGAGATCCTGACATCACGTCTGATCGATCGTCCGATCCGTCCGTTATTTCCTGAAGGCCTTCTGAATGAAGTCCAGGTGGTGGCAACGGTCCTGAGTGCGGATAATGAGCAGGATCCTGATGTGCTGGCGATCATGGGCGCTTCGGCGGCTTTAATGGTTTCCGACATACCGTTCGACGGTCCTATCAGCGCCGTTCGCGTCGGTTTAATTGATGGACAGCTTGTTATCAATCCTACGTACGAGCAGCGTTTGACCTCAGAACTTGATTTTGTTATTGCTGGCGATGCCAAGGGTATTGTCATGATCGAAGGCGACGGCAAACAGGTCCCTGAAGCCAAGATCAAAGAAGTATTGGCGTTCGCGCATCAGGCGCTTCAGCCCTCACGTGATATCCAGATCGAACTCGCCAAATTGGGCGGGAAAGCGAAGTCTGCTGTTCCGACCAATGTCCTTCCGGCGGCGTTCATCGCAAAGGTCAAGGGCATGGGCATGCCGCGTTTGACAACGGCGCTCAGCACCATTGTTGAAAAGAAAGCGCGCGAGAAAGCGATCAATGAGGTTTTTGCCTCTTTGGCTGCTGACATGAGCGTTTATGCCGAGTTTAAAAAGGGCGGCAAAGATATTTCAGAAAATGACCTCAAGGCTGTTTTTGAGATCATGCAGTATGATGTCATGCGTAACAATGTGTTCGACCGTCAACTGCGCGCCGATGGCCGTGGTCTTAAAGAGATCCGTCCGCTTTCTGCTGAAGTCGGGCTTTTTCCGCGCACGCATGGTACGGGGCTTTTCACACGCGGGCAGACACAGAGTTTGACGACCATCACGCTCGGCACCAAGATCGATGAGCAGCTTATTGAATCTTTAGATGGCGTTACCTATCGTCGTTTTATGTTACATTATAACTTCCCGTCTTTTAGCGTCGGCGAAACAAAGCCGATGCGTGGTCCTGGCCGTCGTGAGATCGGTCATGGCGCGCTGGCGCACCGTTCGCTGGAAGCTGTTATTCCTACGGCGGAAGAGTTCCCTTATACGATCCGCGTTGTTTCCGAGATCCTTGAGTCGAATGGCTCATCCAGTATGGCAACCGTGTGCGCGAGCA
>PEAF01000025.1 GCA_002753465.1 Candidatus Omnitrophota bacterium
CGTATCCTCAGCGACTGTAACGTGACAGCCGTTGCAATCCAGCAGCCTTTTGTAATCTGCAATGTTCAGGATATTCGGGAATTTCATAAATTTTAATAAGCGCTCAGACTCCTCAGCCGTAAGGGGAGAATCTCCCTCAACCCAATCGGTGAACGCAATAGTACCGCCCGTCTTAATGATCCGCGCCGCCTCTGCCATCAAAGCTCCCTTATCCTCGACATAGCACCACGCATCCTCACCCCACACAAAATCAGCTTGCCCTGTCGTTAAACCAGTATTACAAACATCTCTTTGAACAAATTGAACCCTGCCAGTCAATCCTTCCTGCCGACATCTTTCTATCCCGCGCGTGATAACCTTTTCCGTAAAGTCCACTCCCGTCATAGCCGCAACCTTGCAAGATCGAACCAGAAAGCGCATGCCCGCACCTGAACAGCAGCAAAGGTCAACGCCCTTTAATCCATCCAGTTTGCCGGCTTTATCACACAAGGCCATCGACGAAGAAAGCCCGCCGATATGGATCTGCTCCCCCATGACTAATTCCCAAAGATCACCTTCAGCGCCACTGTAAACCGCCTTAACATCATCTGCACCGACCGCTGCATTCGTTCTCATTGGCCCTGCTCCCTGCTTTTGCGCGATGCAAGATATCGGCCATAAGCCATTTTCACCGGAGCCCCGCCGATAAGCACCGCACACCAGGCCGCCTCATCAAGTTCTTCTGGCGTTATCCCCATCCCCAACGCTTTGCCATAATGCATATCAAGGCACGCCTCACAACCCTCTTTGACCACCAGCGCAAACAGGATCAGCTCTTTAACGCGCTTATCGATCTTGCCGGTTGCTGTAACGGAGGCAATAAGATCACCGAACGCCTTCATAGACCCCGGTACGGTGCTGCCGATATCAACCCCAGGCCTCGCCTCAGCCCCGCCAAACACATCAGAACAACACCCCGCTTCATGTACACATTCCGACTGATTCTTCTTAAGCGACATAGCTCCCCCGTATTTTGTTGTAACTAAATTTATGGCCGTATCCCGGCCTGAACAGATCTCACCGATGGTCGCTGCCAACACACCGCGTGTCGCCAATTCCTGCAGCAACATCGGGTGGCGAACCCGTGGAACAGCGATCATCAACCCCCCGGATGTCTCCGCACTGAGACCGAGATATTTATATTCTTCAGCAACCCCTTCGCCGACAACAAGATCTCCGGCAACAAACTCTTCATTCCTCTCCATAGCGCCCGGGATAACGCCTTCGCGCAGAAGTTCCAGAACACCCGCAAACGACGGCAGAGCATCCGCATAAATTCGCGCCGAAACGCCTGAATGGCGTAGCATCCGCAAAAGATGACCAAACAGGCCAAAACCTGTGATGTCCGTGCACGCAGAAACGCCGACCTTGACCATGGCCTCGGAAGCCTGCTGATTAAGCTCCATCATTGACGCATGCGCGGCGGGAAGTCCCATCAACGACGTACGGCCGATCTGCTGGGCAAAAGACAATACCCCGACGCCCAAAGGTTTTGTGAGCACAAGCACATCGCCGCTTCGGGCCGTTTCAAGCGAAACAACCTTGGTGGCGTCGATCGTGCCGGTGATCGAAAACCCCAGCTTTACTTCTTTATCCTTGATGCTGTGCCCGCCCAAAAGCGCACATCCGGCATCCTTAAGGACTTCCATGGCGCCTTTCAGCATCTGATACATAATCTCTTTATCATGGGTCTCTGACGGAAAAGCCAGAATGCTCAGGGCCGTACGCGGCACAGCCCCCATGGCGTAAATATCTGACAGACAATTGGCAGCACATATCTTTCCAAAAACATAGGGATCATCAACGCAGGGCGTAAAAACGTCAACGGTCTGCACAAGCGTCGTACTTTCATTAAGCCTGTAAACACCCGCATCGTCCCCGGCCGCCAACCCGGAAAGGACAGCCGGATCATTGACCTGTGGCAAACGGACCAGCAAGCCCTCCAGGTCGGTCGCATTGATCTTTGACGCGCAACCCATATTGGTGCTGAGCGCTGTAAGCCTGACCTCGGAAGCCGCACCCGGGGCTGGCCGTTCACCGGCACAAGGGCAGATATCCTGGCTGATCAACATGTCGCACGGACACTGACGATTCACATCGCAGATACAATAGCCGAGCTTCATCGAGCGGGTCATGACCCGGCTACGCTTCTTGGCACCCACCTCTGAAAGGACTTCATGGCTTGACATCAAAACCCTGCGGCTATATGATAATTAACAATATATCGTTTTTTAACAATTGATAAGAATTATACATTTTGAAATCAGTTTTGCAAGGACTATTTACAGGCCCCCTCCATGACGAGATCATCAGCAAATATCAGGACCCAACAGCCTGTTGAACGGCCCGCCGTTAAAGGCTCAACAACATCCTTCGATCCATCCAATGCCAAGTGCCACATCTTCACGTTCAAAGACGGCTTGCTGGCTTTATTCGCCCATGACCTTAAACTTCAAGCGACGAAATTCCAGATCAATATTACAGGCTGCACCGACGGTACATCCCTATGGCGCAAGGTCGATGCCGCCTTCGACCCCGCGAGCATCAGAACCGTTTGCGCGGTGGATGATAACGGCAAACCTGCCGGCGATCTGAGCCCGAATCACGGCAAGGATATTGAAAAGAACATTTTCTGGAACGTCCTAAGGCCGAGAAAGTTCCCGACCATTCGATTCACATCGAAGAAGATCACCGGTAAGCCCGACAACTTTCTGGTCCACGGGGATCTCAGCCTGTGCGAGGCCACCCGTGCCGTCACCATCCCTGTCAAATTATGGAAGCGCAAATATTGTGCAGAAATTTCTTTAGATCAGCTGGATTTCGGAATAACGCCGTTTTGCGCGCTGATGGGCGCCATGAAGGTGAAACCTGAGGTCACGATCAGGGTAGAGATGAATGCAGGTGCCATCGGTCAACGCAAGATCGTTTCCCGGATGTAAACAATGCACTTTTTACACTGGTTTTTCTTCTGAGATGCCGTCCCCTGCATCTGACCGTCGCACCAGGTATAATCCACTTCCCAACACTTGGCGCCATAGTTAGGAAAAGCCGGGCACTGAACCTGCCGCTCGGGTGGACAATTCAAGCTGTCCCAGCAGGAAGATTTCATAAAATGATTACAATGGCTCTTCAGGTCAGTGGTGCGCTTTTTCATACCCGCGATCAAGCGCTCCCAGTTCTCCTTATTATCAAGCTCTTTCGGAAACGGCCTTTTTTCGATCCCCTCGAGGAAACTTTCCATGCCATAACAATAATCTTTGACCGTACTCAAGAGGCGCTTATTCCGCAGCGCCACCTCTTCTTCAGGCATCGCATCACGCCAAACTTCGAATCCCCCAAGAACGCGCCCCTTCTTATCCATAAGAGGCCCGGCGGTCACGATGATCGTGTGCTCCATGCCTGATTTGTCGAGAACCTTGACCCTTTTACCAATGACCGGCTTCTGTGTTGCCATGGCCTGCTTGATCGCGCACTTCTTGCCGCACAGGTCGCTGTTAAAAACATTCATGCAGTTGACCTTGCCGATCACATCGTTCAAATTCAACCCGGTAAAATGAAGGCAGGCAGGATTCATGAACTGAATCTTCATATCCTTGTCTACCACAAAGAAAGGATAACTGGAGGCGCGCAGGATGCTGACAGCAAAAGAAGCCATGTCTTCAAATTCAGTAAAAACCTGCACCTTTGTCGAAAGGAACTCTATAAAAGAATTTTTCTGGTCTTCCCCGGAACGCTCAGCGGTCTTTTTGGATGAAGAAGACTTGGCAGCCCCTGGATCGACGCCCTCTTTGGTTCCCTTAAGATCGCCCATGAGGCGTACCATCCGGTCAAAATTCATCCCTACCACCTGACTTTCTTAAATCACGCCGTTTCGATGAAGAAATCTACCGCACTTATTTCCGGCCTGGCCGCTACCAACGCTGCGCGGAATTGCTCCATATGCTCAGCGTTCTGGCTGACCGTGCCTTTCACGGGACAGAGCAAGCCGACCCCGACCCAGAAACTTTTACCGACACGGCGATATTTCAAATGGACCATCCGGTACTCCGGAGCGGTCGCCGCTATCACCTGCGTAATGCTGCGCTGGAATTCGGGACCGGAAACCTGGTCCAGGATGATCTGCAGATTGCCCTTCCAGTGTCCCAGTGAATCCTTAATAATAATGACACCGACGATCAGCGCCGCAATCTTATCAAATACAGCGAAGGAAGGCCCAAACTGCGCAACAATGATCGCCACAATGACCGCCCCCGATGAAAAAAGATCAGCGCCGGCGTGACAACCGTTGGCCACCATGCCCGGGCTATCAAGCTTCGTACCGGCACAGAAATTATAACGGTAGATCATGTAGGTCAGAAGCGTTGAAACCAGGACGACAGGCAGCGCCATGATATCCGGCTGGATGAAATCCCTTCTCATGATCCCGAGGAGATTTGACATCACAACGAACAGGCCGATCCCAATAAGTATGCTGAACGCTGAAAGCGCCGCGATGAACTCGATTTTGGCGTAACCATAAGGAAAGCGCTCATCTGAACTGCGCTGAGAGAAAACAAGGCTCACCATGATCAAAATGCTAGTGGCCACACAGGATATGGATTGAAACCCATCCGCAAGAAGCCCCGAACTGTTGGTCAGCACACCGCCGGCAATTTTTATGCCCGCCAAAAATGTATTGCCCAGGACCGTCCATCCGAGGATCTTCTTGGAACACACCCTGCAAACCTGCAAGTCATGGGAAGGGCACATCGGCTTCTCGGTCATCTTTGCTCCGTAATGCCGACAAAAATTTCATGCGGCGTGAGGAATTTCTTACGAAAACCAGCTTTAATCTGCTGCACGGTCACCGCCGCCTCGCGCATGGGCATGCCGCCTTCCAGCACAATGATCGCAATGATCTGCAAAATATGCCCGCGCTTATTCACACGCAACTCCTTTAAGACCACATCAGCGCGGACCTTACGCATGATCTTTTCCACTGCCCCGACCGTGTCTTTATCGCATGAACCGTCCATGAGCCCACGGAATGAAGCGCCGATGAATTTCACGCTGTAAAGCGTCAGAAAAAAAGCGGCAAAGATCGCGCAGGCATAATCGACAAGGACCCCGCCCGCGCGGGCCAGCACGACCGTGACCATGGTCATAACGGATAAGAGAAAATAGGCGTCAAGGATAAAGCTAACCTCATGCATATCAATCTCGGGTAGATCATCTATCCCGTATTTCACCCAGAGCATAAAACCCAAGCTGGCCAACGCCGTGATGAGCGCCACCCAGGCCGCCAATAATCCCGGCGGATAAAGCGTATCAAAGAATGCCATGTGCCCGATCACAAAGAAAAGTGCCGCGGTACATAGCGCCATGATCGCCGAGGCTCCCAGCAGGACAATGAGTTCGAGTTTCTCAGGATTGAAATGAAGCATCTTCCGGTGGCCCGGGTAAGAGCGGCCGATACGCAGCAAAGTCACCACGGATATCAATACACCGAAAAGCGCAAAGATCCCTGAAACAAAAAGACACTTAGACCCGGATAGCACGCCGAAGATCGTGTTAAGCAGGCAAAATACCGTAAAGAAGTAGAACAGGACATAAACTGTCTGCTCTTTGTACTCCTTGACTGGGTCCATGGTTCGTTTTGTCATCGTTTTACCCGCAACCTATTTAACCCCACCCTGCAACCCCAGGATCATGTGACAATTGGAGCAAACCCCGCGATACGTATGCGGTGCCTGCGTTGTCGTCGCTGGTATTGCAATATCCGGATTCACCTGATGGCAACGCTCACAAACCCCGCGGAATTTATGCGGCATAAGGGCGTCACGGAATATGGGTGGCGCACCTTTTATCGGCTGCGGCAGCGCAACGGTCGTAAAGCCATTGCCAGGAGCAGCCATCTGGATAATGTTCTGGCAGCGCGGGCATTGCGATGCCCCTCTGGCCAGGGCATTCGGATCGCTGTAAACATAGTTACAGTGCGGGCACTGTAAACGGCCCGTATTTTGTCCGGCACTTAAAGGCTGCGCGCCCACCGAACGGTTCGGCACGGCAAAGGCCACCGGCTGGGCACAGCCGGGCGTATAACCAACCTGCTGGGCGCAGCCAGGCGTATAAGCCACTTGTTGCGCGGGTGTCGCGCCGGGAAAACACTGCGGCGCTGTCGGACATGTCGCGCAATTGGGCGGGATGAAGGCCGCCTGCTGCCCGCCGCCCTGCAAGACTGTCGAGCCCTGAACAGGCATACCCTGCAGCGGCATAGCACGATCGCTCGACGAGAACATAATGACACATAAGACGGTCGCCACCAGGACCACGCCACCGCCCATCCACCAGACGGAGCTGGCATGGGTATTACGGCAGGAAACTTTATGGGGCGTCGCCCCCTTCTTTACACCATCTTCCATACATTCACCCCTTTATAAATTTGAATCATATTCCGCCGGGACGGATCCCCACCTGACCGTATACACGCGCCGGCTGCCCCTGCCGGTCGATCGTGAACGCGACCCTGTCACGCGGATCAGACGTTTGAATAAGCTTTTGGAACTGATCCTGCCCGATGACACTGACCCCGTTCCAACGCTGAATGACATCGCCCTCTTTGATCCCGGCAAGTTCAGCCGGCGATCCCATAAAAACCCGCGATACCAGGATCCCGCTGGGATCAAGGACATCGTATTGAAGCTTAACGTCGGGCGTCAGCTCTATCGTCTCAACGCCCAGCCACAAACGCGGATCAATGCTCCGCGGCTGAATACTGTCCCGGGCTCTCAGAAACAGCGCCAGGAATACGGCCGTGATCACGATCAAAAGAACGAACATGATCATGATCGAATCGTTGGGACCCTCTTTACGCCGACGCGCCTGTACCATTATGCCCTGCTCACTTTTTATCGCCTGCCACACATGGCTTTTTACCAACACCCACTTTAACGCTATCGCATTTCAAACAAGCAAAGCAACGCACACACGTCGAATTGCCAGGGTCGTCGCTGATATTGATATCCACCGGGCAAATATCCCGACACTTCTGACAGTCCTTGCATTTTTGGGTATCAACATCCAACTGCAGCAGGCTGTGCTTATTAAAGAACCCGAATATCGCTCCCATCGGGCACGCCAGACGGCAGAATGGCCGCTTAACCAGAATAAAAAGCCCCAGGAAAGCGACCGCGATCATGATCTTGATAATGAATAATGCCCCGAGTGTCTGGACGGATACGGCCGGCTCGCCGTATACCGGTATAACAGGATTCCACATGACCCACGGTATAGCCGCCTGAATGGTGCCCATCGGACAGACCTTGGAAAACCATGTTTCCTGCGTTACCAGCGGGAAAAGGATGACCAGTAAAAATAAGACGAGATACCTCAACACCGAAAGCTTTTCCGGCAGCCTGATCTTGGGGCTGGGTATTTTATAAAGCAGGTCCTGCAGCAATCCAAAAGGACACAACCACCCGCAAGCCAAAGCGCCGACGCTGATCCCAATCGCCGCCAGATATCCCGTCAGCAAATAAGGAAACTTATGAATGGTCATAAAATGCTGTATCGTCCCTATCGGGCAGGAAAATAACGCCGATGGGCAGCTATGACAATTCAGCACAGGCACACAGGCACTCTTAAGCCCACCCTGATAGACCTGTTTCGTTTTGATGAACCCGAGGTACATGTTCATGCCGATAGCCGAACACCACTGCACCACACTGCGAAGGTTTTGAATATCCATACCCTACTCCAGGCCAATGCAGGCCATGCACATGGTCGCACCGTTATTATGTGTTTCCAGTGCATCGTTGGCATTGTCGCCGACCAGGAACAGGATGAACACGAAAAAAAGAATGATGATAACCCTCCTGGGCATAACGCTCCTTTTAAAACCTACTGCGCTTCGATCCAGGTCATCTGCGCCTTGCAATGTGGGCAAAGCGGAAAGCCGCTCTTTCCGCACGCCGGACAAACAAATGTACCAACGTACCCGTTCCAGAACATTTCAACCCTGTCTATAGGACACACAGAAGCGCCCTTGGCCCCGCACCGCGGGCAAACCGCTTTGACATTATGTTGAATGACCTTCATGACAACATTGTTCTTGATCAGCGAACGTGTCTGCAATGCCTTGAATTTTCCGACAGAATATGCGGCGTAGAAAGATAAAAAAATAACGAAGACAACCCCCGCTATCAGCAGCTTGTAACGGTCATCTTCATCCAACATATCCTTGTTGCCTATACTCAAAACACCCTCACCTTCGGCTTGACCGTACCCGCGTCAACCGGTGCAGCTACGGCGATCACCTCATGCATCAGTCCGCCGCATTTAGGGCATTTTGCCGGCATGATATTCCCTGCCGTCTTGGCTGAAACACGGTAATTACAGTCAAAGCAAACATAAAACTTTCCCTGAACGATCCGGCCAAGGTTCGCCTGGGTATCAAAAGAACTGCAGGCGACCGGCGCCTTGCTGCCCGTGATTCCAAAATGAGACGGCACATTCTGCTCGGTAAGCTTGGTCAAACCGTCCGGAAAATCCCCCAGGGCCTGCCAAGCCGTGCCCTGCACATCCGTGTAAACCTCAATACGTGCCTGATCCAGAACGCGGAACGGCTCAAAGCCAACATTATTCCCGATCACCGCATCAACATTCAGATCAACCAGCATTTGTGCCGACTTGAGCCCGGCGGCATGCTGGGTATCCATGTATTTGTTCGGTACAGCCTTATATGTTTTCTTGGCGCGGTCACATATAATATAGAAAGGCGCTCTGCCGAACAGATACGAGACGGGGCTATTGATATCACGCCCCGTTGAGGCAATGGCGATGATAACAGCCCTCCGGCCGCTTAATACAACGGGATTATCCTGCTCATAAAACGCCCGCGCGAGCACCAAGGCGGTAGCGGCCAGAAACACCAGAAATAATATGATCTCTTTATACTTTTTCATTTTTAATATCGATCACGCATGCACCTTGCTGAAATACCCGCAATCCGCGCATGAGGTCTTGCAGAATATTTTCTGATGACTGACGTGTTCCCGCAGCGCGAAGCATTTCTTCGTGTCTGACGTGAAAACAACGCAGCGCTTACAGTTATGAACGCCTGTTCTCTTTGAAGAATGATGAAAATCCCAGCAACGCAGAAAATCCTGCTTCGCGCTGGCAAACTCTTTGGGGGTGAACGCATTAAGCCCGATCTTGTATGTCTTAATAAAGGAGAAGAGGTCCCCGCGGTAAATCCGTCGATGACCGCCGGGCGTTTTAGTTGTCTTTAACATACCCTTATTGGTCCAGTTGATCACGGAGAATCTGGTAACCCCGCAGATCTTGGCGGCGTCTATCGTTGAGTAATATTCCTGCATCCCGCTCCGGCTCCTTCGGCATCCACCTATTTCACTAAATCAACATATTCAACATATGCCCTAAAAAAAGAAAAGACAGTCACCTGTCCGCGTTCATTCTGCCCCTTGTGCTTTTACGCACCGTGATTTTTAGGAATATAACAATGTGCCCATAAAGTGTCAAGAACGATTTTTAACAATTTATACTTTATGTACATTTATGAGGTTTACTCTGTCGGAGGGAACTCAGAACCATTGCCGAAATCATGGTAAAAACAAAAAGCCGCACCCCCAAGAGGGCACGGCTCCAAAAAAATAGAACTCACATGCACGAAACTTCTACATTGCCTGTCTTGAACTACAACAGCCCGCAAGAGCCAAGAAAAGCATCCCTCCCGATCTCCTCTACCACCAAAGCCAGCCGTTTTGGCGCTTTAACATGCTCTTTATAAAAACGCACGACCTTATCAACGACCGCGAGAACGCCGTCCTCATCAAAGATTTTATCAAGCTTTAAGCCCGTCCGCGGGGTGCGCCCGCCGCAACCGCCAAGGTATACCACATACCCTATCCTTTTCTGCCCACCCGAAATATCAACCTGCCCGTGAATGCCGATCTCGGAATGCTGGGCGCGTGTGCAGGCATTAGGACAACCAGATAAGGCGATCTTGAACTTATGCGGAAGATCTATCCCACAGCGTATGCCCATCTCCTGCTCAAGGCGCGCGTTAAGCCTGAAGGTGTCAACCAGCCCCAATTTGCACCAATTGTTGCCCGGACAACACGTCGTCGTACGCAGCCTGCGGCCTGAAGTCCCCGCTTCCAAACCGGCCTCATGCACCTTTTTTTCGACCGCATCAATATCTTTATACAGGATGAACGGGATCTCTATACCCTGCCGCGTCGTTACATGGACAAAACCCCTGGCATGGACCCGTGCAATCTCTCCTACCTTTTCCAAATGAACGCTTTGGAAATTCGCGCAAGGCATACGGCAGCGGAACAGAAAGTATTCGTCCTGCTTCTGCCGCAAGAAACCCCGCTTTTTAAGCGCATCATAATCAATGCCTTGTAATTCCGCCATATTCCCACCCCCCTTACACATTGCCGCAACAACAAACCCTCACCATTTGATCACCCTGGATCATATACTGTAATCCGCTTGGAGGATACTCATTCCCTTCAGCGCCGCGATGATACGGTTTGCGCCCGTCGCCGCATCCGTGTTGGCCAAGATCGCCACATCCGGAAGGAATTTCCCAAACCCATGGTCTCCCACACTGACAACAACGATCTCGGCCGGCTGATTCAACAGCCGCAGCTTTTCGATATCATGATCATCCACATCCGATATCGTGGTGATAAAAATTAGCCCGGCATCCGTTATAATACGGGCAAGCTCACCCAGCCTGCGCACATGCTCTTCAGCATCAAGGCTTCGCGCGTCAAGGTCAAGCCCCCGGACAAGATTGGAAATACCTAAATAATACGCCCGGCATCCGGCGGCGAAAAGCCTTTTTTCAAGTTCATCAGCGATATGGCGCTTGCCTATCCCGACCCCGCCGCAAATAACGATGAATTTCGGCAGATGGCCGTACACACCCGCGCGGACCTTGGCATCCACTGAACCGTGATACCAGAAACTCTCCCGGTCCCTGATGGAATCCTTGAAAAGGCTTTTATCATCTCCCAGGGCCTCCAGAACAATACCCCCTCCGGCGATCTCATAATTGTCGATCAGAACAAAACGTCCGGTTCCTTCATTATCCGTGATCAGATCGAAAGCCAGGGGCTTGACGGCTTCCAATATAACCTCAGCCACATCATGACGCTCGACCTCTTTCTTGGACTGCGTGCTTTCCAGCTGCGCCGCATCAAGAACCCGCACCACCTCGACCAGCCTGACCTGAACACGGGCAGCGGCAAGTTTCAATTTATAACTCTTGCCCTTCACCAGCGGCGCATGCCCCATCCAGAATACATTGGCCCGCAAACGCGCGCTGACCTTGGGCTGCAAACCGGCGGCCCGCACCATGATCTCACCCGGCTTCACATAGATCTGCGTATCGAAGGTAAACCCGACAGCCTCACCTGCGCCCGCCAGGCTGTTACCAGACGCACTGAAGCGCTCAACCGTCGCAATGCGCGTCTTTTTATACGAAGGAAGGAAAATGACATCTTCCCCGACAGAAATTGATCCGCTGTCAACGGTCCCGGCCGCGATACGCCGCTCATCACCCTCAGCCGTGAACTTGTAAATATCCTGGACCGGGAAACGGAACGGCATATCTACCGTCGATCTTTTATTCTGGAACGCATCAAGCTGCTCAAGCACCGTCAGCCCCTTATACCAGGGCATCTCAGGTGCGCGGGTAGCAATGTTAAGCCCATGCAACGCCGCGATCGGTACAAAGCTTGTCGGCAAAACACCCTGAGCGCGCAGAAACGCACCGTATTCCTTCTTAATGGCTTCAAAAACGCCCTCGTCGTAATTTACAAGGTCCATCTTATTAACGATGACCGTAACCTGCTTAACGCCGAGCATGGACAGCAAATACCCGTGCCGCTTGCTGTTCTCCCTGATCCCTTCCTTGGCATCAATAACCAAAAGCGCCGCTTCGGCATGCGCCGCCCCCGTGACCATATTCTTGAGAAACTCAATATGGCCGGGTGCATCAAACACCATATAGTGTCGCCGTTTCGTCTTAAAGAAACAACGCGCGGCATCGATGGTGATCCCCTGGGCCTGCTCATCTTTAAGCGCATCCAAAAGAAAAGCGTACTCAAAAGGACGGGCCGTGCGCAGACAGTCAGCCTTGACCTGCTCAAGCTTACCCTGAGGAAGAGATCCTGTATCCGCTAGCAAGCGCCCGATCACCGTGCTCTTGCCGTGATCCACATGCCCGACGATAACAATGGTCATCTGTTCTTTATGAGTATCCATATTACATGTATCCTTCCCGACGCAATGTTTCAAGCCCGCCGCCATCCTCTTTGTCTTGGGCGCGCCCTGCACGCTCGGCGATGTTGGCGAACTTTCCGCTCTTTAATTCCCCAATGATATCCTTCACGTTCCGGGCTGTCGATTCAACGGCACCCGTGCATGGCGCACACCCCAAAGAACGGTAACGCCGCCCCGTCCCCTTATCAAAATAAAGGTCAATGATCGGGATATTCTCCCGCTCAATGTATTCCCAGATATTAAGCTCGGTCCAATCCAGCAAAGGATGGATGCGCACATGTGTGCCCGGCGCAAAATCTGTCTTGAACTGGTTCCACAACTCCGGCGGCTGATCGCCTACGTCCCAATCGTTCTGCTTATCCCGGGGAGAAAAATACCGCTCTTTGGAACGGCTGCCCTCTTCATCGGCCCTGGCCCCGACGATAACGCCTGTATAAGGTTCCCGGCTCTGATCCAAAACATACCCACCCGAGGCATGGTCCAGACGATACCGCGGCCACTCACCCGAGATCGTATGACGCAAGGCCACGGATTTCAAATTGCGGCAGCACACGATTCGGTCCACATTCCCGTCAGGGAACGTCTGCCTATCCTTCAAGGCATCGGCATTCTCGCCGTAGATCATATTAAGCTTCCACTCTCTGGCGATCCGGTCCCTGTATTCGATCATGGCCGGGATCTTATGATGCGTGTCGATGTGCACCAGCGGGATCGGCACATGGCTGAAAAAGGCCTTGCGTGCCAGCCACAGAAGGACTGTCGAATCTTTGCCGATCGACCAGAGCATGCACAGGCTCTTAAAATCACGATACGCCTCTCTCAGGATATAAACGCTCTTGGCTTCCAGTTTCTGAAGATGATCCATAATTAACCCTTCTTTGCCCTTCCATGCAATCCGCATTCTTTATGCTCCGGGGATTCCCACCACCAGCGTCCGGCGCGCACATCCTCACCCGGCTTGACAGCCCTGGCGCACGGGCTGCAACCGATCGACGGATAACCCTTATCATGAAGGGCGTTGTACGGCACATTGTTCTTTTTAATATAGGCCCAGATATCCGCCTCGCTCCAGTCAACCAAAGGATTCACTTTGACCAAAGCATTGTGCTCATCCCATTCGACTGCTTGAACTTCCGTGCGTGTAATGGCCTGAGACCGTCGCAACCCACAGATCCAGCCGTTCAGCGTGGCAAGCTTTTTCTTAAGCGGAGCCACCTTGCGCGCATGGCAGCAAGCCTTGCGCAATTCAACACTCTTACGGAACAGGTCCATCCCGTGCTCAGCCATCAAAGGCACCAACTCACTTTGATCAGGTAAGAGAACTTCATAGCGCAGTCCATAGGCTTCGGACGTCCTTTGTATCAAGTCATAGGTTTCCTGAGGCAAACGGCCGGTATCAATAGTAAAAACGGACACCCGGGCGTAATAAGGCTGCAGCAAATGCGTGATCACCTGATCTTCTGCGCCGAGACTCGAGGCAAAAGCAACGCGCCCCGCACTAAAACGCTTAAGCACAGCATCAATGACCCCGAATGCCGATAGCGACTGACAAGAACTGGCCCATGTCTGAAACTCTTTTGTATTTCCCTGCTTATCCATATATCTCCTCATCATTCATCAGATCTGATATTCTGAATACGTCACATCCCTCAGGCTCACATACACAATATCCCCCCGCACGATCTTAAGAGCGGCGAACTCAGCCTGGGATATCTCAACATGGATCATCTCCCCCGTTTCACGCTTAAGGTCGATCTTAACGACCGAACCAGCGGGATTGACATACGCCACAGCCGCCTTGATCGATGTCCCCGTACCGGCATCACGCGTAATCTGGAACTGATGAGGCCGCACATACAGATTCGCACTGCGCGCATTATCAGACGCAACACCAGGGATCTCCACACCGATATTGCCAAAATACACCTTGCCGTCATCGAGTCGGCAATGGAACAAATTGACGTTGCCCAAGAAATTCAAAACAAAAACATTTGCAGGATCATGGTAAACCTCATCCGGCGTCCCTACCTGTTCGATCCTGCCCTTATTCATCACAACGATCCTGTCGGCTACCTCAAGCGCCTCCTCCTGATCGTGGGTAACAAAGAGTGTTGTAATACGGAATTCATCATGGAACCGTCGCAACCAGTGACGCAACTCTTTCCTGACCTGCGCGTCCAGCGACCCAAAAGGCTCATCCAGCAAAAGGACTTTAGGGCGCACCGCCAACGCCCTCGCTAACGCAACCCTTTGACGCTGACCGCCTGAAAGCTGTCCAGGGAAGCGATCCGCCACCCATTCCAGCTGAATAAGTTTAAGCAGCTCAGAAACCCTTGCGCGGATCTCAGCCTGCGGCGGCCTGAGGTTTTTCGGCTTGGCATTCAATCCGAAAGCAATGTTGTCAAAAACAGTCATATGACGGAAAAGCGCATAATGCTGGAACACAAAACCAACGCCCCGCTCACTGACTTTTTGTATCGACGCATCTTCCCCGCCGAAGAAGACCTGGCCCTCTTCAACTTTCTCCAAGCCTGCCACGATACGCAGCAACGTCGTCTTACCGGAACCTGAAGGGCCTAGAAGCGCCACAAGCTCTCCTGTCTCCACATGAAGGGAAACGTCTTCAAGGGCCTTGAACGACCCGAAACTTTTATGTATGCTCCTGACTTCAATGCTCATGCGATAAAACCCCCTGATCACCCGTCCTGTCAATGTTCACGGCGCATCATCCCCTCAACGGCCGTCTTGGCCACCAGCGTCACGATCGCCAGAAGGGCCAGCACCGATGCCGCCGCAAAGGCCGCCGCGAACTGGTATTCGTTATACAAGATCTCCACATGCAGCGGCAATGTATTGGTCAGCCCCCGGATGTGCCCGGAAACGACTGAGACCGCGCCAAACTCACCCATCGCGCGCGCATTGCACAGGATGATCCCGTAAAGGATGCCCCAGCGGATATTCGGGATGGTCACCAGCCAGAATGTCCTCCATCCGCTGGCACCCAAGGTCAACGCCGCCTCTTCTTCCTCATTCCCCTGCGCCTTCATGACAGGAATAAGTTCACGCGCCACCATCGGAAATGTCACAAAGATCGTCGCCAGGATAATACCCGGCGGTGCAAAAACGATCTGGATATTACGGTCACCCAGCCACTCTCCCAACAGCCCCTGCGCGCCAAAAAGTAGAATGAACACAAGGCCCGAAATAACAGGTGAAACTGAAAGCGGCAGATCAATGAGTGAAAGGAGGATATCCTTGCCTTTAAAATCGAATTTCGCGATCAGCCACGATGCGGCCACCCCGAACACAAGATTAAGCGGCACCGCCACCAAAGCCGTGATAACTGTCATGCGCATCGCCGCCAAAGCATCGGGGTGCTGCAAGGTCTTGACATAAAATGTCAGCCCTTTTGAAAAAGCATTCTGAAAAACACAAACCAACGGCAGCACCAGAAAAAGCGCAAAGAACGCAACAGCGACCGTAATGATCAATATCCTGATGGATCTGGGCTCTGTCCGTACGCTCATGAATATTTAAACCTTTCCGTACTTCCTTGAAAGCTGCCATTGAAAAAAGTTTGCCGCTGCCAGAAAGAAAAATGAGATGAGCAACATGCCGATAGCGATGGTCGTCGCGCCAGCGTAATCATACTGCTCCAACTTGGTCATGATCAGAAGGGGCGCGATCTCGGTCTTCATGGGCATATTGCCCGCAATAAAAATGACCGAACCGTATTCGCCCACAGCCCTGGCGAAAGCCAGGGTAAACCCTGTCAATACTGCCGGCGCAATAACAGGAAAGATCACTTTCTTAATGGTGTACCAGCGACTGGCCCCCAACGATGCCGCCGCTTCTTCAAGCTGAGGGTCGAGCTCCTCCAGGACAGGCTCAACCGTCCGAACAACGAACGGCAAACCTACAAAGGTCAACGCAATGGTGATGCCCAGCGGCGTAAACGCCCCCTTGATCCCCGCCAATGCGAGATAACGCCCCACTGATCCGTTGGGAGCGTAAAGCTCGGTAAGGGCTATGCCCGCGACCGCTGTCGGCAACGCCAGAGGAAAATCCACCAGCGCATCAATGATGCGTTTTCCCGGGAAAGAATACCTCACCAGCGCCCAGGCAATAATGACGCCAAAGACCGCATTGATACCGGCGCTGGCAAATGCAGTACCAAAGCTTAAACGGTATGCCGCCAGGGTACGGGTTGCGGTCAGGATCTCCCAGAACTCCCGCGGACTCAGCGACGCGGTCTTGAAAAAGAGCATGGATAAAGGGATCAGGACAATAAGGCTCAGATAGAAAACAGTAAAGCCAAACGTCAGAGAAAATCCCGGCAATATACTTGGTTCAACAAATCGTCTCGACATAGCTCCCTTTGATTAGATCAAAAAAGGGCGGGGCATCACATACACCCCGCCCTGTCATCAACTACTGATTCACCTGGTAGATCTCGTCGAAAGTTCCCTTATCCGCGAAGTGCTTTTGCTGCGCCTTCTGCCAGCCACCGAAGTCACCGTCAATGGTAATGAACTCCAGCTTCGCAAATTGTGCCTCATGCTTTTTAGCTACGGACTCCAACCGCGGACGGTAATAATTCTGCGCCGCTATTTCCTGCCCCTCTTCGGTGTAAAGATACTCAAGATACGCCTGGGCCACCTGACGTGTTCCGTGACGATCAACATTACGGTCGACCAACGCCACCGGTGGCTCAGCAAGGATACTCAAGGACGGGGTAACGATCTCGTATTCCCCCTTGCCCAACTGATTCACAACAAGGTAGGCCTCATTCTCCCATGCCAGAAGAACATCACCGATCTTGCGCTCGACGAACGTCGTTGTCGAACCGCGCGCGCCTGTGTCAAGGACCGGAACATTCTTGAATAATGCGCTCAGGAACTCTTTGGCCTTCGCCTCATCATTATTCCCGTGCTTAAGGGCATATCCCCACGCGGCCAGATAATTCCAGCGCGCACCTCCCGACGTTTTCGGGTTCGGTGTGATCACGACCACGCCGGGCTTTATCAGGTCATTCCAATCCTTGATACCTTTGGGATTCCCTTTGCGCACCAGAAAAACGATCGTTGATGTGTACGGCGTGCTGTTGTTAGAAAGACGCGTCTGCCAATTTTTGGGAAGCAGATTGGTCTTCTGGGCGATAGCGTCAATGTCATACGCCAATGCCAACGTCACAACATCAGCCTGCAACCCGTCGATCACGGCGCGCCCCTGTTTACCGCTGCCGCCATGCGACTGATTGACCTCAACGGCTGTCCCTGTCTTTTTGTACCAATAGTCTGCAAAAGACTTATTGAACGCCTGGTAGAGCTCACGCGTCGGATCATATGAAACATTAAGAAGTGTCACCTTCTCTGCCGCCGAGGCCGGCGCCACAAGCGTCAACCCGACCAGAACAGCAGCAGTAAAACTATATAATTTCTTTAGCAACATGATTAATTCCTTTCATTGAATTAAAAATTCACCTGGAACCGGCTCAACAATAGATTCTCCGCGACGCGGTTCGCTCCGCCAATAGCGCCACCCTTGTACTCCGTCCGCTCCCAATCGAACACCAGCTTCGTATTGCGGTTTAAATACCAATTCACCCCGGCTGTCCAGGCATGCGCTGCTGTCGGTGACGATGTGATAACATTGCTCGTTAGCGTGCTGTCAAATATCTTGTCATCGATATTCAGCGTACTGAAACGCGCAGCTAATTCAAAAGCGCCCCATCCGCCTTTCTTCAGGTCAAACGAATTTAACGGCACGATCCCTGCGTACGACGCGTCTTCACCTGTCAATACATACGAACCGCCGACTTCCCAACCATCGTTTTTGATCGACTGCCTCTTCGTGGTTTTGGTCAGCTTCGATTCAGAAGCGATGTACTCACCGTAAACGCCCAACGAATGATAGTAATACGCGATCTGCGGCGAATAACGCAACTGAGGCCCGTCATAACTAGCCCCTGCCAGTGTGAAAAATGTCGTCTGACCAGCCGTCTTATAAGAAGGAAGCGACGCGTTGTCCTCCCTATGACCGTAAGAAGCCGCCCCGCCCAAACCCAACCCGCGCAATGCCAGGCTATTGGAATTCTTGAATGGCTGAGCAAAAAGGCGCGCATTGATCTCTTTGTCATTATTGGTATCAGCGTTATTCGTAGTGCCGCCGGCGTCAACAACGCCATTGGTCAGCGCCACAGCGTAGTTGAGCGAATTGTTGAGAACGTCTCCTGAAACCTGCACACCGATATCACGATTAGGCGCAAGGTTCTCCACTAAGCCCGCCTCGGCAAAAGTAGATCCCGGCGTTGATTGCAATCGGCCATACGCAAAAGGCGCCTTGAACTTACCGCTGCGCAGCTTGAATGCCGGGTCAATTCTCCAATCCAGGTACCCGTCCGGCAAAGAAATCGCCGTCGAGCCGAATTCCGGCGAGAAATAATAGTCGAAGTCACTGGCCACTGTTCCGGAAATGACCAAACGTACAGTCCGATCCGTAAAAGTGCTCTGGGGGCTATTGACATCTTTCCTGTTCACTGAAAAGAACCTCGCATCCGCCTGAACATAACCGCCCAGCTTCAACTTATAACTATCATCCTGAGCTTTGATACTAAACCCGTCTTTGGCTGACGCCGTTACGATAGGCGCATCCTTGACCTTTTGAGACGACACCTCTTTGTCAACTTCCAACTGACGCTTGAGGATATCGATCTGCTGCTGAAGACTTGCGATTTTCTGATCAACCGAAAGGCTCTCTTCAGCAAAGCCCGTTCGCGGCAGTATTAAACTGCCAACAACTAAACCTACTACGACCAGATACCACCGATTCCTACCCATTTCTTCATCTCCTTTTTTGTTTGTTTATGGGTTTACTGTTGCAACTTCCGGTGGTCCGGTTCGTTACTTACGTCTACCTCTATTTATCACTTATTATTAAAACTTCCCTGCCGCCACCAGTGCCGCCGCAAGATCTGCACGCAAGTCTTCCTTATCTTCGATCCCGACGGAAATACGCAAAAAATCATCCGTTATGCCGCGCGCCAGCCGCTCCTCACGCGGAACTGACCCGTGGGACATTTTGGCCGGATAGGTCATCAGTGATTCAACACCGCCCAGGCTCTCACCCAAACGAAAGATCTTTAGGACTTTTACAAAACGCTCGACGGCCTTAAGGCCGCCCTTAAGCTCGATCGAGATCATGCCGCCAAAACCGGCCATTTGTTTCTTAGCCAGCGCGTGCTGCGGATGACTGGGAAGGCCCGGATAATATACTTTCTTCACCGCCGGATGCTTATCCAGGAACTTGGCCAGATACCGGGCATTGGCATCATGCTCTCTCATGCGGACAGACAGCGTCCGCAATCCCCTGATCGTCAGCCACACATCCCAGGGGCCCGGGATCGCCCCCGTCGCATTCTGATAGAATTTCAACTGATCGAAGATCGCCTTATCATTAAGTACAACCGCCCCACCGATAAGGTCACTGTGCCCGGCAATATATTTTGTCGTCGAATGAACAACGATATCAGCGCCCAGTAAAAGCGGCTTCTGAAGATACGGGCTCGCAAAAGTATTGTCGACCGCTAAAAGCACGCCCGCCTTCTTGGTGATCTTCGCCAACGCCTTGATATCAATAAGCTTCAGCAGTGGATTTGTCGGCGTCTCGATCCATACCAACTTGGTATTCGGACGGATCGCATCCTTGAAAGCATGGATATCATCAAAATCAACAAAGGTCGGCTCAATACCGAATTTCTTAAAAACTTTTTCGAAAAGGCGATACGACCCGCCGTAAAGATCATCTCCGACGACAATGTGATCGCCGGCCTGAAAAAGGGTCAACACAGCCGCTGTCGCCGCCAGGCCTGAGGCAAATGCCAAGCCAAACTTGCCTTCTTCTAAAGAGGCCAGGACCTGCTCCAATGCAGATCGCGTCGGATTACCTGTACGGGAATATTCGTATCCTTTATGAACCCCCAACCCCTCCTGGGCAAAGGTCGATGTCTGATAAACCGGCACAATGACAGCACCCGTCGTTGGATCAGGCAATTGTCCTACATGGATCGCACGTGTTTCGAATTTCATATGACTCCTTACTTTATATCCTGAAAAAGCCAGGTTGATAAATAGCGCTCACCTGTATCCGGCAAAATAACAACGATGGTCTTCCCCTTATTCTCGGGCCGTCGGGCCACCTCAAGCGCCGCCCACACCGCCGCTCCGCACGAGATACCAGCCAGGATCCCTTCCTGACGTGCCAAAGCCTGCGACGTCCGTCCGGCATCCTCGGCCTTGACCGTAATGACTTCATCTATAATGGCGCGATTAAGTACTTCAGGCACGAAACCGGCACCGATACCCTGGATCTTATGGGGGCCCGGCTTACCACCCGAAAGAACAGGTGAATCAACCGGCTCAACCGCAATGGCCTTGAAAGACGGCTTCCTCTTTTTAATAACCTCGGCAATACCGGTAATAGTCCCGCCAGTCCCGACACCGGCCACAAGGATATCGACATTCCCATCCGTATCATTCCATATCTCTTCTGCCGTGGTCCTACGGTGAACCTCTGAATTGGCCGGATTTGAAAATTGCTGTAACAATACCGCATGGGGAGTCTCTTTAGCGAGCTCTTCAGCCCTGCGGACCGCCCCCTTCATGCCTTCAGCTCCAGGCGTTAAAACAAGCTGGGCACCAAAAACCGCCAAAAGCTGACGCCGTTCGACCGACATGGTCTCAGGCATGGTCAATATCAACTTATACCCCTTGGCCGCGGCCACAAAAGCCAAAGCAATGCCCGTATTACCACTGGTCGGCTCAACGATCACGGAGTCCTTATTGAGAACCCCGCGTTTCTCAGCATCTTCGATCATGGCCAGACCAATACGGTCCTTCACACTCGAAAGAGGATTGAATGACTCCACCTTAGCCAGAATCGTAGCCCCAGCACCCTGTGCAATACGATTAAGGCGCACAAGTGGCGTATTACCAATTGTTTCCGTGATACTTCTATATACTTTACTCATGAGCTTCTCCTTTATATTACCACTCCAAAACCCCTAAAATACTCTGACCGAAGCCACCCTTCAGGCTAATTCACTACTTTCTCTACCAACTTGGTAGTAAATATAACATGCTGATTTGAATTGTCAAATTATTTTTTTATGTGTAAAAATTTTTAGAGGAGGTCTGCGATGTGACAATAAAAAAGCCCCCTGAAAAGGAGGCTTCTTTATTATATTTGCCCGGCAAGGATTGCGTTGCCCTCACGCGCCTGCGGCGCTTCGGGTCAGACATTCGCTTCGCCCAAGGATGCTCCTATTCGTCGCATCCAGCGAAGCTCAGTCGAATCCTTGCCCAAGAATCACTTAATAAAGAAGCCTCCTAAAAAGGAGGCTTCTTTATTATATTTGCCCGGCAAGGATTCGAACCTTGAAAGTCAGAACCAAAATCTGATGTGTTACCATTACACCACCGGGCAGCGATCTACCTAAATCCTGCTAGAACGTCCGTACCGCAAAAACCTGGCTGTACGTACGGCTAAAAACTTTTTTGATCCTCAACGCTTCTTTCTCAGAAGCAACCACCGCATATACCGACGGGCCACTACCTGAAAAAGCAACCCCCAGGATATTCTGACGCCCAACACGCGCCTTAAGTTTTCCCAGATGCGGCTTAAGCTTAAGGATCGGCGCCGCCAGGTCATTCGATAACACCTTACCCACAGCGACAGGATCATTCTGCTTCAAAGAACGGATGATGGTATCATCGCCCCCCCGCTTTGTCAAACCGGCATTCATCGCCGCATAGCACCCGTAAACATCCTTGGTCAGGACCGGCGCTTTTGGTACGACCAGAAAATGCCATAAGCGCGCCTTGATATCCAAAGGCTTCACGATCTCACCGCGTCCTGTCCCGAGAGCAAAAGGCGCATCATAAAGAAAGAACGCCACATCCGACCCGATCTTCGCCGCATACGCCACCAGCTTCTGACGTGAAAGCCCAAGATCCCAAAGTTTATTCAATCCTAAAAGTGCCGTGGCCGCATTGCTCGATCCGCCGGCGAGCCCCGCCGCGACGGGAATGCGTTTTTTGATCGAGATCGACACACCCTTTTTTATTTTCTCACCGTCCATGAGCATCGCAGCAACCTTATACACCAGATTACGCCCGTCGCATGGCACCCGCTTATCGTCACAACTGATCTTGATAACGCCATTCGGCGCCGATGCAAAGGTCAGATCATCGTGAAGGTCAATGCGCTCGAAAAGCGTTTCAAGTTCATGGAACCCGTCGGAGCGCCGGCCAAGGATAGTCAGGGATAAATTCAACTTCGCATAAGAAGGGATCGTAAAAGCCTTCATCAGGGCTTCTGACTCTTGGGCGCTGACTCAGCCGTTCTGATCTTGTTACGCACCGCATCCATGGTGCCGTCAAGCTTCAGCGCAGCACGCCAGGCCTCCAGCGCCATATCCGGACGGCTCATTTTCTGATAGACATCACCGATATGGTCAAAAATGGTCGGGTCTTTCTCTTTATCAACCGCCTTCTGCAGAAAGCTCAACGCATCCGTCAAATTCCCCTGGCGATAATAAACCCACCCCAAACTGTCAAGGTACGCCGCATTCTCAGACTCAATGGCTAACGCCCGCTTAAGAAGCAAGGCCGCCTCATCCAGGTTAACGCCGTCTTCGGCATAGCCATATCCAAGGGCATTCAAACAATCACCGTTAACAGGGTCCGCCGCCACACAACGCTTTAAAAGCCCGACGCCCTCGGGCCGTCTGGCATGATCCAGATAATACGACCCGACAAATGACAACAGCAGCGTATTATCCGGCTTTAGTACCAACGCTTTTTCAAATTGAGCCACAGACTTTTCGACCTTGCCCTGCGTCAAATAAAGCTGACCGAGATATATATAGAAGTCAACATTCTGAGGTTCAAGGGTGGTGAATTTCTGGAGGATGAATTCATACTGGCGGGCCGCATTGTCGAAATCCTTCATCGACCCGTAAACGACAGCCAGAAGATAGCGCGCCTCAAGGTCATCCGGGCGAAGCTTCAGCGCCGCATTAAACGCCTCGACGGCAGCACGCTGATCGCCTGCCTGAGAACAGGCAAGCCCCAAACGCATCTTGACAGGGAATGCAGACGGATCAGCAAGGGCTGCTTTACGGTACTCGACCAGCGCAGGCTCAAGCCGACCCTGGTATTCAAGG
>PEAF01000026.1 GCA_002753465.1 Candidatus Omnitrophota bacterium
CGATGATAGCTATATTCATGCATTATTCTTTCTTATTGACTGTAGCATTTACAGCCGCTGTTTTAGTCGTGACAAGGGGCTGGGCGCCGGGCTGCGTACGGCTGAACATGGTGCCTCGGCCGGTCGCGATCGACGGGAACGCCTTAAGGCGGAAAATAAGCCATAACTCCGTGCCGCCATTCGTTTCCAGCACTTTCTTATTCTTGTCAGAGAAGGCAAACTCCACTTCCCAGGAATGCAGATCGCGAATAAAGGCATAGCGCTGTTCCTGCGATTTTCCATTCTGCGCATTCCAGGATTCATAAACATACGTGCGCCATTTAGGATTGAACTTATACTCCCATTGCGCCCGTAACAGATCGTCTTGCCCGTGCGTGTAACGGCGACCGAGGTCTAACGTCCAATTCTTCTGACTGTTAATATAAACATCGCCATTAGCCGTACTCAAATAATGATAGTCACTGCTGTACGTCGCATCCGAGAAAAATGAAACGTACTTGTTGGGAACCAGATCGGTCTTCAGCGTCACATCGCCAAAGCTCCCGGGCGTAGGATTATCCTTCAGCCGGAAATCAGTTGTCAAAAGGGCCCTTAAAAGGTCGACGCTCTGCCCCCCACGCTTGGTCTGCAGTTTATTCTCAAAGCCAAGGCTGAATTTATCGATCCTGTCCCTGGAATCAATGATGTCATACTGAAAAAGCTTGTCGGAAGTAAGTGTCGGCTCATGCTGGTACAAATACCCGATCGTCGGTGTAATGACATGGCGCAGGCGGTTGATCTCAACGCCGTACTTATTGTAATTAACATCATAGATCTTGTAGAACTTTGTGCTGACGTCCGACCCTGTCCTGAAAACCGTACGCACAGAGTCATCGTTGGGGCGGTACAATGTGCGGGAATAATATGTTTCTTCGGTCCCGACAAAAGGACGGAACTCCAGGAATCCCGCCTTGAACGGACGCGACAATTCATTGTCCGAATCAATGCGCTGCGTGCGGTTCTGATTATCCGAAGGACTGGGGTCCTGTTTCAGAAGATCGGTCGCCGTATTTGTGCTCTTGAAGTATAGTCCCGTATCAGCGATCTTCTGGTTGGATAATGAAAACCCGACCTCGGGCAGGCGCTCCACCGTTGATTCAAAGCGATTAATACGCATATCCGTACGCACATAAGATGTTGTCGCGGGCGTCACATGGGTCAAAAGCGCATACGTCGGCGGTGACTGATCCGCATAATACTCACCGGGAAAATATTTCTGCGTGAAGGCGGCGTCAGTCTGTTTGTAATACTGCCCGATAAAAGTCGTTGCCGGGTCAATGTCCCACTTATGGCGTAATTCAACACGGTAACGCTGATGCTCAATGACAGGTTGGGTGTTCTGCTCCCACCCGCGATGCGCATCGGTCGTCTGTTCATTCATATAATACGTACGCAACAAGCCCTGCCCGTAAGGATTCGCATCATATCCGGCATCAACGCCCCAGGCCAAACCCTTAAGCTCCCGGTAGTCAACGTGATACGTCGTATCGATGCGGTCCGTCAGTTTAGTGTGATAGCTCATCAGCGCAAAACCGCCGAACTCCTTCTTATACCCGGGCGTCAAGCTAAAAAGCGGGCGCTTACCGCTCAAGTCCTGCGTATACTTCGGCCAATACATGACCGGGACGCTCCCGAAATAAAGCACATTGTCGCGCGCAATAGCCTTATCGCCGGGATATACATCGATCGTCTTTGACCGGACACGGTATTCAGGATCATCAAAATCACTCGTCGTTAAATAACCGCTGTTGATCACGTAATAATTATCGCGCACTTTGACGATCGAACGGGCCCTGCCGTAAATAGGATCCGCCAAAAGCCGCGCATTGGTGAATTCACCTTTTTTGGTATTGAAATTATAAAAAGCCTTTTCGGCCCAGATCTTGCCTTGATCAGAATCAAGGACGACATTGCCTTCGGCGTGCGCTTCTTTCTTGTCGCGGTAAAACTCAAGTTTGTCACAAAATAATACCGCGCCATTCTGCTTTAAATAAACATGCCCCGAAGCAACAAATTTTCCTTCTTCCGCTTTATACTCAATGGAGTCGCCGTTAAGTTCAACAGGTTCGGCATTCTTGGGGGCTGCATCCTCAGCAAAAGCCCTCGCCACGCCTAGGACCGCCGCTACGCCGATAAACAATGCTATGAAGGAAGATCTCAAGCCTGAGTATTTCATATTTTCATCCCGTAAACTTCTGTTATGTATGCAAAAGGACCCTGGCCCCGATGATCCCGGCGTCGTCGTCCAGTTGGGCCTTGATAACACGCACCATCTCTCCTTGCGTGCGCATCGAGCGCCGGCGCAATGTCCGAACAATGGCCGGTTCGAGAAAAGCAAAGCTGCGCGCCACCCCTCCGCCGACAACAATGGCCTGGGGATTCAAGAGATTCACCGGCCCCACGAGGCCATTACCGACCCTCTCACCGATCATATCCCAGAATTTAAGCGCTTTTTTCTTACCCTCAACAGCCTTGTTATAAATTTCTTCAAGCGCAATGTCGGGTTCATTGAACATTTTGGCCGCTATTTGCCGAAGCTCCTGATTACCTACATAGCGCTCGAAACAACCCCAGCCGCCGCAACCGCAAACAGGGCCGCCCTCGTTAAGAGGAATATGCCCGATCTCGCCAGCCGCAAACCCCGGGCCGCGATAAATAGCCCCGTTCAGAATAAGTCCGGCACCGACACCGGTACCCAGTGTGACGAACATCGCGTCCGTCAACCCCTTGCCCGCGCCATATTGCCATTCACCCAGGGCGATCATATTCACATCATTCTCAAGCCGCACCGCAAGTCCCAGCTTTTTTTCCATCGCCTTCCTGAGCAAAACATCTTTCCAGCCCGGAATATTGGGTAAAACACGCACAATGCCATTTTTAACATCCACCAAACCCGGAAGACCGACACCGACACCGCTGATCATGTCCTTGGGGATGCGGTCCTTGCGTAAGATCGCCCCGGCAGCCTCACAAATAGCCGCCGTCAACTTCTCAGGCGTTGCGGCAACGTTCTTCGTCGAAAATGAAAGCCGCCCAATGATGTCACCCTTACCGTTGACCAGACCTAATTTGACGTTCGTTCCGCCGACATCGATGCCAATAATATATTTAGACATAAGTAATTTAATGAATTGATTTAATAGTAAGTTTAGAAGGGTTCATTCTACACAAAAGAAAGCTCTAATTCAATGAAAGAGTTACGCTTATGATGCGACATCATCGCCATAAACACTGAAGCCAACCACACGGTCACGCCCCAGTTTTTTCGCGCGGTAAAGCGCCCAGTCAGATTTATCCAAAAGCTCATCCATCTTGCCGGCATCGTCAGGCAGCGTTGACACCCCGATACTGACACTCGCTGCCAGTGCTGTATCGTACGCCTTGATCTTCTGCGCATTGACGGCCAAGCGGATACGCTCAGCAACCACCAGGGCTCCCGGCTTATCTGTCTCGGGCAGGATCACGCAGAATTCTTCGCCGCCATAGCGCCCCGCAATATCGATCTCGCGGATCTGAAGGGAAATGAGACGCGCGATCTCGCGCAAGATCACATCACCCGTCAAATGGCCGTACTGATCATTAACTTTCTTGAAATGATCCACATCGATCATCAGGATCGACAAAGGCGACTTGCGTAATTTGGCGCGATTGAACTCTTCCTCAAAACGTTCGCTCAGATAACGGCGGGTATGCATACGTGTAAGCCCGTCGGTAATGGCCATATTCTCCACTTCCTTATACAGCTGAATACGCCGGAGCGCCAAGGCCAGCTGATGCGCCAGGATCGAGAACGTCTCCTCATCGGCGGTGGCAAGCCCCTTATACGCCACTTCACCGATGATCCTTTTCTTGGCCCGCAACGGAAAGAATTTATAACCTTTAAAAACAGTCAGATCGTCCATAATATCGGCGATATTGCCGATAAGCTGACAATCATCAAGGACCATCCTGCGGTTGATATGGTTCTTAAACGCACGGAAGGCTTCATTCTCATCGAAGGTCGCCGTAACTTCACGGGTAAGTTCATACATCTCAAAAATGCGGTCGGCCTCATCCTGAAGCCGGGCCTTTTCTTCGACCAGCCGTTCCTTGTGCTGAATGATCAAAAGATAAGCGCTTTTCACGCGCATGACATCGCTGTCAGCGCGCTGCTCGAATTCAAGCACTGCCGCTTTGGCAAAATACGATACCGCCAGAACGAACAGAGCAATCAGGATTAACATGAAGTAAAGATGCATAATTTATCCTAGACGCTACAGACGCGATTGCGCCCCTTGCGTTTAGCTTCGTACAAAAGCTGGTCCGCACGCTGGATCAGTTCTTCTTTTGTTTTAGCCTCATCCGGAAATACAGCCACACCCGCCGACACGGTTACCGGCGTCCTTTCACGGCGAAGGACAACAACTTCGCTTTCAACCAGCTTCACGAACCCCTTGGCCAGAAAAACAGCCTCTTCTTTGGTGCATTCTGAAAGAACAACGCAAAACTCTTCGCCGCCATATCGGCACAAGAGATTCCCCGGGCTGGAAAAATGCTCTTTCATCAGCGTCGCCACATGCTTAAGCACCAGATCTCCGGCGGTATGGCCGAACTGGTCGTTATACTGTTTGAAATGGTCCAGATCAAGCATCACGAACGCCACCCGCTTATCCCGGCGCAGATGGCGCGTGATCTCTTCCTGCAGGCGGTCGATCAGGTACCGCCGCAAATATAGCCCGGTCAGGCTGTCGCGAATAGCCATATCCTCTACCCTGTCATAAAGCTGGGCATTCTCGAGCGCCACGGCAGCGACATCTCCGGCGGCGTTCAAAAACCTAAGGTCTTCCTTATGGAATTTGAACGGGACCGGGCTGTCCAGCCTGAGAACGCCGACAAGTTTATTATTAACGATCATGGGGGCGCACAAAATGGAACGTACAGGCCGCTCAGCCTCTTTCTCGATCCTTTCCATATCAAAACGGAAATCATTGCGCGTATCCTCCAAATGCAGGGGCTGCAAATTCTTCATGACCCAATGGTCAAGGACATCGCCGCGTTTGGTCTTGATGTTCACCGCGCGCTGAGCACGCTCAGCCGCAACGATCGCCAGCTCACCCGTGGCCGCATCCATCAGATACAGAATGACCGTCGCATCGCCATGCTCAAAGATCCTGCCCAATTCACGGCAAAGCGTCTGCGCCGAATCTTCCAGGGACAGGCACATGCTTACTTTCTCGACGAACCCGCGCAACTGCGAGTACGCCAGGATCTTCTGGCGGAAAGCGTTAATGGCACCTTCTTCTTTTTGAAGCTCGACCTTCATGACGTTAGCCTTCTCAAAGAAATCCTCACGCTGAAGCTTGAGTTCAGACTTCTTGAGTTTAAGGCGGCGGTAGAAAAGAAAAAGCAGGATGATATTGACGGAAAGCGCTGCGGCAAGGATGGTGAAAAAACGCGCCTGGTACTGTACAGCGTAAACAAAAAAACCGACGAGCGGAAATAAAAGACTGACAACAAGAAGCGCGTAATACTTAAATGATCGTTGCGTCAGTTTCTGGATCAAAGAAGTGCCCCTTACGCATATCGAAGACAACTTCCATGTCACGGTTGACCTCGGGGCGGTTGTGCGCGCCGACACGTGCAATGAAATTGTTCTTCCCTGAATTTAGATACAAATAAACATCCGAGCCCAGCGGTTCGACGACCTCACACGTTACACGGACCGTATTATCGACTGAAGCTTCTGAAACATACAGCTTGTCATAAACATCTTCACTGCGAATGCCGAAAACAACCTCTTTGCCCACATAAGGCGCGATCCTGTCGTTCATCTCATCCACCAGTTTAACGCGGAATTTACCTTCATCAAAATAGTATTTCTTATCCTTTTTAAGGATCGGGCCCCTCATCAAGTTGATAGGCGGCGTACCGATAAAACTGGCCACGAATTTATTGGCCGGCTTATCGTAAATGGTCATCGGTTCGGCGCACTGCTGGATAACGCCGCTTTTCATCACAACGATCCGGTCGCCCATAGTCATGGCTTCCGTCTGGTCATGTGTCACATAAATAAATGTCGTCTGCAAACGTGTGCGCAATCGATGGATCTCAGCGCGCATGGTCACGCGCATTTTGGCGTCAAGGTTAGATAAGGGCTCATCAAAAAGGAATACCTTGGGCTTGCGGACGATCGCCCGGCCGAGCGCAACGCGCTGATGTTCGCCCCCCGAAAGTTGCCGCGGACGACGGTCGAGATACCGGTGAATATTAAGGATCTCCGCCGCTTCATGAACACGCTTGATGATCTCGGCCTTGGGATAATGACGGAGCTTAAGGCCAAAAGCCATGTTCTCAAATACGGTCATGTGGGGATAAAGCGCGTAATTCTGAAAGACCATCGCAATATCGCGGTCTTTGGCGGGAACATCATTGACCAACCGGTCACCGATCCAGATCTTACCTTCGGACATCTCCTCGAGGCCAGCCACCATGCGCAAGGTGGTGGACTTGCCGCAACCTGAAGGGCCGACGAGAACTACAAATTCTTTATCTTTGATCTCAAGGTTCACATTATCGACGGACTTGATCGTGCCGCCCGCATAAACCTTGCTTACATTCTCTAGCCTGATGCTTGACATGGATCCCCTGAACTGACGGTTTATACGCCCAGCAGAGCTCTTAGTGTGGTCCTGGCCGTATCCATGATGCCTTTTGACTTGGTATAAAGCTTGTCGTATTCATTACTGAAAACCGTATATAGGTACTCAAACTCCCTGTTACTGAAATTCTCTCTTTTCTTGGGCTGTTTGATCTCACGCCATAATAAAGAAAGCATTCTTTCAATCCGCTCAATCTGATCGATAGAAGCCCTGTAATTCCTGAAAGACTTGTTGTCCGACAAGGCTCCCAGACGGGATATGGATATATCGTACTTCCACTTGGATTCCTCATAATTCCAGCTCTTGATCAGAAAATTCAGCGTCTGCTCATAGGCAAAATTCCTGTTGTTGATCAAAAGATCGCGCAGGACTGACGTCCGGATATTGAGGAATTCGGACCTTGGCCTGTTCAACGGCAGGGACCTTATGCTTTGTGAGATCTCGGGGAACCAGTTGGCCAGCAGTGAATATGTGCCATAGGTATCGACCAAGCTCTTGGCGCTGTACTGATCGCCCGTCCTGAAATCGCCGATAACAATATCCGAAGTTGTTGTTTTGATAAAGGCGCTGAGGTTCCCGTAGAACTCGACGTCCTCATCAACATAATCAATATCACCGGGTATTTGGATGATCCGTTCGGCCTCAGGATAATTATCCAGGACATGCCCCCAACCGGCGAGCCATGTCTGGCATGAATCCACCGACCAGGTTTGCAGGACTTCCAGGGTCGCATAGCGTTCATCCTTGATGAAAGAAGCTGCATCTCCCCTAATAACCGTATCCCTGGGCAGCACAACGATGGGCTTGGGGTCAACCTCTTTACAGCGGTCGACGGTCCACCAGAAATACCATTCACACTTCTTATTATTCTCATATCCCATGTAGGGGAAAATAATAAGAGGTTTTGAGGTGATGTTTATATTATCAACTTCTTTAGCCACAATTTTCTCAAGCTCCGCTATTTTGCTTTGGCGCGTCGTTCTTCCAATTGCCTGCGGATATCATACGCATTATCTTCCGAGACTTCAAAGGTCATAATGATGTAGATCGCGATCAAGGAAGTCACGATCGGAACGCCGACATCAACAACCCTCATCCAGAACAGGGCGCTAGGGGCCTGATGAAGGCCAAGTTCGGCTTTAAATCCCGTCGTGTTAAGGAGAATGCCGGACAATAACGACGCCCCCGCCATGCCCAGCTTCTGGATCCACCAGTAAATACCGCTGAACATCCCCTCTCGGCGCGTCCCAGTCTGGAGCTCATCCAGGTCGCAGACATCCGCGATCATGGAACAGACGATCGTAAAGAGCGAGCCCAGGTGAAATGCCAGGAACGGAGCCGCGATCAGCAGCCAGTAAGGATGCGCGGTGTTATAACCAACCCATTTCAGAACATAACCAATGATCGCTAGGGACATGGTGATCAGGAAAGTCTTGCGCTTACCCAACTTGGTGGATATGGCCGTCGTCAGGGGGATGGCGAAGAACGCCGTGCAAATGGAACTGAGCGTACCAAAGACGCCCAACAGGATCCCACCGTTCTGGTACATGAGGTCCGTGGTCGGCTGACCGCCAAAAACATAGAAGAACACCACATAGGCCGTAAACGAGGACGCCAGCATGAACCCATTAAAGATCAGGAAGGTTACCGTAACCAGCTTGACAAACGGACCGCATTTGAAAGACGTCAGACAGTTGCCCCAGAGATCCTTGAGGACACTCACGGCCCCTTTGCCTTTTTCAGGCCTAGGTAAATTCCCGTATAGTTCTTTATTAAAGAATGCCGGAAGAATGCCGAAAACAGTAATAAAAACCCCGACAATAATAGCGATGACCCGGGTAGCCTGAGTAATATCCGAGAATGGAGAATGGAACGTCATGACCGTAAAATTCCCTAATTTAAGCGGAGCCTCTTTGGAGGTCATGAGAAGAGGTATCCAGGGGGCGATCATCCAAACTGGCTGCGCAAAAAAGCTCGCATAGGCCTGCAGGCGTGTGCGCTCATGATAATCCGGCGTCATCTCATACCCAAGTGCCAACCAAGGAATCGAATAACAGGCAAAAACAACGACAAAAAGGCACTGGAACCCTAAAACCCACCAGAAATAGAACATTTCACCATGACCCTTATGCAACTGAAACATCAAGGCCAATAAAACACCGGAGAAAAGGGCCCCGAATAAAATCCAGGGCTTGCGCCGTCCCCAACGGGTACGGGTTTGGTCTGAAGTATAACCGATCAAAGGATCGGAAAAAGCATCAAGCATGCGCGGAAAAGCACCGATGGCGCCGACTAAAGCCGGATTCACCCCTAATCCCAGGTTCAATACCAGGATAAGCTGCCCAGCCGCAGCACCGGCAAATTGATTAACAAAGGAGCCTATCCCGTACACAGCCTTTTGGATGAAAGGAATGCGGTCGGCAGGGGCTGTCACGTGATGGTGATCCATTAATTCCTCCGTTATAATTCAAAATTAAAAAAGAAAAGCCTCACCAATACTCATTCCATAATATCAGGCACGCATCTTACGCGTTGTCCGCACCCCGGCATTGGCATGATCCAGGATCCTGGCCAACGTTGATTTCATATCCTTGCGTGCGATGATCATATCCAGAAGGCCATGCGCCATCATGAATTCCGAAGTCTGAAAACCCTTGGGCAATTTCTGACGCACCGTCTGCTCGACCACGCGCGGCCCGGCAAAACCGAGAAGCGCCTTGGGTTCAGCCAGAATAATATCGCCGATACCGGCAAAAGACGCCATGATACCACCCATGGTCGGATTGGTTAACACTGAAATGTACGCGAGCCCTGCTTTGCCGTGACGCGAAAGCGCCGCGCAGGTCTTGGCCATCTGCATCAAAGAAATACAGCCTTCATACATGCGCGCACCACCGCCCGACCCGGAAACAATGATCATCGGCAGCTTATTTTCGGTCGCATATTCCACGGCACGTGTCACCTTCTCACCCACCACAGAACCCATCGACCCCATGATGAACTGTGAATCCGTGACCGCGATAACCGCCGGCCGCCCGCTGATAAGGCCATGCCCTGTCAGCGCGGCATCCTTAAGGCCCGTCAGCTTCTGATCGGCCGCCAACTTATCTTTATACGTCTTGACCCCTTTGAACTCCAAAGGATCGACCGACAACATATCGGGATCCATTTCCTCAAACGTACCCTCATCGATCAAAAGATCAACACGGGCCCGGGCGGTCAACGTCATGTGAAACCCGCATTTAGGGCACACATTGTCGTTGGCATCAACCTCTTTCGTATAAGAGGGCTGTTCGCAATCCGGGCACTTCATCCAGACCCCGTCAGGGATCATTTTCTTCTTGGAAACCCTGAGGAATGTATTGCTGCTTTTTCCGAAAAGACTCATGACAACTCCTGACTATTGTCCCAGCTGATAAAGCGCAATGCCTGAAAGCGCCTTGGGATAAAAATAAGTGGTCTTGGGCGGCATCTTCTCGCCGTTTAACGCAATAGAACGCAACTGTTCAATGCGCACAGGGTTTAAAATGAACGCCGCTTCGGCGCTGCCGTTATCAACAGCCGTAAAGCACTCGTCCATTTCTTTATTACAATACGTAATATCTTCCGACTTGATATCCAGCTTATCGAATACAAATGCCTTAAGGATCAGGGAATCGAGCGACCGGTAATCCTTGGACCCTTCCTTGATGAACTCGTCGATCTGGCTTTTGTTCTTAAGACGTAACAGCTGAATGCCCTTTTTAGTATACAGGCCGAAGGCATGTTCATTACGGCCGGCTTTAGCCAGCATAACAACAAGATCTTCCTTCTTTTTAATACTGTCGATACGGAAAAGATTTTCCAGGAAAGCGATGTCCTTGGGGAAGTTCTTAACGATCCGGTGGATCGGGAATATCTGAAGATCCTTGGACTCGATATTGGTGAAATACGTCATCACGTAATTCCACGGCTCGTCCCCCGTAGAATCAGGGGTCTGAGCCAGCATCATCTCACGGTAACGCTTGGAAACCTCATACCGGTGATGGCCGTCCGCGATAAAAAGATTCTGGTTATCAAACGTGGCGACGATCTCCTGAATAAGATCAAGGTCATCCAGTTTCCAGGCTAAAGAGCGCGTGCCGTCATCTTCAATAACATCAATGAATGGCTTGGTCGGCGCCACCTTGCGTTGGAAA
This sequence comes from Candidatus Omnitrophota bacterium, assembly GCA_002753465.1. Classification (GTDB taxonomy): domain Bacteria; phylum Omnitrophota; class Gorgyraeia; order Zapsychrales; family Fredricksoniimonadaceae; genus Fredricksoniimonas. Next base: position 10,856 of record PEAF01000026.1, read on the forward strand.
ATGCTCTCGACCTTTTTCTGGCGATCAGAAAAACAGACAAAAATAGGACTGCAGGCTGTTTTAAGCGCCGTCCACAGTTTAAAGCGGTCTTCCTTGGCGCCGGCATGTGTTTTCTCGTGCGGGTGGATCCTGACCTTCTCATCTTCGATCTTCATGACAGCCAGAAAACCCATACGGCTGTGGCGCTCACCTAAAACCTTATATTCCTGCTTAGTGTAATAGATACAGGGCTTTTCATCCCTGACCAAAATACCATCCTTAAGCCATTTGGCAAAAGTATCAGCCGCTTTAGCGTAACGTGAATCATCCTCACCGTGCTTGGCGTCAGCCTTGGCGAGCATGACATGAATATAATTATAAGGGCTTCGCTTCTTAAGGGTGTTTTCCTGCTCTGGCGAGATCACGTCATAAGGCGGACAGACGATCTTGGTCATATCGCCGACTTTAGCAAGGTTGTAGACAAGGCCGTTAAATGGTTTTATTACAGACATTCCCGGGTGCTTCCTTCCATATTAATAAAAATCTGATTTTCGGATTAAATAAGTATACAAAAAAAAGCTGATTTGACAAGGAAAGGTTTTACATATCCTTATAAACAAAAAGGAGGGCTGAAATAACCCTCCTTTTGTCATAAACCCTGTTTTATACGCTTAACGCAGCAATGCCTTAATATCAGCTATCGGTGTAATGCTCATGATAACGCCACGCACCCCTGAAGACTGCAGGAGCATGCTTTCAATGGCTTTGTCTGAAACAATCCCAGCCATCAGCTCCCCCTGGCGGTCTACGGCAATGTTCTGCAGGTCAATACCACCATCGACCAGCTTTTTGGCCTGTGCATTATCTAGCACCGTTATCTTGACTTGCGAAGTTCCTGAACGAACAACATTGATCCTCATATTCCCGTTTATTTGCATCCGCAATCTCGTCATGCCTGCCGTACCAAATGCAGGCGGCTTGGGCATAGCACGGAGCTGATTATTGGAACGTATAACATAAATGTCACTCCCGTTCTTGATCGGAAACGTCCCAGTGGGCGTAACAAGATCAAAAACACCCCCTTCAGCATCCTTCCTTGCTATGGATACATTCAAAGGGTCATACCCGTCTAATGTCATTAACAAGGATACGGCTTCTCCTGTTTGAGGCAGATCAAATACGATCGATCGCCCTTCTTTTTGCCAGGACTTCTTACTTTCCCAGTTGCGGCCAAAAGTATCAAGCTTAGCCTCAAAATCGGCAACACCCTCACCGTTCCAAACAGCATCAAACATCAGCCCGTATTCCTGAACCATGCGATGAATGGATACGCGCCGATGTGCTGCCTGAAAAGAACCAACCATGGCTGTATAAAGCCGCTCACGGCCGGGTTCATGATACATCGTCACTAATTCCTTCATATAGGTGGCAAACTGACGCCGACCTTCTTCATAAAAACGTGTCAAAGCCCATACTTCCTTGTTCTGGAACGCCCAAATGATACGGCGGAATTCGGCCGCATGCTCGGTATTGCGTTTCAAATGTTCAAATTTGAACGGCGTGACCAGCCATCCATTCACCCCGTGATCGACCCACTCCAATGGACCGCCCGTGGCGGTTGCGATCACAAGATGCCCGTTAAAACCGGCGCGATGATCACTCGTTCCTGAAGCCTCACGTGTCATCCACGGCATGACCAACCATCCGTCAGAGGCCGACGTGGCTAACTGCATGAACTGTGTGCCTGTGGTGCGTTCAGCCATAACAAACCGTCCCTTAACATCAGGGTCCTGCTCAAGCTCCTTGAACTCTTTCATCCATTCCGGTGTCACATTATCCAACGCCTCTCCGCCGAACAAAACATTGGCCCCTAAACCCTTCTGCAGCCCTAACGGGGTCTCATAATCTTTATCAGGATCGCCAACGATCCACTTCATTAAGGGAAGGAACATGGCTTGAGATTTATACTCAACCAATCTACGGACAGCGCCGAATAAAGGCCTGTCCATATTGTCGAATGTCTCAAATCCATGCTCTTTCAGGAACTCATTCAATCTTTGCTTCTGAGCAACGCTAATATCAAACAATTCCTTGCCTGTGATCTTGGATATCCCCTTTTCGAGAACAAGGTCATTCAAAGCCTCGGAACGCCACAAATACGGCTCAGACCCGTTCTGGATCCCTGTTGTCTTTGCTTCAGCCTCAGACAGAACAGCCACCTGGGTGATGTTCTTATGCTCCGGAGAAACACCGTTGATCATGGCCGCATGATGCGCCATGGCACCGGCCGCATTGACCTGACTAGCATAAATAATATCCTCGCGAACAAGATCACTACCCACAAGGCTCTTAAGCCATGGCACGCTATCCCAACTTGGCAAAGCTGCCCTTTCAGGCGTATGCGTCGTCATGACGATCTTGGTCGGATTGAAAACACTGTTACCATGCCGCTCAATATCATTCTTGACAGCGGCAACAACAAATATCAGCTGTGGCTCACTCAGGCGCAGAATATTCGGAGATACGCCCAGCACATTCATCAAACCCGCATAGGCCTGCCCCATAAAACCATACTGCTTAACCTGCTCATCACCACCCGGATAGAGTTTCCGGAAAAGCGTTTTGTGCTTGATTCCAAAAACAGGCATTTCATTGGTATTGATCCAATAAATATAAACACGCTCTTTTTGTCCGTTAAAATCAACATCAAATGACAGAACAGATTTACGTCCGGCGTCATCTTGTACATAAACCGGTTCAACACCCTGCTGACGGTCCCAATCGATCTCATTGCCGTTCTTGTCATAACTGTAAAGCGGCATCGCACCCATGGCCTTCCAATTCTCAAGGTCACTGTAAGCGCCCCAGGTCTCACCTGTTAAAAAGCCAAGACCGCCTTTACCCAATGCCAACTGCGCCGATCCTTTAATAGGATCAAGGAACGCTTCAAGGGAAACATCGCTCACGACTTTCTTGGTCCCGGGATTCTGCAAATTATTCAAATACACCCTAAGCTCGCGGTTAAGTACCTGCTCCCATTTGCCTTCATAAAAAACTTTAGAGACCGTAGAAACGGCGGAATTATCCGCTGTGTTCAAATTAACTTGGACGCGCTGTAAGTGCTCCGCTGTCACGGATGCCATATCCGCTGGGCCGCGCTTGATCTTGCCTGTTCCATCCCATCCACCCGAAAAATACTTCTTAGGCAAAGGCTGATTTGTCAGACGATCGGTCTCTTCTTTAACAAAATTAAAAACACCCTTCTGATAAGCAGCCATGTACTGGTCATAAATAATCTGTTTATTCTTTGGGTCGCTGAGATCAATACCGGCAACCTTGCCCTGCCCCGCGTACAGTTTGTTAATTACGCTCTTTTTGAACACATCCTGGTACCACTGAGCTAAAACCATCGCGTAGAAAACCTGACGCAACGAAGCGAAATTCGCACCCTCATTAACTTCTTTTTCGATGGTGGGGACGATGATCTCACGCAGGATCTGTTTTGAAACCTCTGTCATGGACAGGTCCGGCGTTGCCTGCGCCTTGCCCTGCGCCAGATAGTCAGCTTCAAGCATGACCTTCAAATGCGCCTGCGCAATATAAACCGTATTGCCCTTTTCAACGACCGATGCTGTTTCCGGAAGGATCCATACCTTATTGAACGTATCCACCGGGATCTCAGTCACGCCAAATTTCTGAAAAGCCTGGTCATACACCCTGGCCCAAAAAGCCTTACCCAACTCATCTTCAGGATAGATCAAAGATGCCGTCAACTGCTTGAGGATATAATCCTGCGCTAAAAGGTCGCGCCCCAATTCTGTCTTGTTCAACGTATCCGGGATAATGCGATCCTTCTCTACAGGCGAAAGGTTGACCCACACATCCTTCGACGGAACAGTCAATGCCGCCAGAAAATAATTGACCATGCGCTGGGATTCTGCCTTGAACGCGTCATCCTTCAACCCGGCATCCCCCTGGTCGACAATAAAGTCGAATTGCAGAGGATTCTCCGGATGGATCGTCACGCCGCGCAATAAAGTCGGCATGAACACGGCAGAGGGCTTGACCATGCTCCCCGCCGAAGGCAACTGGACCGGCCCGGAGATCATCTGTGCCTGTACCATGACCGGTTGTAATGCAAAAACAACAGCCAGAAATATCGCCAATAGTTTTTTCATAAGACCCTTTCTTGGTCCTGTTAGATTATTCACTGCATCCCCAACAATTGCGCCACATTGGCCATGGGGGTAATGTTAACAATTACCGGCGTAATACCCGTAAAATCACTTTTTCTGAACTTGGCGATCAATCCCTCATCCACTAAAGTAGGTGTACCGCCTTTTTCCGTCAAAAACATGCTGTTGCCATTTAGATCAATACCACCGTTACCCGCCATATTATCACGACGGTCCAACAGAGACTGGATATTAGATATCACAGTTTCGGATGTCGACCCCAATGACGTCGCAGGACCCGCAAAAACAACTTGGTCTCGTTTCTTGCCTGACATCATCCGTATGCTCATTTCACCATTGTACTTCCAGATAACTAAGCGGACAGATACCCCATCCTGGCTCCCTTTCACGCGCAATTCGATCTCACGCTTCATCGGAGCGCTGCCAATTTGCGCCTGATGTTCATCGAATGCCACATCCAACCCGGCAATAGTGTTCCTGAATTCCTCTGCCGATACGACCTTGCGCTCGGCCATATCCGAATTCCCGACAGCATCTTTCTCGGCTGAAGGATATATTCTCGCTACCTCTGACATTCTGACGGCCTTCTCATTGACCGGACTAGGCATCATGCGCGGCGTCTCTTGTTCAGCCCGCTCAAGATCACTGACTTTCTGACGTGCACGCGCCAATGCTTTGAGCGCATCAACACTAGGATTCCCGATCTTCTCAAGTTCAGCCACAAGTTGACGCGCGTCTCGCAGTTGCGCCGCATCCGCAAAATTGAAGCGATTGATCTTTTTGACTTCTACTCTGGCATTGTTACCCTCAACAACATCACCTGCCGGCATTTGCTTGCCGATCCTGTCGATAAGATCTTTAAGATGAAGCCGCTCATGTAACAGTGTCAGGCTATTATTCCCAGCAGCGATCGACTGCTCGATCTCAGCGAGCAAAGCGCGCGCTTCTTCCACAGAAATACCTTGCGCCGCATCCGCACGCTCAAGCGCTGCAAGCGTTGTTTCATCAGCGCCTAAAATGCGCGCATCATCAACTAATTTCTGGATCTTCGACGTCAAAGACACAATGACATCCTTTTCAGCAGAACGTTCTTTTTCTGTTTTCTGATCATCCGGCTTTAACTGCATAGCGCCCTGTTCCTGCTTGAGGGCATCCCACATGACCTTCAATTCAACCAGGACCTGGGTCAATTTCTTGCCGACTTTGGCGCTATTCTGCTCATATTTCGCTACTTGCTTAAAAATCCCCTCCAGGATCGGCGATATATCATCAGAAATAATGAATTCATAAGCGCCTTCACTGGTATTCTCGACATACAGCAATTTTCCGTCGGCACCAGGCCCCTGGGGCTTGGATGCATACTGGTATAAACGCACATCAAACATGTCCGTCCCCATATCCTGTCCGATCCTCAACCCCAGCCACTGCCCCTGTTGATTCACGAACGGAATGAACCGGTTATTAATAAATCGTACCTGATCCTGCGGATCTACGGTGATACCGAATTTCTTTTCCTCGAATATATTGATCTTGTTCTCACGCGGCAATATCGGGATCAAAGAAGCGAGTTCCTCCCCGGATACAACCGGGATCGCACGAACATTTTGTGCGCTATCCAGCAAATGATAACGCAATCCACTCACCTCGGTCAGCGGCCTGAACCGGCCATCCAGTTCCTGCTCAACACTTGCTTTTAACGCCTCGACTTCTCTGACCTTATACTGCCTGTTCAATAAAATATATTTGTTTGATATCCCGATGATCTCGCTCAACTGAATCGTATTGAACGTATGGATCCTTTTATTTATTTGGCTGATAATGACATTGATACTGCCGTCTTCACCCTCAGCCAAAATCCAGTTGCGCAAACTTTCAAGATCAGGATCAATGAACATCGACGCATCCTGGGCCTCGCCCATCCATGCTGTAACCTTAAAGAATTCGCCGGTCGATACCGCAGCACTGGGATTCATGCTGGTCACCACGTTCGCCGCCGCCATATCCGTCAAACCACCCGAGAAATATTTACGCGCAACAGGCTCGCCCGTTGCCTGGTTAACGTCTTCCCTAATAAAGTTGAAAACGCCCTTCTTGTAAGCTGCTTCATACTTTGACCAGATCTGCTCAGGATCAATGTCAGCACCTTTTTGCGCAACCCATAGGCCCTCAACACCATTGGTCTTTTTCTGATCGGCATAAACTTGTGTGAGCAAAGCCTGCTTTAAATTCTTCTTGTACCAGGTCGCCAGGATCATGGAATGGAATATCTGACGCAAGTTAGCAAAATTCCTGCCCGTATTGACTTCCTTTTCAAGTTCAGGAAGAACGATATCGCGGATCACTTTCTTCGATAATTCCTGGGTATCTGTGGATATTACACCGGCCGCATTCTTTTGGGCGAGATAATCTGATTCAAGCATGACTTTTAAATGAGAACCGACCACAAACGCCGTATTCTGACGAACAAAAACATCCGCTTTCTCGGCCGTGATCCAGACCTTGTTGAAGGTATCAACAGGCACTTCCGTTGTACCCAATTCCTTCTGAGCTCGATCGTATACCCTGGCCCAGAATTCTTTGCCCAACGTCTTATCAGGATCAATAAAGGACGCCATCACCTGCTTTAACAGATAATCCTGCGCCAGCATGTCACGCCCCATTTCGGTTTTACCCAGTTCAACCGGCAGCATACGGTCTTTTTCAAAAGGTGAAAGGTTGACCCACTGATCATTTGGCGGGATGGTGAGCGAAGCTAGGAAATATTTAACAAGTTTGTTCGTTTCTTCTTTAATCGCTGCATTACCCGTACCCGCTTTAAAACCTGAATTACCCGTATCTACAATAAAGTCAAAGAGTAACGGATTTTCTGGATGCACGCTCATACCCTTGAAGATCATAGGCACATAAGCTGGACTGGCCGTAACCATAACCCCTGGTTCAGGCATCAATAACGTCTGAGCATAGGAAGCTTCCGGAGCAAACGCGATCAATGTTACCAGGAAATATGAAAAAGCCCGTTTTAACATAGGATCTCCGAAATTATGTCAATTTTAGCATTCATTACACCACCATATAATGAATGCTAAAGGATGCCATATTTAGAGAAGGATGTCAAGGAATGGCAGGCAACAAAACAGAGGTTTAACCTGAGCATTAACCCAATGTGATGCAGACACTTACAGCATCCGTATCGAATTTTCGGGGAAAAATACGAGAAAATTAAGAAAATTAACCCAAAAAAGAGTTAACTACCGCATTTTCCTGCATTTGGACAAGCACTTGCGCAGGAAGGCTTGGCATCAGATTTGGAAGGAGATTTCTTCTTGTAGTCTGTTTCATAAAAGCCGGTACCCTTAAAGATCACCCCACTGCCTGTACCGATCAACCGGTGCAGTTTATTCTTTTGACACGCAGGGCATTTAATGAGCTTAGGCTCGGTCATGGACTGAAGCACATCAAAGATGTGCCCGCATCCGGAACACTCGTAATCGTATGTAGGCATTTTACTTGAAGACCTTTTTAATTTTATCTTTGAACGAACCGGCCACATCCACATCTTCACCGCTCGCTTTAGCAAACTCTTCCAGCAACCGGCGTTGATCTGATGATAATTTCTTGGGGACATCGATCATCACACGTACATAAAGGTCCCCCACAACATTACTGCCATGAACATCCGGCATACCCTTACCCTTGACACGAAAGACCTTGCCGCTTTCCGTGCCGGCCGGAAGCTTCATCGTGACCGGTCCGCTCAATGTCGATACCGTTACTTCATCGCCGAGCGCTGCTTTGGTAAAGCTGACCAAAAGGTCCATCTCAAGGTCATTTTTAACACGCTTGAACTGGCCGTGTTCTTTAACCCGGATGAAAAGATAAAGATCTCCCGGACCACCCGGCCCTATCTCGCCCTCATTGCGCACGCGCATCTGTGAATCATTATCCAGGCCCGCCGGAAAGGTCACATCAATGCTGCGCGTCACGCGATTACTGCCATTACCGCGGCACGTCGAACACGTCTCCTTAATGACCCGGCCCTGACCGCGGCACGCCGGGCATGTCTGCGCCAGGCGGAAATAACCGCTGTTGATCATGACCTGACCGCTGCCGCCGCACGTATTACAATCCGCCATGGCCGTGCCGTTCTTGGCCCCGGAACCCTGGCAATCCTTGCAAACCTCATTGCGCGGCACTTTAATCGTCTTATGGCTTCCTGAAAAAGCCTCTTCCAATGTCAATTCCACTTCATACTGGATATCACGCCCGCGCGCCGGACGACGCTGCTGACGGCGACTACCGCCACCGCCGAAAGACCCGCCGAAAAACTGGCCCAGGATGTCGTCAAGGCCGCCGCCATCGCCGAACACACTTGAGAAATCGGCCCCGCGGAAAATATCCTCGGACGTATATTGCTGATCGATGCCCGAATGACCATACTGATCATAGGTCTGACGCTTCTGAGGGTCGGAGAGAACGCCATACGCCTCGGAGATCTCTTTGAACTTCTCCTCGGCAGCCTTCTTTTCCTTTTCCTCAACACGGTCAGGATGAAAGCGCATCGCCAATTGACGGTACACTTTCTTGATCTCGGCCGCATCCGCGCCTTTTTTAAGGCCTAATATTTCGTAATAATCTTTTTTCATTACTTGTCGTCCTGCACCTTAAAGTCAGCATCGATGACACCATCATCCCCGCCCTTTTTATCCTGAGGCTTCTCCGGCTCTGCGCCACCCTGAGGCCCATGAGCTTCCGCCCCACCCTGAGCACCACCCTGTGGCTGGGTCGCCTTGTACATTTCCTCGGCAAGCTTATGGCTGGCCTTGGTCAAAGCTTCCATGGAAGCTTTGATACGATCAGCCGCCTTGTCCTTGATAGCCTGTTTGAGCGTCTCAAGTTCCTTGAGGATCGCCTCACGCTCAGACTGCGGCACTTTATCGCCGTAATCCTTGAGCGCTTTCTCCGTCGAATACAAAAGCGTATTGGCCTGGTTCTCAAGCTCTGCTTCTTCTTTGCGCTTCTTATCTTCGTCCGCGAACTTCTCGGCATCCTTGACCATCTGCTGGATCTCGTCTTCCGACAGCTTCTTGGGAGACGTGATGCGCACAGACTGCTCTTTACCCGTCGCTTTATCCTTGGCGTGAACGTGCACGATGCCGTTAACGTCAATATCAAAGGTCACTTCGATCTGCGGAACGCCGCGCGGTGCCGGCGGGATACCCACAAGGTCGAAACGCCCGAGCTCCGTATTGTCATTGGCCATCTGGCGCTCGCCCTGCAGCACACGGATGGTGACCGCCGGCTGATTATCTTCAGCCGTCGAGAAAACCTGGCTCTTTTTGGTCGGGATCGTGGTGTTACGCTCAAGGATCTTGGTGAACACGCCGCCCATGGTCTCAATGCCCAGAGAAAGCGGCGTAACGTCGAGAAGCAGCACATCCTTCACATCCCCCTTGATGATACCGCCCTGAACAGCCGCACCTAAAGCCACGCACTCCATCGGATCAATGCCGCGCTCGATCTTCTGACCGGCCTCTTTCTCGACAAAGTTCTGCACAATAGGCATACGCGTCGGACCACCGACCATAATGATCTTATCGATCTTGATCTCACCGCCAAGTTTGTTGCCGGCATCCTTCATGGCCTGACGGATCGGGCCGCGGCAACGGTCAACGATGGAACCTACAAGGCTTTCCAATTTGGCGCGGTCTAATGACAACGTCAAATGCTTGGGCCCTGTGGCATCAGCCGTAATGAAGGGTAAATTGATGTCCGTCTGGATCGTCGATGAAAGTTCAACCTTGGCCTTTTCAGCTGCTTCACGCAGGCGCTGGAATGCCATCTTATCCTTCATCAGGTCAATGCCTGTTTCTTTCTTGAACTCATTGACAATATGCTCGATCAGCACATTGTCCATATCCGTACCACCAAGCAAATTATCGCCGCTGGTTGAAAGGACTTCGAACGTTCCACCTTCACCCATTTCCAGGATGGTAACGTCAAGCGTTCCACCACCCAGGTCAAATACCATGATCTTCTGCTCTTTGCCCGCCTTATCAACGCCATACGCCAGACAAGCTGCCGTCGGTTCATTGATGATACGCATGACCTTAAGGCCCGCGATCTCGCCGGCATCCTTGGTCGCCTGACGCTGGTTATCATTGAAATACGCCGGGACCGTGATAACAGCGCCTTCGACGGTATCGCCCAGATACTTTTCGGCATCCGCCTTGATCTTCTGCAGAATGAACGCCGAGATCTGCTGAGGCGTATAATCCTTACCGAACACGCCGAATTTATGGTCCGTACCCATCTTGCGCTTGGCCGCATAGACCGTACCTTCGGAATTCATGGCCGCCTGACGACGCGCGGGCTCGCCCACTAAGCGCTGACCGTCCTTGGTGAACGCCACGAATGACGGGAACGCCTTACCTGATGCCACGCCAGCGCCTTCAGCGGATGGAACGATCACAGGGCGACCGCCCTCCATAACTGCAGCCGCTGAGTTTGATGTGCCTAAGTCGATACCGATAACTCTTGCCATACTCATTACCTCCTGATTTTAATTCTTTTTCGAAACTTTAACCTTCGCCGTGCGCACCACGCGCTCGCCGAGCATATACCCTTTTTGAAAAACCTCGAGGACCGTGCCATCCTCACATTCATCTGATTCAGCCACCATCAGTGCTTCATGACGTTCATGATCGAATTTCTTGCCCATCGCGTCGATCTCACGCACATCATATTTCTTGAGTAACTGCTGCATCCGCCCGTAGACCATCTCAACGCCTTTTAAAAGATTCGCGTTATCCGACGGCGCCGCTTTAGCCGCAGCGATCGTGCGTTCGAAATCCTCAAAAAAACCCAGCATTTCAATGATCACTTCTTCATGCGCATATTTGATAAGCGCCGCACGTTCGCGTTCATTGCGCTTGCGCATATTGTCAAACTCCGCGAAAAGCCGGATATATTTATCCTTCGCCTCACCCAGTTCCTGCGTCAATTTCTCAACCGGGTCAACCACTACCTGAGGCTGTTCTGGTTCAGCGATCACTTCTTCATTTTCTTCAATATTTTCGTCTGTCATCACACCCACACTGTGTATCAAGATTTATTTATCACGGCACGTTCTGACCCAAAACCTACCGCCCTACATCAAGGCGGCCTTCAACAACATCTATTTCCAAAAAAGGCCGGGGTTCAGTCCGCATTACAACTTTTTCAGGAAAATGCGGACTACATGGCCTCATGCATCAGTTCCGCTACATATTCCAACGATGAAATAACCCTTTGATAATCCATACGGCTTGGCCCCAGGACCGCGATACGCCCCGACGGTCCCCGGCGTGTCTGAAAACGCGCCACGGCCAGAGAACAATCCTCGAACGCCACGCAATCTGTTTCCTGACCGATATAGATCTTGATCTTACGGTCAAGGTCGCGCCGCAAAACCGCCAGGATCCTGTCTTTTTCTTCAAGCTCTTTAAGGATAGCGACCATTTTCTGGAAACTCTGCGCACCGACCGCCTCTGCCAGATAATTCGTGCCGCGGCAAACATACTGCTGCGACCAGCCATCCACCATAACGATACTAGTGCAATGCGTCAGTTCGGCAATGACCAGCGTTGTTCTCTCAACCAAAGCTTCAAGCTGCTCCATACCACGCTGATATTGCTTCTGAAGCCTGTGGCGCTCTTCTTCCACAAGCTCTATC
>PEAF01000101.1 GCA_002753465.1 Candidatus Omnitrophota bacterium
CAGGTCGGTCTTACTGCCGTTGATCGCGCCGGAGATGATCGCCGCCACATTATCCACCGCCACGCCATTGAGCGAACATTTCTGCTTGTCGATCTTAAGGCTCAGCATTTTCTCCTGCCGGCCTACATAATTATCAACGTCCGTGACACCCGCATTACGGCTGAGGAGTGACTCGATATCCCCCGCCAACTCACGCTGACCGTCGAGGGTAGGACCGTAGACTTCCAGGACCAATGTTGAAAGCACGGGCGGGCCCGGTGGCACTTCAGCGACCTGCACATGCGCGCCATAACGCGCCGCGATCTCATGCACTTTGGAACGAACTGAATTCGCGATCGCATGGCTCTGACGTTTACGTTCATCCTTACCCGTAAGATTGACCTGAAGGTCCGCCTGCCAGGGTTTGTCGCGCAGAAAATAATGACGGACAAGGCCGTTAAAGTTATACGGCGCACTGGTACCGATATAAGCCGTAATATCCCTGACTTCAGGGGTCATGCTGATATAGGTCGCCAGCTCTTGGATGGCCGCCTTGGTTTGATCCAAAGACGTGCCTTCGGGCATGTTCAAAACCACCTGAAATTCGTTCTTGTTATCAAACGGCAGCATTTTGGCTTTGACCAGCTTGAGCGGAACAAGCATGATCGCGCCGGCCAACATCACCAGAAGCGTCCCAATGAACCATTTGCGCACCTTCGCGCTGTAAATAAGCGGCTTCATATACGAACGGTAAATGCGCGTTAAAAGATCATCCCGCTCGCCTTCGGCGCCGTGATCTTTAAGCTTACCTTGACGCTGGGCGTTCCCAAGTATCATGTAGGCCGCCCACGGGGTCGCCATGAATGCGACCATCATGGAAAACACCATGGCCATGCTGGCCCCGATGGGGATCGGGCGCATATACGGCCCCATGAGACCGCTGACGAAAGCCATGGGCAGGATCGCGGCGATGACGGTCAGGGTTGCCAGAATAAGCGGGCTTTGAACTTCCTTGAACGCCTCGATCGTTACATCCAGAAGATCACGCCCTTTATTCCTGGCCATACGCAGGTGCCGGACGATATTCTCTACCCCGACGATCGGGTCATCCACAAGGATGCCTATCGAAAAAATAAGTGCGAACAGCGTAATGCGGTTGAGCGTGAAACCCAGAAAATAAAACCCTGCCAGCGTTAGGGAGAGTGTCATGGGGATGGCAATGGCCACGACCCCTGATTCGCGCCAACCCAGGACCAGCGCCATTAAAAACGTGACCGCCACAACAGCGATGGACATGTGCCACAAGAGTTCATTGGATTTCTCATCGGCGCTCGCACCGTAATTGCGCGTGACCGTATGCGTAATATCAGAGGGTATCAATTGCCCCTTCAACCCGTCAACCCGATTAAGGATCTTTTCACAAAGACGCGAAGCGTTAGCACCTTTTCTCTTGGAGATGGAAAGCGTCACGGCCTCGAACGGACCTTTAGCGCCGGACTTCTCAGCCGCGCCATAGCGGATATTAACGGCGTTCTCATCCTCATCAGGACCATCGACGATGGTGGCTACGTCTTTCAGGTAAACCTGAGTACCCTGACTGATGCTGATCACCAGATTCTCAAGGTCATCTCTGGATTTAAAAAAACCGTCGGCTTCTACATTGATGATCTCAAGGGGCCTTTGCAAATGCCCCGCCGAAGCCTTCACGTTGGCCTGCTGGATGAGACGGCTGACCTCCAGCGGATTCAGGAAGCGTTCATTGAGTTTTACCTCATCCAGGAACACATGGAACTGCCGCTTGCGTCCGCCGACAATGTTAGTTTCAGATACATCCGGGATCGAGCTGATGCTGTTTTGAACATCCGCCACAACCTTGCGCAAGCGGACCTGATCATCCTGGGTGCTGTGGAATGTCAGGGTCATCACTGGCACATCATCAATGGACCTGACCTTGATGAACGGCGGCGTGCCGCCCTTAGCCAGCACATCGAGATTCGAATGGACTTTGGTGTAAAGCTTGATGAGGCTCTTCTCAACATCTTCACCGACTTTAAAACGTACGGTAATGACCGCGCCTTCGCTTTGGGTCATGGAGTAAACATATTCAACGCCATTGATCTCCCAGAGCTTACGCTCACCCACATTCACAATGCGGCGTTCAACCTCTTCCGCACTCGCGCCGGGATAGGCCACAAAAATATCAAACATCGGGACCGCGATCTGCGGTTCCTCTTCCCTGGGCAGATTAATGACCGCCATGACGCCCAGAAAGATCGAGAAACCGATGATCAGCGGCGTAACTTTTGACTTCACGAACATCCCGACAACGCGGCCGATAAAGCCCTCTTGCGGCTGACTCATAATCCAGCTCCTTCAGCTAACTTCTTCATTTCATCCCTGTTCAATTGCCCGGATAGAAAAAGCAGCCGCGCCCGTGAGAGCCACATGCCCAGCATGGCTTTATTATATTCCTGCACAGTCTGCACGTAAACGCGGCGGACCTCCAGGAGATCGGCGATAGACTTACGGCCTTCACTGTAAAGCGGCACCACCAAGTCCACAGCTTCCCGGGCATCATCACGCATGCCTTTTAAAACACCGATGTTGTCACTGAGCGTGTCGTAGCGGGCCGCCTCCTGAACGATATCGCGTTTGATCGTATCTTGAAGGTGCTGCCGGTCATACCCGAGCTGACCTTTCAAGGCCTTGGCAGCTTTGACACGACCCTCATAGGCCGGATCAAAAAGCGGCATATCAACTTTAAGGCCGACCGTATAATTATCGCCGCCAGGCGCATCGATCTTATTCCTGTTATTAGTTACGTCGCCAAATGCATTTAACGCCGGCCAAGCCATTGACCGCGCGCGTGATACCTCAGCGTCAGAAGCCTTAATGCGCGCCTCGAGTGCAGCAAGATCTGGCCGCCTTGAAAAAGCCTGCTCGATCAGCATGGCCGGATCGTTGCGCGGGACCTTGACATCGTCGATCGTATCCGTCAACGTCCAAAGCCTATCGACAGGCTCACCCATCAAAATATTTAATAATGCCATCATGGCTTTTTGCTGACGCGCCACTTCATTCCTGGTGCGCACAAGTTCCCCGAACATAACGCGCGCCGAGAAATAATCAGCCCCCAGGATCATCCCCTTATCCTTCAGATCTTTGGCTTTTTGAAGATCATCCGCCGCGCTCTTTTGGACCTCATTGATCACCGATGACAACTTCTCCAGCGTCAGTGCATTCATATACGCATCCTGCGCTACCAGCAGCGCCTCCATTCCCGTAAAAGCTTCCTCAGCCTGGGCTGCTTTTACACTTGCCCTCGCCGAACGGGTTCGACCAATGGTCTGCATCGCATCAAAAAGAGGCATCTCGAGATGCGCACCCACCGCAAGATCCTGATGACGGCCGGGGGTATTCAGGCGTTTAAGGTCAAAATCAGATGAGGTGAAACGTTCCTGGCGCAGCAGCATGCCGAACACGTCAACCGGATCCTCGCTGACCTTATACCCGGCTGACAGATCCAATGACGGCCAGAAGCCGGCCTTGGCCTGCATCTCTTGCGCCAGGGCTATCTCGACATGACTATGCGCTGCTTTAAGCTGAGGATAATAAGCGACCACGTTCTCAGTGAAGACCGCAAAAGGCAAGGCGGCTACCTCAGCCGCTGATGCAGCGGCTGACAATAAAATGCTGATAATGACCGCCATGAGTAGTCGGGACACCATATTCATCCTCCTTGTTTTCAGATCCTGGCGATACTCGCGGCAACCGTTTCAACGCACCCCACGCACGACAGCTTGCGGCCGGCGCGGATCTCACGGCATTTAAGCGACCCGGCGCTGGATAAAAGGACGTCTTCACAATCCTTGATCCTCGTTGGGTATGACTTTTCCAGCATGACCCTGGCCGCATATAACGAACCGCACTGGCCATCCGGCGCACGGCCGCCGCCGTAAGCGCTGAAGCGTTCGATCATGTCTTCTGACATATCAAACTTTTCTTTGAACGCACTGACAACCGCCTGCGCGCAGTTAAGTTTCCTATGCCCTGACGTCCCCGTATAGTGAGCCCTTGCTTTTTCAACTGACATCGAAAACCTCCGTTCCTTAAATAAACAAATTCACATTGCCCTGATCAGCCCGCTCGAGATACATGGCCACGCCGCCATACTCGACCCCGTCGATCAACTCTTCTTTCTTGATACCCATCAGATCCATCGACATCGTGCACGCCACCAGCCGCACGCCTGACTGCCGGGCGATATCGATGAATTCCGGCAAAGATGAAACATGCTTGCGCTTCATGATCTCCTTGATCATCCACGTTCCCGCGCCACCCATGTTCATTTGAGAGAGGGCAAGCTTGTTGGCCCCGCGCGGCATCATCCATCCGAACATCTGTTCAACGACGTTCTTCTTGACGGATATCGCCTCATCCCGACGCAGGGCATTGAGCCCCCAGAACGTGAAGAACATGGTCACCTTGCTCCCCATGGCCGCCGCCCCCGTAGCGATCACAAAGGCCGCAACGACCTTATCAAAATCACTGCTGAAAACCACGATCGTTTTCGAAGGCACGCCCGTGACGACAGCCCTCTCACATGATGGCTTATCCTGCTTGCGTATGAGCGCGACCGCACCATTTTTATCCGGCCTTAGATCAACAAGGACATTGCCCGTACTTTGACACCAGGCCTGGACATCACTGGTGAACGCGGGATCCGTCGCCGTGATCTCGAGAAGATCGCCCGGCTTCATCTGATCGATCATTTGCTTGATACGGATAATGGGCCCCGGACATTGCAAACCGCAGGCATCGAGCTTCTTAATAGAATCTGTCATAGGGGTACCCTTTACGTCAATATTTATGGACCCGGCATCGTCTGTCGATTCCTTGGCCGGCATAACTGGCTTGGCGAAAAGCCCCATTTTGGCTTCATAGGTTAAATACCCGCCGGAAAGATTACGGCATTTGAATCCGTGCTGCT
>PEAF01000102.1 GCA_002753465.1 Candidatus Omnitrophota bacterium
CCTCATTTGCTTGTGCGGCGTACTATTGATGTACGCCTCCGCGCTCATTCGGAAGATGCCTTGCATCCAGACATTTTTCGACAAGCCTGGTTACTGGGAGCTATTTGCCTGATTTTTATCGTCGGTTGTGCGCCGGGGATGAAGCCCGTAGCGCTTAAGGATATGCCCGCTGTTCAGGAGGTGTCGGCCGTGATCGCTTCAGGCGCCACACTTCCCGAGCATGAGAAACTGGTGTATCAGGTCAAGTGGCTGGGGATAACGGCGGGAGAAATTATCGCTGAGATCAAGGGGCGTGTGATGTGGCGGGGCCGTTCATGTTATTTGATCGAGGTCACAGCCCGTACGACCGGCTTTGTTTCATCTATGTATAAAGTTGACGATCTTTACCGTTCGTATTTTGATGCCGAGCGATTTTATTCTGTGCGGCATGAAGAGCATCGCCACGAGGGGGCATACCATAAGGATGCGGTGACAGATTTCGATCATGGCGCGGGCAAGGCCCATTTTGTGAATGCGGCGGATAATACCAGTAAGATATTTGATATTCCTTCCGGCGTTCAGGATACAATCACAGCCTCATACGCTGTGCGGCTTTTACCGCTGGCACCGGGCAAGTCCTTTGCCTTTAAAGTTTCCAATAGCGAGAAAGTGTATGATCTTTTAGCGACGATCACCACGCGCAGCCAAATGATGCATCGCGGGCATGTTTATGATGTGCTGCACCTTATTCCCTTTGCCAAGATCAGGGGTGAGGAGGTCCGGGAAGGCCGCGCGAGTGGATTCTTTACGGATGATGCCAGGAAGATCCCGCTGGTCGTTGTTATCAAAGCCCCTGTTTTTACACAAGTTACGGCCACACTAGTGGAATAAATCCTTGTGCAGAGTGTCTTCGTTTTATATAGTAGGGACATTATTCACCGGCATATAGGAGCGTTATGATTAAATATATTTATATCATTATAATTTATATGGCATTTTCGTCGTTCGCGTTGGCTGCATCCGGTGAGGGCACCTTTAATTTAGCGGGGGCGGGGGCATTGGTTGCGACCAGTCCTTATGCCGGCGTGTCAACCAAGACGCAGGTGATCCCTTTTCTTTTTGCGGAATACAAGGGCTTCTATATCAAAGGGATTGAAGCGGGATATCATTTGATCCAGAAAGATCCCTGGACGCTCAGCATGATCACCACGCCGCGTTTAATGGGGTACAGTTCACAGGACAGCGGCGCGCTCAATGGCATGGAAGACAGGCGCATGTCACTGGATGGCGGTATCAGGGCTGATTATGCTTTGCCAGGGGGCCTGGCGGTGATCACGGCCAAAGCATTGACCGATGTTCTTTCACGGTATGACGGGTCGGCCTATGAACTGTCGGTCAGTCGGACATTCAAGGGCAAGATCTTCAGGCTCCAGCCATCGGCAGGCGTGCATTATCTGGATAGAACGTTGGTCGGCTATTATTACGGCGTTAAAGATAATGAAGTGCGTGCCGGGAGGGATGCTTACGCGCCGGGTGGCGGCGTTGATCCTTTTGCGAATGTTGTTTTTACATGCGGGATCTCCCAACAGCTGATCGTTGTGACCAGAGTGGGCATTGAATCATTATCGGATGAGATCCGTAAAAGTCCGATCGTCGATAAAAGCTATGTCATGAGCGCTGCGGCCGGATTAACCTACAGGTTCTAGGATGTTAAAGGTCCTTTTAAAGTCAATCGCAGCCGATTGTTTACGCCCGACGCGGTTCCAGGCCTTCGTACTGATCTCTTTTTTATGTTTGATCGTGTATTTCCCGTCTTTATTCCATGTGGCGCGTGGCGATCAGATGAATTATATCGCCGAGGTGGCGGTGCGCAGCGATCAAAGCTGGGGCCGGTTGGCCCTGGGGGATTTTAATTTTAACCGCATGCGGCATTTCGCGCCGGGAGATGAGCCTCTTTTC
The DNA here is from genome assembly GCA_002753465.1 of Candidatus Omnitrophota bacterium. GTDB lineage: Bacteria > Omnitrophota > Gorgyraeia > Zapsychrales > Fredricksoniimonadaceae > Fredricksoniimonas. Next base: position 1,939 of record PEAF01000102.1, read on the forward strand.
CGCCCCGGATTATATTTCATGCTGGGGACCGAGGAATTCCTTTTCGGATACGATTTCAAGTTGTGGCAGGCAACGGCGCTTTTTTGTCATTTGCTGGTCCTATGGTGGCTTTTAAAGCTTGCCTGGTTCATTCGTCCCGGCCTATGGACCGCCGGGTGCGTAGCGGTCTTTTCGGTGATGGCCGGCCATATGGAAATGGTGATCTGGCATCATATCAGTGCCTATATGATCTTTTTGGCATTGATCCTGGCAGGGTTTTATCATTTGCTGGCGTACGAGCGGGGGGCAGGGTCAAAGCATGCCGGCTTTTTAGTGCTGGTGCTGGGTACTTCTGTTCTGTTCTATGAGGCGGCCCTTGCGATCATGTTCTTTGTGGCGGCCTATCTTCTTTTAAGCCGGCTGGAGCGTAAAGATTGCTATCGACTGATCATAGCTTTTTCAGTGATATCTGTGGGGTATCTTGTGTGGAGCGCCGTTAATTTTCCGGCGAACGGTGCCAAGCCGGAACTGGGCCTGGCCTATGTGCAGAATGTGTGGTCATGGCAGACGCTGCAGTATGCGCTGACCGCTTTGGGGTGGTGGTTTTACAGCGGCCTTCTGCCTTTTAAGGCCGAGCTGCATACATTTTCCAGGATGATCGCGGGAGGGATCCACAAACCCTGGCTGCTTACCTGTGCGATGCTGGCGACAGGGCTTGTGGCTGTCATGGCCGGGGCGGTGTGGTCATTGCATCGCCGTAAAACGGGGTTATTCGTTAAACACGGAAAGTTGATGTTGCTGACCGCGGCCATCATGGCATCTTTGGCCGGCATTATTGCCGTGGGGCGCATGAATACACAAGGACCCTTACAGGCCTTGTCGGTAGCGACGTATTACGGGTATTTCTTCTGGGCGTTCATGGTTGTGTTAGCGGTTGCGTTCGTGGATGATGTTATTGATGCCACAGGTGCGTGGCGTATGTGGCGTTGGGTTGCCGGGGTCGTATTGATCATTCTTTTGGGCATGAACGCTTTGTTGACGTTCAGGAAGAATGTGGAGTATGCTGACGGGTCACGCGAATTGATCGCCCTCACGCATCAGATGCAAGGATTTATTACCCTGCATCAGCAGGAGCCGGATTTTTCATTCTATGTGCCGACGCATTGGCCGAATTATGAGATATCATGGCTCGTTAACGCGAATGATCCGGCGATCAAGTACAGCTTTGTGGAGATCATGTTCCCGAAGTATTTTCGCCGTGATCATGCCAAGTACAGGTTTTTGTAACAGCGTTGCCGACTTCTATTTAAACATTGGCCGTGAGAAACAATATGAAAAGGGTTCTGATCACCGGGGGGTGCGGTTTTGTCGGATCGAATCTAGCGATCGCTTTTGCCGGTTGCGGCCATGATGTGACGGTGTTCGACAATCTGAGCCGCCACGGTTCCGAGATCTTAAAGATCAGGGTCATGGCGCAGGGCGTTCATTTTGTGCGCGGCGATGTCAGAAAGCCCGAGGATCTTGCGGCACTGAGCGGCGCATTCGATCTTATGATCGAATGCAGCGCCGAGCCTTCGGCCCTGGTCGGGACGCAGGGCAAGGACGCGCGGTATTTGCTGGATGTCAATCTTCAGGGTGCCATCAATTGTTTTGAATGGGCCAGAGAACGGCATGTCCCTGTTATTTTTCTGTCAAGCTCACGGGTTTATCCCTATGACAAGCTTAATGCCTGTGCATTTTCCGAGGCAGAAACGCGTTTTGAATTCACAGGAGGCTGTGCCGGGGTATCGTCGCAGGGCGTTGGCGTGGATATGCCCCTGCCGGGCGCGCGCTCACTCTATGGGGCGACAAAACTGTGCGCGGAGTTTATCCTGAAAGAATATGCTGTCCAGTATGGCTTGCCGTCGATCATCAACCGCTGCGGGGTCATTGCGGGGCCGTGGCAAATGGGTAAGGTGGATCAGGGGGTTTTTACATTCTGGCTGGCCAATCATTATTTTAAAAGACCCTTGGCCTACATCGGGTACGGCGGCACAGGCAAGCAGGTCAGGGACTTATTGCATATTCAGGACCTGGTTGATCTGGTCCTGATCCAAGCGGAGTGTTTGATGCAGGAGAAACCGCTGTATTTCGCTGATATTTTCAATGTCGGCGGCGGTGTCCGTTCCAATCTCTCTCTGCAGGAAACGACGGTGATCTGTCAGGAATTGACAGGTCATAAAATGGAGATCAGCGGCGTGATGGATGCGCGTCCGGTGGATATGCGTTGGTTCATTACGGATAACGGCAATACGCCGCAGGCTTTTAACTGGCAGCCGCGGCATTCCGCGAGGGATGTTCTAGCGGATACCTTCATCTGGCTTAAGGAGAACGAAGGCCTTGTCAGGCAGGTTTTCCTCGAGCCCACGGAAACTGGGAAATAAACGTCCTTATGCCTAAAGCACTTATTATTATCCCGACATACAATGAAAATAAGAATATTGCTGACCTTATTCCGGCGATATTTGCCGCGGTGGCGCGCAATGAATTCGAGTTGGAATATCACATTCTGGTGGTTGATGATAATTCCACGGACGGGACTATCGATATTGTCGAGGGTTTTAGCGGGCGCCTGCCTGTTTTCATGATCAAGAGAAATAAAAAACTGGGATTGGGCACGGCCTACGTGGACGGATTTAAATGGGCGCTGGCGCGGGATTATCAGTATATTTATGAAATGGATGCCGACTGGTCGCACGATCCTGCTTATTTGCTGCCGTTCATACGCCACATGCAGCAGGAGCAGTCTTTCTGTGTGATCGGTTCACGTTTTTACCAATGGCGTGTTTCAGTGGTGAATTGGGATATTAAACGCCTGATCCTGAGTTTGCTCGGGCACAGGTATGTACGGGTCATCCTGGGCAATATGAACATTTATGATACGACCTCGGGATTTAAATGTTTCCGCCGGGAAGCCATTGAATGCTTGAATCTGAACAATATCAGGTCTAATGGATATATTTTCCAGCTTGAATTGAACTAAAAAAAAAATAAAAAGAAATTAAA
>PEAF01000103.1 GCA_002753465.1 Candidatus Omnitrophota bacterium
ATTTACGCCGATCTTTGCCATGCCCAATACAGCGCCAGCGATCGATACGGCGCAGGTCGTTCAGTTCATTTTGGACCAGGCTAAAAAAGTCGGCTTGGTCAACATATATCCCGTCGGCGCGATCACCAAGGGGCGCGACGGTGCACAGCTGACCGAGATGATGGATCTGAAGCGCGCCGGCTGCCTGGCCGTTACGGATGACGGTAAGGCGGTTATGAATGCGGGCCTGATGCGCCGGGCCATGGAGTATGCCCGTATGGCGGGGCTGGTTGTCATGCAGCATTGTCAGGACCCGACACTCACAGGGCCGGGCGTTATGAATGAAGGGCTGATCTGCACGCGGCTTGGGCTTAAGGGTGACCCGACCGTGGCCGAGGCCGTTATTGTGGCGCGGGATATCGAGCTGGCGCATTATTTGAATATGCCGATCCATTTCATGCACATCAGCGCGGCGCGTTCGGTTGATCTTATCCGCCGGGCAAGAAGCGAGGGTGTCCATGTGACGGCAGAGACAGCGCCGCATTATTTCAGCCTCACCGAGGAATCGGTCAAGGGCTTTGATACAGCGACCAAGGTGACACCGCCTTTGCGTACGGCTAAAGATGTGGCCGCGATCAAGGAAGGGCTTAAGGATGGCACGATCGAATGCATTGCGACCGATCACGCGCCGCATACGCATGAGGATAAAGAGGTGGATTTCGATTCCGCTCCCCCCGGCTTGATAGGGCTTGAGACGGCATTTGGCCTTGTGATGAAAGAGCTTGTGACCCCGGGTGTTTTGACACTGGCTCAGGCGGTTGATAAACTATCAGCTTCTCCGGCGAAGATCTCCGGGTTGGTGGATAAAGGTGTTATCGCTGAAGGTAAGGATGCTGATCTGGTCATTGTGGACATGGAAAAAGAGTGGACGGTCAAACGCGAGGATTTTGTATCAAAGTCCAAGAATTCGCCGTTCATCGGCTGGACGTTCAAGGGTCATGTGGAGACTACGATCTGCGGCGGGAAAGTTGTGTATCAAGCTTGATCATGTTTAGCGGGTCCTGCCGCCATCGTGATGCTCTTGTCGTCTTCAGAAGTCGGCTCGCGGGGTTCATCTGATCGATGGTGGTTTAACTGAGCTTGAACAAAAAAATGTCATCGGAGTAAGCGCGGTCCGTTGGTGGTATGAGATGAGCCTCCAACTTTCGACGGCAAGAGATCACTTAGGCGTCACCCGCTAAATATAAAGGTTAATGGATATGCAGAGAAAGACAATTTCAGTGATCGGGGCGCGTGCTTGCGGGCCCAAGGTGGCCAAGCTGGCGCAGGCGGTTGGCAGGATGGTTGCTGAACTTGATTGCATCCTTGTGTGCGGCGGCTTGGCGGGCGTTATGCAGGAGGCGTGCCGCGGCGCTAAAGAGGCGGGCGGGCTTACGATCGGGCTTTTACCGGGTAATGAGAAATCAGATGCTAATCCTTTCGTTGATATTGCCCTGCCGACGACCATCGGGTTTTCACGTAATGTAATCGTTGCCGCGTCGGCGCATATTGTGATCGCTTTGCCCGGCAGTTACGGCACGGAATCCGAGATATGTTATGCGCTGGTATACGGGCGGCCTGTTATTAATTTAGGCGGTTGGAAGGTCAAGGGCATGATCAAGGCCAAAGGCGTTGAGGATGCGCGGCGCATTGTTAAGAAGTTGATTAAGAAATAATTCATCTTTTGTCTGAAAGATTGTCAGGAAGAAATAAAGCTTTGTTATAATGGCGCTCCATATGAATCAGATCCAGAATACATATAAAGTTTCCTCACTTACCAAGGTCAATGCGACTTATTTCCGTCTGAGTTTTGACGCGCCCGCTTTGGCGAAAGCGGTCAGGCCCGGGCAATTCATTCACATTAAAGTGTCGGAAGGTTTTGAGCCTTTTTTCCGTCGGCCATTCAGTGTTTACAGGGCTAAAGACGGTAAAGTCGAGATATTTTTTGAGCCTGTCGGTAAAGGGTCGCGCCTTTTAACGTCCAAGAAAAAAGGCGACAGCCTCGATGTGCTGGGGCCTTTGGGGGTTCCTTTCGCTATGCCGGGCAAGGATGTCAAGCAGGTCGTTTTTGTCGGCGGCGGCATTGGCGTGGCGCCGTTCATGCTGTTTTCTGATATGCTTAAGAAGCATGCGGCGGAAAAGGTCCTTCTTTACGGCGGACGTACCAGGGCGCATACCTTCCCTATGAATGAATTCAAGAAAAATGGTGTGAAAGTCTTTACGGCTACCGATGACGGCTCTGTCGGTGTTAAGGGCCGTGTTTCGGAACTTTTCAATAAGGTCGTACTTTTGCCCTCGACCATGATCTACACGTGCGGGCCTCGGCCGATGATGGCGGCTGTGCAGACATTTGTTAAAGAACATGGGTTGGTCGGACAGGCGTCCTGCGAAGAGGTTATGGCCTGTGGCCTTGGTGCATGCCTGGGTTGTTCTATTATGACGACTAAAGGTTACCGGACGGTTTGCCATGACGGCCCTGTCTTTGACCTGAAAGAGCTGGTGTTCACATGAGCTGGGTCCTTTATGTTCTGGTCGGTGTGATCGGCGGTGTTATCAGCGGATTATTCGGGGTTGGGGGTGGCCTTGTTATTGTGCCGATCCTTGTCCTTTGTTTTGGTTTTACGCAGCACATGGCTCAGGGGACCATGCTTTTGGCTTTTCTGTTGCCGTCATTCATTTTTGCGACCTGGAAATATTATCAGGCAGGGAACGTTAATGTACCCGTCGGGCTTTATGTGGCGCTGGGCATGCTGGCCGGTTCCTGGCTGGGGGCCGTTGGGGCGCACACGCTTTCTGATTCTTTGTTAAAAAAGCTCTTCGGGGCTTTGATGGTTGTGAGCGGTTTGAGGCTTATGTTCTGGTAAAAATATGAATATATCAGTAAGAATCGGGAATTCAGTTTTCTTAAATCCTGTGACCGTGGCTTCAGGTACCTTCGGTCACAGCGAGGAGTTTTACACTTCCAAAGAAGTTAAATGCCTTGGTGCCCTTGTGCCTAAGACGGTGACCTTGAATGCCCAGCAGGGCAATGCACCGCGGCGTATCTGTGAAACACCATCGGGCATGATCAATGCTATCGGTATTGAGAATGCCGGGATCGATGCCTTTATTATTGAAAAGCTGCCTAAGTTAAAGAAAGTTGGTGTGCCGCTTATTGTGAGCATATCAGCGAACAATGAGGATGATTTCGCTCTGATGGTTGAAAAGCTTAATGCGGCCCAAGGGTTGGCCGCCATTGAGCTTAATCTGTCGTGTCCGAATCTGAAGAAGCATGTGTTGGTCGCTCAGGATGCCCAGGCGACGGAGTCCGTTGTGCGCCGCGTCAAAGCTGTGTCGGATTATCCGGTCATTGCCAAGCTTTCGCCGAACGTGACAGATATCGGTTCGATCGCGCTGGCGGCTGAAGCTGCCGGTGCCGACGCCGTGAGCATGGTCAATACGTTTGCGGCCATGGCCATTGATATTAAAAAACGCCGTTCCAGAATAGGGAATTTTACCGGCGGGCTTTCAGGCCCGGCCATACGGCCGATCGCGGTGCGCATGGTCTGTGAGACGGCGGTGAAAATCAAGATCCCGATCATCGGTATGGGTGGTATTTCGTGCGCGGATGACGCGTTAGAATTTTTGATCGCCGGAGCGACCATGGTGGCCATAGGAACATATAACTTTGTGAATCCGCGTGCCCCGCTGGAAGTGCTTGAAGGTATTAAGGCCTATATGAAAGAGAATAAAATGACCGATATCCGTGAATTGATCGGATCGATACAAAGGTAAATAAATTCTATGGATCCCAAAAGTAAATTAATTCTCGCTTTAGACGTGCCTACTTTCGAGGAGGCGCGTGTTATTGTTGAAACATTGGGCGATTCTGTTGTGATCTATAAGGTCGGCTTTCAGCTTTTTACGGCGTATGGCCCGTTTGTCGTGCGTTATCTGCAGGCACAGGGTAAAAAGGTTTTTCTAGATCTTAAATTCCATGATATCCCCAATACCGTCGCCAGTGGCATTGCGTCGGCGGTGGGCCTGAGCGTTCCGGTCCATGAGGCCGTTGATGCGGCGGGTAAAAAGACGGGGAAATTCGCGCCTTTACTTATGCTGACTATCCATACGCAAGGCGGTGCCGAGATGATGAAGGCCGCGGCGGACATGGCTAAAAAGCGCGCCGCTGAGTTGGGCGTTGTGAAGCCGTTGATCGTAGGCGTTACAGTTTTAACGAGTGATGCCGGCGGCGGCAATGTTTCAGCGCTGGTGCTTGAGCGCGCCAGGTTGGCGCAGGCGTCAGGGTTGGACGGTGTTGTGGCTTCCGCTCAAGAGGCGCCGATGCTGCGTAAAGAGCTCGGTAAGGATTTTGTTATTGTGACCCCGGGCATCCGTCCGGCTGATGCCGAGGCGGGGGACCAGAAGCGTGTTGAGACGCCGGCCAGCGCCATTAAGGGTGGTTCAAGCTTTCTTGTCGTCGGGCGTCCTATTGTGAAGGCTAAGGATCCGAAGGCTGCTGCAGAAAGTATTTTGCGCGAGATCGCGTCTGTGGTATAAAGGTGCGCTTGTTATTGAAAGAAATATCTGGACGGTTAGCTCAGTTTGGTTAGAGCATCTGATTTACATTCAGAGGGTCGCAGGTTCGAGTCCTGCACTGTCCATTTTTTTAGTTTTATCAGGACTCGAATAGAGCGCCAGTAGATTGAATGCGACGGATAGGAGCATTCAATGGCGCGACTGGCCGACCTGAGGCGAAGCCGAAGGCGCCGAGTCCTGCACTGTCCATTTTTACCCCTTTTCCGCTTATGAGTCAGATCAAGCCTATTCCATCTATCATGGTTCTAACTGAAGAAGCGGGCGACCACCTTGTTTTCTCTTACCGTAAAGGGATCTGGGCTGCAGGCATGCTCATTTTTATGCTGCTCTTTCATGGACGACAAAGAAGCCACC
>PEAF01000104.1 GCA_002753465.1 Candidatus Omnitrophota bacterium
AAGGGGTGGCTGCTCAATAAATTGGGTCGGCCGACCGAGGCCCTGGCGTGTTTTAAACAGGCCTTGATGTTCGAGCCGCAGCGTGTCGTTACCTGGGAGAATATGGCGGATGCCTATGAAGATCTGGGGAGAGGGGCCGACGCGCTAGACGCGTACCGCAAGGCTTTATCGTTTTTGGGCGCATCTCATGTCAAGATCAGAGAGCAGTTATTGCTGGAGATCCGTCGCCTTGAACTGGAGGCCGATCGATGCTGATACAGGTGAGCCGGCTTTTTTCAGTGATGGCGGTGTCGTTGTGTTTTTTATGTTGCGTTCAGGCGGCGGGTGCTGATGCGCGGCCTGAAGAAAGCATTGTTTATGATATAAAGCCTTTGGGCGGCAGGGCTGAATATCAGGATTTCGGGTTAGTGGATCTTGATGGTCGTCAGGTCAAACTGGTGGTTTTTACGACCAGGGTCATGGGCTTCAAAGATATAGAAAAGATATACGGTGATCCGCAGACATTGCTCCCTGTCCGTGTGGAGCGTGAGATCAGGCGCTGGATCAGCCGGGAGAGTATCGTCGAGGCGTATGATCAAAAAGCCTTTACGGTCACGATCAGAAAGTTCAAGGGTGATAAAAAGATCGGCGAGCAGGTCCTTTCGGCGGACGGGCCCATTTATAACGCGATCCTGTTGCCGTTTTATTTACGTAAGACGCTGGATGCGAAGGTCGGATGGTCTTTTCTTTTCCGCTTGCCGCAGCGATTCGAAGCAACGCTGGTTTCGATCGATGCTATTGATGTTGGCGGGAAGGCGTTTTCAGCGTATCATTTTACGGGCGTTCCGGATAAGTTCGAGATATGGATCAGTGACGATGATCTGAGGGTGCCGGTAAAGATAAAAGGTAAGGGCGGCTTTATCTATACCCTGATGATGAAAGAACATAATATGTCACCGGTTCATTAGCGGTGGCGGGAATGGCTTGATGTCCAAGAAAAGTTTTAAAGAGATAGTGGCCGGGCTGGTCACAGCGCTTAAAGCGCACCATGACCCGCATGAGATCGCGTTGGGTGTGGCTATCGGGTGTTTTATATCTATCCTGCCTTTATACGGCCTTCATACCGTGCTTTGTGTCGTGGCGGCTTTATTGATACCCAGGGCCAATAAACTGGCGATCCTTTTAGGCACCAATGTTTCCCTGCCCCCGACCATCGGGATCATCACATGGACAGCCTATGATATCGGGCGGTTTTTATCGCCCGATAAATCATATCCAGCCCTTTCATGGGAATACATAAAACATTTCAATGTCGCGCGGATCAGTGAGTTTTACTATCCATTGTTCATTGGCAGCGTGGTGCTGGCGGCGATATGCGCGCTTGTGCTTTACGGCATTACGCGGGGCGTGGTCGAATTTTATAAACGCAGGAGGGTGCATGCCGCATGATCAGGCTGTTATCATTCGTAAGTTTGCCGTAAAAGACAGGACTGCGGTCCGTCAGATCAGTTGCAGCACGGCGCTGATGGGGGATCCCAGTTCCGCTTTCTTTGATGATGATGAAATATTTGCCGATGCGTTAACGCTGTACTTTACGGATTATGAGCCTGAGTCATGTTTTGTGGGTGAATGCGATGGCCGGGTCGTCGGATACCTGATCGGCGCCAAAGACGTGAAGCGTATGAATAAGGTCACCGGCCAAAAGATCATTTTATATTTATTGATGAAAGCCCTGCGGCGGGGAACATTGTTGAGCGGGCGCAACTGGAGGTTCTTTTTTCATGTTTTTCTAAGCGCGGTCAAAGGCGAGCTCACGGCCCCCTCATTCTCGAAAGATTATCCGGCGGCGCTGCATATCAATGTGATGAAAGGCTACCGTACGGATGGCGTCGGTTCAAGGTTGATCGATGCTTATTTAAACTATTTGAAAGCGGCGGGGATAGCCGGCGTTCATTTTTCGACGATGTCTGAAGGTGGCAGCCAGTTCTTCAAAAAGAAGGGTTTTCAATTGCTGTTTGACGGCAGGCGGTCTTATTTCAAGTATTTTCTGGGGAAGGACGTGCTGCTGCACATTTACGGGATGCGTCTCCCGCTGGGTTGTGTCCCGACGGCAGGAGTTAACTGATGGTAAAGACCAAGATCATTTGTACATTGGGGCCGGCCTCCGATCGACGGGCCGTGCTGGTCAACATGATGCGCGCCGGCATGGATGTTGTCAGATTGAACTTTTCGCACGGCAAGCTTGAGGAGCATCTGGCGCGGATAGCACTTGTGCGCGAGATCAACCGTAAATACCGCCGCCGCATTCTTATTCTGGGTGATCTGGAGGGTTATCGCGTGCGTGTGGGGCGCATTAAGGATCCAAATGGGCTGGCGCTCAGAAAGGGCCAGGAAGTCTGGCTGACGGCCAGGGATGTGGCGGGCGATGGCAACATATTGCCGTTCGACTATGCCGGGGATCTTGCCTTGATCAAAAAAGGATGCCAGATCTTTATTGATGACGGCAATATTGCGCTGGTGGCAGACGGGCGGCGCAAGGATGCTCTCAGGGCTAAGGTGACGGTGCCAGGCGTGGTCAAAGAGCATAAAGGCATCAATATGCCTGATGTTCAGATCGATTTCAAAGGCGTTACAGATAGAGACCGGCGCCATCTGGCGTTTTGCGTGAAACATAAAGTCGACTTTGTGGCGCAATCTTTTGTGAGGAGCAGGGAAGATATCGTTCTGGTCCGACAAGAGCTTGCCGGGCATATTTTTCAGCCGCGCATCATTGCCAAGATCGAGAACCGTGAGGGGATCCGTAATATTGATTCCATCATGGCCTCTTGTGACGGGATCATGATCGCGCGCGGGGATATGGGCGTATCATTGCCGGTTTATGAAGTGCCCATGGTCCAGAAGGCCATTATCCGTACATGCAACGACGCCGGGAAGTTGGTGATCACCGCCACGCAGATGCTGGAGAGCATGACCGTAAATCTGAGGCCGACGCGCGCCGAGGTTTCTGACGTGGCCAATGCCATTATCGACGGGACTGATTATGTGATGCTCTCCGCGGAAACGGCTGTCGGTGCGAATCCGGTAGCTTGTGTTGCTTTGATGAATAAGATCATCGCGTTCACGGAGAAGAATGCACGGTAAAGGGCCGCAGTTCGCCCGGCGTTGCATATATCCGCTATAATGATTGTTCGTCAGCCCGGACGAAGGTATAATTTTTGACGTTATGATAAAGAGCTGCGTTGACAAATGACATGATGAGGAGGGTGATATGCTGATGGTCAAAGATATTATGTCGACGCAAATGGTGACGGCCGGCAAAGACCTTTCCATTTTTGACGCGGCCGAACTTCTGGTCAGTCACCATATCACCGGGATCCCTATTGTGGATCATGACGGCCATCTGATCGGCATCCTTTCGGAATATGATGTTTTGCGTGTCCTGAAGGAGTCAGCGCCGGGCCAGGAAAAGACCGTTAATGATTTCATGACCAAGAATGTCATGTCGTTTGAAGATACAACGCCCATGGTCAAGGTTTGGGAATTTTTCATTGATACACCTACCAAGCGGCGCGTGCCGATCACCAGCGGCGGGAAACTTGTCGGTTTGGTCAGCCGCGGCGATATCGTCAAGCAGATCATAAAAATCAGGCGCGGATAAAAACGGGGGCTGAAGTTATGCATGCTAAAGAAAGCGGCAATTTGAAAAAGAAATTCTATGAAAAAGAGCTGGCCCGGCTGCAGCTTGAACTCGTGAAATTGCAGGAATGGGTCAAGGCGGAGGGGCTGAAGGTTGTTGTTATTTTCGAAGGGCGCGACGCGGCCGGCAAGGGCGGCGTTATCAAGCGTATTATCCAGAACCTCAACCCGCGCATTTGTCGCGTCGTTGCTTTGGGGACGCCCACGGATAAAGAAAAGACCCAGTGGTATTTTCAGCGCTATGTGGCGCAACTGCCCTGTGCGGGTGAGATCGTGCTGTTTGACCGCAGCTGGTATAACCGCGCCGGTGTTGAACATGTGATGGGTTTTTGCAAGGACAATGAGTACGAGGAGTTCCTTTTTTCCTGCCCTGAATTCGAGCGTATGCTCATCCGTTCCGGGATCATTCTGGTCAAATACTGGTTTTCGGTCAGCGATGAAGAGCAGGAGCGCCGTTTCCAGAGCCGTAATGCCGACCCGGTGCGCCGGTGGAAACTCTCGCCGATGGACATCCAGTCGCGCGCTAAATGGGTCGATTATTCCAAGGCCAAGGATATCATGATGCAGCACACGGATATCAAAGAGTCGCCCTGGAATGTTGTTAACGCTGACGACAAGAAGCGGGCGCGCCTTAATTGCATCCATCATTTACTGTCCGTGATCCCGTACAAGGACCTGACGCCCAAACCGGTCAAGATGCCGCCGCGGCAGAAAAGATCCGGTTACAGGCGTCCGCCGATGGACAGCCAGCATTTCGTGCCGAGCGTTTATTGAAATAACCAGGGGGTGCTATGTTTCCGATCACCGATATGATGACGCGCAATGTTATTACGGTTGAACCAACCACGCCGGTCCTTGACCTCATCAGTATTCTGGTGGAGAAACGCATCACGGGTATACCGGTCGTTGATAAGAATAATGATCTTGTCGGGATCGTTTCAGAATATGATGTGCTGCACCTGCTCCTTGACGGGGATGCGGCTACAAAAACAGCCGCGGATGTCATGACCAAGAACGTCATTTCCTTCGAGGACACCTCAACGGCGATCGAGGTCTGTGAATTCTTTATCAATAATTCCAGCAAACGGCGCGTTCCGATCGTGCATGAGGGCAAATTGGTCGGCCTGGTCAGCCGTGCGGATATCGTCAAACTGATTAAGAAGATCAGAAAGATCTAGAAAGTGGTATAATAGAAAATCTTTATAGGACGAAAACTGCCGG
>PEAF01000027.1 GCA_002753465.1 Candidatus Omnitrophota bacterium
CTGCAAAACCGGAGGCACTATTATGAAACTTATTACCGCCATCATCCAGCCTCACCGCCTCGACGATGTCAAGAAAGAACTCTACGCCGCCGAAGTTAATCTGGTCACCGTCTCCGAATCCCTTGGGCATGGGCGCCAGCTGGGCGTCGATGAATTCTACCGCGGCGTCAAAGAAACCGGCAATCTCCTCAGAAAAATACGCCTGGATATCGCCGTCAATGAGCCCTTCGTCGACCGCACCATTGCGGCCATCATCAAAGGCGCGCGCACCGGCAAGATCGGTGACGGCAAGATCTTTGTCACCGACCTTCAGCGCTGCATCCGCATCCGCACCGGTGAAGAAGGTGCACAGGCCATAGGATAATTTCGCCCTTTTGTTGACACCTTCCTGCTTCAACCTACAATAGATATAGTTATTTATATTTATTATTTGAGGCAGGAAGGTTTTTTCATACTATGGCCACCCGCATTGGAACAGGCTTCTCATCACTCAGCGACCCTGTTGAAGCATTTAAAGCCGCCGCCATAGAAGCAAAAACGGTCTTGAACACGATCCAGACCGACGTGGTATTTGCTTTCACCACCGCAGGCTATATAACCCCGCCAGGCATCGCCGCGCTTCAGAGGATCCTTCAGCCCGAACGCCTGATCGGATCAACAACAACGGGGATCATCGTTAACGATCGCGTCGAAACCCGGGGCGTCGGCCTTTTGGCCATTGTTTCCGACGAGCTCCATTTCGGGGGCGCCAGCCTTGAAAAGATCAATTTACTGACCGCGCGCGAGGCAGGGTACGGTTTTGCTAAAGCGCTCTTGAATAATCATAAATCCAATCAACGTAATGCCTGCCTGTATTTCTACGATGGCGTCCGCTACAACGGCAGCGCCTTCCATTCCGGCATCCATGACGGGCTCGGCCTGGCACTACCCATAGCCGGCGGGGTCGGTATCGATAGCCCCAAAACGCTCAAGACACAATTCTTTTATCAAACACACATTTTAGAGAATGCGGCCACCGGCCTTCTTGTCGGTGGTGCCGGCATCGCCGCCGTCACCTCCCGCCATAGCTGGCAGCCGCTCGGAAAGCCGCGCATCATTGATTCGGTGCAGGGCAATATCATTAAAACGATCGACAAGAAACCGGCCATGGACCTGTATAAGGATTATTTTCAAGACGCGGGGCTGGAAATAACGAACACCCTGGATGACATCCGCCTGCTTTACCCGCTGGGGATCGGCACGAACAAACCGCGCGAATATTTGATACGCAATGCCATTGACATCCTCGATGACGGTAGTATTGTATGTCAGGGTGACGTACCGACGGAAAGCAAGGTGCACCTTATGATCACCAATAAGGACGCCTGCCACCAAAGCACCAGTGAGGCAGCCCACGAACTGCGCGAGAAAATGATGGGAAAGATCCCCAAAGTTATTTTCATTTTTGAATCCCTGATCCGGCGCAAAGTCATGGGACGCAGCGCCACGCAAAACCTGCAGGTGATCCGCGAAATGTTCGGACACCACGTGCCCATATTCGGCATGTATACCATTGGCGAAACAGCGTCGCTGCGCACCCCCGCCAGCAGCGCTGCGACACAACTTTCAAACGGCAGCATCACTCTTTTGGCAATAGGATAACATATGACCGGATCCGCCTATCCCGTAACCCAATTCGATCTGACGCCCTTCCTGGTGGGCTCAAGCCTCCTTTTGGTCGTCGGTATCAGTGCCCTGGCCTACATCCTCATCGGTAAAAGTGAGGAGTATAAGGATCTGAAAGCCTCCTTCGACAAGATCATGCGCTCTTTCAACGAGCTCGATGAACAGGCCAAGCTTATCGTCAAAACAGACCTCGAGCTCAACAAAGCCCAGGAAGAGCTCGACCGACGCCTCACAGGCTTGAACAGCCTCCAGAAACTGGCCCGCACCATGAGCATGACCATGGATGAACAGGAGATCTTTCAAAAGATCAACAAAGACGTTGCCACCGACATGGGCTTTTCAAGGATGATCGTTTTAACCTGTGACCCCCAGATGGATTTCACGCTGCGCGTGAACATCGGGACCGAGCCGGCAAAAACCCAGAAAGCCCTTGCCGAACTTATGCAAGACCCTCAATTTCTGGCGGCACTGAAGAACGGAACGACATTCTCATCGTTAAGTTCATCCCAGCAAACACGCACGCGCATCATTGAGCTTTTTGAAACCGAACATTTTATCCTGTCGCCCCTGATGACCCAGCGCGGCGTCGCCGGCATCCTTTTTGTGGGCAATCGCTACAGCGCCCCCGCGATCACGGAAGGCGACCAGGAGTTGATCGCCATTCTGGCCAGCCAGCTGGCGCAGTCACTGGAGAACTCCCAGCTGTTTGAACAGGTCTACCGCTCGAGCCAGATGCTTGAAACCAAGGTCAATGAACGCACCAAAGAGCTGTCGCAGGTCTTAAAGGACGTCGAAGACATCTCCAAGAAGAAAACGGAATTCATCTCGGCCGTATCGCACGAACTGCGTACGCCGTTAACCTCCATCAAAGGCTACGCCTCGATCCTGATGACCGGCAAGGTCGGCGACATCCCCGATGCGGTCAAAGAACGTTTAGGCAAGATCAACAGCCATTCCGACAACCTGGTCAAGCTCATCAATGACCTTCTGGATATCTCGCGCATCGAATCCGGCCGCGTTGAAATGAAGGTGGCGCCGCAAAATATCAAATTGCTCCTGGAGAATACAGCCGACCTGCTGACCCCGCAGCTCAAAGATAAGGGCGTCACCATCAAGCTCAACGTCCCGGCCGACATGCCGCTGATCGAATATGACCCGACCCAGGTTGACCGTGTTTTCATCAACCTGATCAGCAATGCCATCAAATTCACACCTGCCGGCGGCAGCATTACCATCAATGCCGCGCCCAACCTGGGCCTGGGGGAATCAACCTTTGAGGTCGCTGACACCGGCATCGGGATCAAGAAAGAAGATCTCGCACGCATCTTCGATGAATTTTTCCGCGTTGATAATGATATCAATATGAAAGTCAAGGGCACCGGGCTTGGCCTGGCGCTGGCCAAGAATATCGTTGAAGCTCACTTCGGACGCATGTGGGTCACCAGCGAAGTCGGTCACGGCACCACGTTCCATTTCACGCTGCCTTTTACGCATAAAACCCCTGAAGATAAAAAACTGAAAATAGGTGACGCATGAAACGCCAGCGGATACTGATCATTGACGACGACCCCGACATCCTTGATGTCCTGGAACTAACCCTGTCCGACAATTTCACCGTCATCAAAGCGAATAATGGCGCCGAAGGCCTGATCCAGGCGCGCACCGGAAATCCTGACATCATCCTCACGGATTATATGATGCCCGTCATGACCGGCCCCGAATTCTGCAAAGAACTGCGTAAAGACGTGCTGCTATCCCACGTGCCCATCATCATGCTCACGGGCAAGGGTGACACCAAGGATATGGTTACCGGGATCAATGCCGGTGCCGATGACTATCTGATCAAGCCATTCGAACCGGAAACCCTCCTGGCGCGTATCAAAATGATCGTGGCACGCACCATCCGCAACCTTGACGCCAACCCGCTGACCCACTTGCCGGGCAATGCGTCGATCATGGAAGAACTACAGACCCGTATCCAGAGCAAGTCACTCTTTGCCGTCGGGTACTGCGACCTGGATAAATTCAAACTTTATAATGACAAATACGGCTTTGAAAAAGGCGACGAGGTGATCAAATCGACCGCGCGCGTCATCATCGAAGCGGCCAAAGAAAGCAGCGGGAAAAATATTTTCGTGGGGCACATCGGCGGCGATGATTTTGTTTTTGTGTCGGACGACGCCGATGCTGATAATGTCTGCGAGCACATCATCAGGAAATTCGACACCGCCGCACTTGATTTCTACAACGATGAAGACCGGCAGGCAGGATTTATCATTGGCAAGGACCGTCAGGGCAATATGGTCAAGGCGGGGCTCATGTCTATTTCCATCGGGATCGTGTCAAACGTGATGACACCCATCAATCACGTTGCGCAGGTAGGCGAAATAGGCGCAGAACTCAAGAAATTTGCCAAAGCCCAGGACAAAAGCAACTACGTGCGGGATAAAAGAAAGAATTAACGTCGCGTTTTAAGGCGCACGGCAGGCTGTGCCATCCCAGATATAGCCGGCTCCAACAAAGTCACAACTCACACAAGCACTTCCGTTCCAATAAGGCATGGCCACATTAACAGCCGAACATGCCCTGCAGACGCCTCCATCCCAGAAAGGCATTGTGGCAGGACATAAGCATGCCCCTGTCGACGTCTCGCACACGCTGCCGCCATTACACCCGCCCGTTCCTATAGCCCCCTGCATCACGCAGGGTTTGGCACAGTCATCATTATTAGGTTGACCGCAAAATACCAGCGCCGAAGGCTTGCAAATCCCGCACTCCTCAGGGCACGCACCACAATCCAAAGAACAGGTTGAACACGTTTCAACTCCGTTGCACACGCCATCCCCGCACTGCGGAGGCGTAATGCACGTGCCGCAATCCAGCGCACAGTTGGAACAGTTTTCAATCCCGCTATCGCATGTACCATCCCCGCATACAGGCGGAAAGAAAGGCACACACTTGCCGCTGACGTTACATGAGCCCGTAGGGCAGGACCCGCAACTGCTGCCGCAGGCATCATAACCGCACTCTTTGCCGGCACAGCCATCCGATGGGCATGACACACACTTGCCGGAAGCATCGCATTTATTACCGATCGTACACAGTACGGGCCAATTATTACAGGTTTGCGTATGACCACAACCATCGGACGCTAATCCCGTACAAGGTCCTTCATTACACGCCGCCGTACAATCACAGGCCGTCCAGTTAGGCACACAAAGAGGAATACACTTATCACCCGTACACGTCATCCCATCGCCGCATGTGCCGCAACTGCCGCCGCAGCCATCACTGCCGCACTCTTTGCCTGTACAGGCATCCGATGGACACGCCATACATAGACCGTCACCGACAGTATTACACACCTGGCCCTGAGGGCATGTTACGGGATAACAGTTACATGTCTGCGTATGGCCACATTTATCTGATGACACCCCGTCCCTGACTTTACTACAATAAGCCGTCGTGCATTCACAAGGCTGCCAATCCGGCACACAGTGAGGCACGCACTGGCCCGCCAGACAATCCATCCCCGCCTCACAAGTTCCGCAACTGCCGCCATGACCATTATCGCCGCAGACATTGGTTAAACAAACATCCTCGCATGCGCCCGAAGTGGTATTACATATCTTATTACCGGCACATACCACGGCCGGAAGGCTGCAACTTAAGATATTACCGTTACCGTCATTTAAGTTACCGGAGCACCACACCGTACAACTCGGCGTAGCACATTGACATACCGTCCATGTCACACACGTACCGGTAGCCTCATCACAGGGCCCCGAGGGACATATCCCGCACGTGCCGCCACAGCCGTCATCACCGCAGGCTTTACCGCCGCAATTGGGTGTACAGACGCATTGACCACTGCCATTACATGATCCGAAAGCACACGATCCGCAAGTGCCGCCGCAACCATCATCGCCGCAGCTTTTGCCGGCACAGTTAGGCATGCATACGCATTGTCCGCTGATATTACATACACCCGTAGGACATGTCCCGCAACTGCCGCCACAACCATTCGCGCCGCAACTTTTCCCGACACAATCCGGCACACACGCCGGCGGAGGCGGAGGCGGAGGGCATATCCCGCAACTGCCGCCACAACCATTATCGCCGCAGCCCGCTGAACAATCAGGCACACAAGGCGGAGGCGGAGGCACAACAGCCGTACAGGGGGTTCCGCCGAAAGCCGGCCGTGGACACGCACAATCGCAAACCTGAACACCGCCAATAACAGGGCAGGGAAGGCACCACGCACCATTGATCGGCTTGGGATCCAACTCAACATACTGCCCGCCCTCATAATAACCGCCCATAATGGCAGCGGCACCCGTATCAAAGTATTGCGTGGCGGCATTTTGTGTTTTATGAAGCATCCCGTTATTGCCTGCTGTAAATGCACCGAAAACAACAGCCGCCACAACAACCATGACCAAGACATACTCGATCATCGTCTGTGCTTTTGAAAATAACGGCTTAGAAAACGGCATGGCATCTCCTTATTAAGGAATAACCTCTTTAACAATCAAAATATACCATATTAATATGGTATTCGCTATGAACCAAGGCGCTTTAGCGCTTCAACAACACCCCTATGGTCCTGACTTGAAAAGAAATAACTGGCTGTGATGAGCACATTGGCACCGGCCTTGACCACTGCAGGCGCTGTTTCAGCATTCACGCCACCGTCCACCGCAATGTCCCTCTTAAACCCCTGCGCCCTCAACCACATGATCTTAGTGAGCGCTGAAGGCATGAACTTCTGACCAGAAAAACCGGGGTTGACCGACATGATCAAAACAGCATCGACTTCGTTCAAAACCTGAGCCAGGCACTCAACAGGCGTGCCGGGATTGATCGTAACACACGCCTGCTTGCCACGCGCCCTGATGCGCCGCAGGTCCTTAACCAATGCTGGAACGTCCAGGACGTCTATTTCTTTAGGATACTGCCCGTAAGCACGGCAGGCAACTCTGCGCTCTCCGTAACATTCCACATGCACACCAACCAGATCCGCCCCGGCATCAATGAACGCGTCGATGTAATCGCCAGGATTCTCGATCATCAGATGCGCCGCGATAGGCAGCTTGGTATATTTACGCACGGCGGCTGTCACCACAGGGCCGATCGTGATATTCGGCACGAAATGCCCGTCCATCACATCCACATGGATGCGGTCCACGCCTGAGCGTTCACATAATTCAACCGCCTCGGCCAGTTTCCCGAAATCAGCGGACAAAATACTGGTACTAACAATAACTTCCATTTATGCCTCCTAAAAATTTTATAACACAAAATTTAATTTCATGATATATTATCGACTTCCTCAAGCAAGATCATCCTGCGCGGGTGGTGAAATGGTAGACACGTACGTTTGAGGGGCGTATGCCGTAAGGTATGAGGGTTCGATCCCCTCCCCGCGCACCAAATATTAAAACGGGAGGCTAGTTCTAAACCAGCCTCCCGTTTTTATTTTATCTTCCCCGATATTGACTTATAAACTTACCGCGGCAGCAACAAAGTCGCGGAACAAAGGATGCGGCTTATCCGGCTTAGACTGGAATTCCGGATGGAACTGACAGCCCAGGAACCACCGGTGTCCTTTAACTTCGACGATCTCCATCAGATCGCGCTGAATATTAACACCCGAAAATATAAGCCCCTTTGAAGCCAAGGCCTCACGGTATTCATTGTTAAATTCGTAACGGTGACGGTGGCGCTCGGAAATATCTTCCTTCTTATATGCCGCAAATGCCTTGGTGTCGCGCTCAAGATGGCACGGATAAGCGCCCAGGCGCATCGTCGCACCGAGGTTCGTCACCTGATGCTGCTCGGCCAGAAGGCTGATCACAGGATCCTTGGTCGCCTTATCGAATTCCGTTGAATTGGCTGTCTTTAATCCGCACACGTAGCGCGCGAATTCCACCGAAGCCAACTGCATCCCCAAACAGATCCCAAAGAAAGGAATGTTCTTCTCACGTGCGAATTTGATCGCCTTAATTTTCCCTTCAATGCCGCGGCTGCCGAACCCACCGGGGACAAGGATGCCGGAAATATCCTTGAAATATTTATCGATCTTTCCCTTTTCAAGCTCCTCGGAATCCATCTTGACGATATTGACCTTCGCATCCGCGGCGATACCGCCGTGCACTAAAGCCTCATAGATCGACTTATACGCGTCCGGCAACTGGATATATTTTCCGACAACAGCAATATTGACCTCATGCTTGGGATGGCGCAGGCGCTTGATGACATAATCTTCCCAGTGCTTCAGGTCGCGCTCAGAGGTCTTGATATTAAGCTTCTTCAGGATCAGGCCGTCAAGCCCTTCCTTCTTATAGGCCGACGGAACCTCATAGATACTCTTGACATCCGCCGCTTCAATGACCGCCTCGACGTCCACATTGCAGAACAGCGCGATCTTTTCCCGCTGTTCCTGAGGAATGGTTCTTTCCGTACGGCACAAGAGAATATCGGGTTGAATGCCGATCTCGCGCAAAGTCCCGACACTGTGTTGCGTCGGCTTGGTCTTCTGCTCACCGCATGCCTTAAGATACGGCAAAAGTGTCATATGGATATTGATCGCATAGTGCTCCCCGAGCTCCCAGCGCAACTGCCTGATCGCCTCAAGGAAGGGCAAACTCTCAATATCGCCCACGGTGCCGCCGATCTCGACGATCACCACATCGACATCCTGCTCCTTCGAAACCTTCTTGATACAGGACTTGATCTCGTCGGTGATGTGCGGGATGATCTGCACGGTCTTACCGAGATAATCACCGCGGCGCTCTTTGGTGATGACCGAATAATAGATCTTGCCGGCGGTGATATTATTGTCTTTGGAGAATTTTCCACTGGTAAAACGCTCGTAATGACCCAGATCAAGGTCCGTTTCGGCGCCATCATCCGTAACATAAACCTCGCCGTGCTGATAAGGATTCATGGTGCCGGGGTCGACGTTCAGATACGGGTCGCATTTAAGGATCGTAACTTTAAGGCCGCGCGCCTCCAAAAGCTTGCCGATGGAAGCTGAGGCAAGGCCCTTGCCCAGACTGGAAACAACGCCGCCCGTTACAAATATATATTTACTCATGCCTTACCTTCCAGCTGATATTTGCTTTTGTTGCTAGGGACATCGACCGGATACTTCCCCGTAAAACACGCATGGCAGAACGCGCCGCTGTCTTTCATGACCGACAACATTCCGTCGAGACTTAAATATTCGAGCGAATCCACTTCAATGAACTTGGCCACTTCCGCCACCGTCTTGCCATACGCGATCAATTCCTCGGACGACGGGAAATCAATGCCGTAAAAGCACGGGAAAATGATCGGCGGACAGGTAATGCGCATGTGGATCTCTTTGGCGCCCGCCTTACGGATCTCGCGCACACGGCTGCGGCTGGTCGTACCGCGCACGATCGAATCCTCGACGACGATGACCTTTTTACCGCGGATAACATCACTGATGGGATTGAGCTTCACGCGCACGCGAAAATCCCGGAGGAACTGGGACGGCTGAATGAATGTACGCCCGATATAGTGATTACGGATCATGCCCACTTCAAACGGGACCTTCAATTCATTGGCATAGCCTAACGCCGCATAAACCCCGGAATCCGGGATAGGCATCACAAAATCAGCGTCTTTGACAGGCGATTCCTTGGCCAACTGAGCGCCCAGGCGCTTGCGGACCAGATAAACGTTGTCATTAAAAATATGGCTGTCAGGGCGGGCAAAATAAATATTCTCAAAAATACACTGCGCCTTCTTGCTCTTATCGCATCCGGGCAGAAACAGCGATTCGATCTTGCTGCCTTTAATGATCACGATCTCCCCCGGCTCGATCTCACGGATGAACTCGGCCTTGGTCAGATCCAGCGCGCACGTTTCACTGGCCAGCATATAACCATCGCCAAGCTTGCCGAGGACCAGCGGGCGGAACCCCTGCCGGTCACGGGCACCGACCAGCGTATCTTCGACCATGAATACCACAGAAAAAGCTCCCTTGAGCTGGGCCAGCATATCAACGAACCATTTCTTATAATCATGGTTGGGCGTCTTGGCCAGAAGGTGCACCAGGATCTCGGAATCCATGGACGT
Organism: Candidatus Omnitrophota bacterium; assembly: GCA_002753465.1. Classification (GTDB taxonomy): domain Bacteria; phylum Omnitrophota; class Gorgyraeia; order Zapsychrales; family Fredricksoniimonadaceae; genus Fredricksoniimonas. The sequence goes on from PEAF01000027.1 coordinate 9,775, forward strand.
CTGGAAAATAGAGCCCTCGTCTTCAAGCTTGCGATAAAGTTCTTCAGTATTGGTCAAATTGCCGTTATGCGCCACCGCGATGGGGCGATTGCGGTGCGTGACCAGAAATGGCTGGCAATTCTTAACATTGCTTGAGCCCGTCGTAGAATAGCGGGTATGCGCGATCGCGACGCTGCCTTTTAATGAATCCAGCGCCGCCTCATTAAAAACATCGAACACCAGCCCCCGGTCCTTGATAATGTGGACCTGAGTGTCATACGAGGCAATGCCCGCCGCCTCTTCACCGCGATGCTGAAGCGCATAGAGACCCAGATAGGCTATTTTGGATGCTTCAGGATGATCAGAGATGCCGATAATGCCGCACATATGTAGGGACCTGAAAAGATTATCTATAAAACAACGCTATACGTACGGGCACTGCATGCTGCGCCCTTACTTGTAGTACTCCTGCAACGACATGACAGTAAAGCCCTCTTTCAAGCTCGCTTCAATGCCGTGAACGGCAGCCCACGCGCCCTGCAGTGTCGTGATACACGGCACCGCGTGACGGATCGACGCCGACCGGATCGAACGCATATCCGACTGACTTTTCTTGCCGGACGGCGTATTGATAATAAGATTTATCTCATTTCTGGCCAGTAAAGTCAATATGTTATGCTCGCCCTCGCCCGTTTTATCGGCAATGACGGTGGTGACGCCGCTGGAACGCAGGACCTTAGCCGTCCCCTTGGTCGCGTAGATCTTAAAGCCAAGATCATGCAACCGCTTGGCCATGAAGGCAATATGCCGCTTATCATTCTCGTTGACGCTGATAAAAACAGACCCCTTCTTGGGCAAACCGGAATTGGCAGCCACCTGGCTTTTGGCAAATGCTGCGCCAAAGGTCGGCGCCAGGCCCATGACCTCGCCGGTGGATTTCATTTCAGGACCGAGGATGATATCAACGCCTGAAAAACGCGAAAAGGGCAGGACGCATTCTTTGACCGCGACCTGTTTCAAGTGATTGATATCAGGTAAATTCGGGAAATCAGATAATGTCTCGCCCGCCATGATGCGCGCCGCCATCTTGGCCAATGGTATGCCGATCGCCTTGGATACGAACGGCACCGTACGCGATGCGCGCGGATTGACCTCCAGGACAAAAACTTTCTCACCCTTGACGGCAAACTGGATATTCAAAAGGCCGACGACCTTGAGCGCCAGCGCAATACGCCGCGTGCTCTCTTTGATCTCGACCAGGATCTCTTCACTTAAAGTATGCGGCGGCAGGACGCACGCAGAATCCCCCGAATGAATGCCCGCATTCTCAATATGTTCCATAACGCCGGCGACATACACATCATGGCCGTCCGAAATAGCATCAACATCAACCTCAAGCGCGTCTTCAATAAATTTATCGATCAAAATAGGATGGCCGCGGGAAACGTCTGCGATCTCCTCAATGAACATCAGAATGGTTTCTTCATCATAAACAATGCGCATGGCACGGCCGCCTAAAACATAGGACGGGCGCACCAGAACGGGATAGCCTACCCGTGATGCCGCCACAACGGCATCATCGATCGTAGTTGCCGTGGCATTGGCAGGCTGTGCGATCTTAAGCTCATTAAGCAGCGCCGCGAAACGCTCGCGGTTCTCGGCCACATCGATCGAATCAACGCTGGTCCCGATAATAGGAACGCCGGCCTGCTGCAGACGGCGCGCCAAATTCAGCGGCGTCTGGCCGCCGAACTGAACGATCACACCCTCAGGCTTCTCGACATCCATGATGTTCATGACATCTTCAAACGTTAACGGCTCAAAATACAAACGGTCGGACGTATCATAATCCGTCGAAACGGTCTCCGGATTTGAATTGACCATGATGGTCTCAAACCCTCTTTCCTTGAGCGCGAAGGCCGCATGGCAGCAGCAGTAATCAAATTCAATACCCTGGCCGATACGGTTGGGGCCGCCACCCAGGATCATGATCTTGCGGCGCGGACCTTTTTTCTCACGGGAGATCTTTTCATTCTGCAGGATCGCCTCATCCTCAGTTTCATACGTCGAATAAAAATACGGTGTGTAGGCCTCGAACTCGGCGGCGCAGGTATCAACGACCTTGAACGTCGCCACGATGCCCATGTCTTTGCGCATCGTCCTGACCGCGATCTCGGCCATGCCCATGATCTCGGCTAACTGTGCATCCGAGAAACCCCACTCTTTTGCCTTGCGCAACGTCACGGCATTGAGCGATTTAGTCTGCTCAAACTCTTTGATCATCTCGCGCTCAAAAACGACCAGCTGCTGCATTTGTGCGATGAACCATATATCCACGCGCGTCAACTCGGAAACCTTCTCGACGCTCAAACCCTTTTGAAGGGCGTATTTCATATAGAAAATACGCGAGGCATTGGGCTCACGCAGGCGATGCATCATCTTGTCATCGTCGACGAACCGGTAATCCATCTTGTTGTCAAAGCCGATGTGATGGATCTCCAGCCCGCGCAGACCCTTTTGAAGGGCCTCTTTGAACGTGCGGCCGATGGCCATGGTCTCACCGACGGACTTCATCTGTATGCCCAGGATGTCCTTGGCTTCGGGGAATTTCTCGAACGTGAAACGCGGGATCTTGACCACGCAATAATCAATGGTCGGCTCAAACGACGCCGGTGTTTCACGCGTAATATCATTCTGGATCTCATCCAACGTATAACCGACGGCCAGCTTGGCCGCGAACTTGGCGATAGGGAAACCTGTGGCCTTGGACGCCAAAGCCGACGAGCGCGACACGCGCGGATTCATCTCGATAACGACCATGCGTCCGGTCCTGGGGTGAACAGCGAACTGGATATTGGACCCTCCCGTTTCAACGCCAATTGCCCGGATCAAGGCGAGCGACTGATCACGCATCCTTTGATATTCACGGTCGGTCAATGTCTGGGCCGGCGCTACGGTAATGGAATCTCCCGTATGGACACCCATGGCATCCAGGTTCTCGATAGAACAGACAATGACCACATTGTCTTTCTTGTCGCGCATGACCTCAAGCTCATACTCCTTCCATCCTTCGATGGACTCTTCGATAAGGATCTCACTGATGATGCTGCTTTCAATACCGAGCCTGGCCTTCATCTCAAATTCATCGCGGTTAGTGACAATGGAACCGCCCGTGCCGCCGAGCGTGAAACTCGAACGGATGATGCACGGCAGGCCTATCTCATCGACGGCCTTATTGGCTTCTTCAAGGTTGTAGGCAAAAGCGCTCTTGGGAAGGTCAAGCCCGATGCTCAGGCACACCATCTTGAACTGCTTGCGGTCTTCGGCCTTTTTGATGACCTCGTAATTCGCCCCCAGCATTTCAACATTATACTTCTGAAGGATGCCCTTTTCCCACAGATCGACCGCCAGGTTAAGCCCCGTCTGGCCGCCCAACGTAGGCAGGATCGCATCCGGCTTTTCCAGCACAATGATCTTTTCAACAAACTCAGCGGTCAAAGGCTCAATATAGGTCTTATCCGCCGTCTCAGGATCGGTCATGATCGTAGCGGGATTGGAGTTCACGAGAACGACCTCGTAACCCTCTTCGCGCAGCGCCTTACAGGCCTGAGTACCGGAATAATCAAACTCGCACGCCTGACCAATAACGATCGGGCCGGAGCCAATAAGGAGTATCTTTTTAATGTCTGTGCGTTTAGGCATTCTTGAATTTATCCATCATATCGGTGAACTTGCCGAATAAATATTTCGCGTCATTAGGACCGGGCGCTGCCTCAGGATGATACTGGACCGAGAACAGCGGGAACTTCTTGTGACGCAGCCCCTCAACACTCTGGTCATTCAAATTAACATGGATCGCCTCGACACTCGCGGGATCTAGGCTCTTGATATCCACACAAAACCCGTGGTTCTGCGACGTGATGCTGATGCGGCCGGTCTCGAGGTCCTTGACGGGGTGATTGCTCCCGTGATGCCCGAACTTAAGCTTGTAGGTCGTGCCGCCCAAGGCGTGGCCGATCATCTGGTTCCCTAAGCAAATACCGAAGATCGGCGTCTTGCCGATCAGCTCACGGACCGTCTGGATCACATATGTGACCGCCGCCGGGTCGCCGGGACCGCTGGACAGGAATATCCCGTCAGCCCCCATGGCCAAAATTTCAGCTGAAGACATCGTCGGTGGAACAACATGGCATTCGATGCCCAGCGCTGCCATTTCGCGCAGGATATTGCGCTTGATGCCGCAATCCATGACAACGACTTTATATTTCTTCTGCCCCTGAACAGGCCACACATAGGCTTTCTGAGGTGCCACTTCCTTGACCCAATCGGCGCCATCCATCGAGGGGATTTTAGCCAACTTCGCCTTGAGGCTGGCAGGATCAACGTCTTCGGTCGAAATAAGCCCCTTCATGGCGCCGGCAATGCGTAAATGGCGTGTCAGCGCGCGCGTATCAACACCTTCAATGGCGAGGATCCTGTTTTCATCCAGATACTGGATCAGGCTCTTGGTCGCGCGATAATTTGAGTGGGTACGGCAGAATTCCTTGACGATAAACCCTTTAACATGGATCTTATCTGACTCAAGGTCCTCTTCATTAATGCCGTAATTGCCGATCAAAGGATAGGTCATGGTCACGATCTGACCGGCATAAGAAGGGTCTGTCAAGACTTCCTGATAACCGCAAAGGGCTGTATTAAAAACAACCTCACCGCCGGATTCACCGTGGGCGCCTAGGGAGGTGCCGCGGAAGATCGTGCCGTCTTCAAGGTATATGACTGCGTGTTTCATGATTACTTATATATTATAGGTGAGAATGTGTTCCGGGCTGCCCCAAAACTTGAATTAATATAGCATCGGGCAAAGGTTTGTCAACCAAGGACTTTATAAACCTAGCGGCCGAAAACGCGTTTGCGATTAGCCTCGAACTGACCCGCTCCCAGGACCTGCCTGGCCAGGTCGTCTTTATTCGTGCCGCTTTCAAAATCATACTCCACGATCGCTGCATAACTGAGGACATTCATGAACGGCGCATCAAGGAACCCCGGCATCTGATCGGCGAAAGCGTCGATCAAGCCAACGTAATGCCCCGGATCTTTAGCGATCTTGACCTTAAGTTTCTTGAACCGGTCCAGATACTCGGAAACGGTCAGGAGCTTCACCTCTTTATCAACGATCTGCCGCCACGGCCCGCTCGAGCGGTCAAGCGCCTTCCAAAGATCCTGAATACTGACCACCGTATCATCCCCAGCCAGCATGGGGCCATTCCCAACCAGTTGCGAGCCGGAACCCGCCTTCGCCGTCATGACCTCAGAGGCCAGTCTTTGCCCGAGCGCCGATTTGGCAACGGCCTCCGTCGCCACCTTACCTTGCGCCACGCGGCGCGCCTGCTCGACCTGGGCCCGCTGAGATGCCGCATCATGCATCACTTTCTGGCCCACCGCGGCCTGCTGGACCATGGCCGCCTGCTCCCCCAACGCCGCCTTGCGTGCCGCCAAATACTGGGCATATTCACGGACCTGCTGATTGACCTCAACCTGCGACCGCTCCTGCGCAACCTGACGCTGCGCTACGGCCTGTTTATAAGCCACCACCTCGGCCACCTGTTTCTGGGCAACCGCCTGCTTATACATACCGACTTCCTGCACCTGCTTCTGCATGACAGCCTGCTTGTACGCCACCTGCTCGGCCTGACGTTGAACAACCGCCTGTTTCATCGCCTGTACCGCCTGCATCTCGGCGTTACGCTTGGCCACGGCCTGCTGCATCGCCTGCTTGTAGGCCGCGTATTCCATGGCCGCCTTCTGCTGCATCGCCTGTTGCTGCATGACAGCCTGACGCTGCGCCATAGCCTGCTGATAGGCCGCCATTTCCTGAGCCTGCTTTTGCGCCATAGCCTGCTGATACGCCTGCTGCATCATTTGTTCCTGTTGCATCTTTTGCTGCTGCAGCCGACGCTGCATCGCTGCCGCGGCAAACACATCCGTCGACGTCAACAGCGTAAACGTGAGCATGAAAAATGTATTAAGATAATGGCGCATATTTCAGTCTGGCCCTTATATACCGGAAGTTGATGATCAGAAAAGATATTATAACAAACACAACGCAGACCAAGGCAAAAACATCGCCCCATTGAGCATAGAACGTCGACCCCGACGATAACGGAACCGTATACACCATGACGCCCGGGCGCTGAAGATCAAGCGGCCGGCCGACCGGGCGGCCATAGCCGTCAAAAGCACACGTCAGCCCCGTATTGGCCACACGCACAACCGAAAGGCCCGACTCGACCGCGCGCACAGGCGCTGTCAACGCATGCAGTAAAAGCGCTTCGCGCCGCTCCAGCCATCCGTCATTGAGCATGGTCACCGCGACATCCACGCGCGCCTGGCTTAAAGAACGGAACATGTCCGGATAAAACTCCTCGGAACAGATCACAACCCCGAGCTTGAACCGGTCAAAGGCCATGATGCCGGGCCTGGTCCCTGCCGTAAAATGATACTTACCGACACCGAACGCCCGGGCTAGGGAAGTAAATCCTTGGGGCGTCCTTTCCGTAAAAGGCACCAGGCGCATCTTGTGATAAACAGCCCGCCAATCCCCCTGGGCCGACAACAGGACCGCGCTGTTCAGGTCACGCCCCTCCCACAAAAGCGCCGAACCCAGCAGCATATTGACATGCAGATTACGCGCGGCTTCTTCAAGGCGCGGCCGCCACTTAAGGTCGGTCAGAACATCATCCGTAAATGCGGTCTCCGGCCAAACCACAAGGTCCGAGGCGCCCAGCCCTCCGGCCATCACAGCTTTTTTAGTCAGTGCCAGATGGCGCACGACATTCACGTCATAAAGATCTTCCCTGACCTTGTCATCCCTGAGGATGTCAGCCTGAACAGCAGCCACGCGCACTGTACCCGTTACTGATGGCGCCAGCGCTATGCGCACCGCCCCCACGATCAGGCCAAGTGATACCCCTACCGCCGCCAGCATAAATATCCTCCGGCGCAAACTTCCCTCAATGGCGCCGCGTATCCCCAGATAAAGAGCCGTACTCACAAAAATAATGATCCAGGCCGGCAAATAAACCCCGCCCCAGGCCGCCGGCTGAATAAGCTCCGGGAATAAGGCCTGAGAATAGCCGAGGCTCCAGGAGAATCCGCCCAATATGATCGAACGGACCCATTCGGAGAAAACCCACGCCGATGGGATCAGAAAAAGCCTGAAAACAACCGGGCGTGATGCTGAAGGAAAACATAAAGCGAACAAAGGGCCCTGTATCGACAAAGCACCTGTGAACAAAACCCAGCCACCCAGGGTGACCGGCATCATCCAGGCTGTCAGAAATCCGTGGGCCAATAAACCCCAAAGCATGCCAATGGCCAAGCGCCTGCGCCACGATCTTCCCTCAAGCGCCCCAAAAAGCGGAAGGGCGCATCCCCATGCTAAAAAGGATACGCCCTGAACCACAACAATATTCGGAAACGAAAAGTAAAACAGCAATGCCGCGCTGAAGACCAGAACCGCGGTCATCACGCGAAAGCCGCCTTACTGCTGAACCGCCGGCGTGCTCTGAACCGCAGCCTTCGCCGCATTCGCCGCATTCTCAACCATATTATCTTCAGACTTCTTCTTGGCGATCTGCACCAGAACACCCAAAAGGATGGTCGCGCGTTTTTCACCTTCCTCATCCTTCTTGGCCCTGAAAAGATCAACACTCTTACGCGCTGATACAATAGCGGGCATCAGGTCATCCGAGCCCTGATAGGCGATCGAAAGAAAATAATACACGGTCGGATTATCCGGAAACCTTTGTGCGGCCGCTGAAAGGACCGACTGTGCCTGGGCGAACTGCTTTAAATGGATGAACGTCTGCGCCAGCATGAAATACGCCTCAAAGTAATCAGGCGAATCCTTAATAGCTGATGCAAAGTTCTCAACAGCCTTGACCACCTCACCCTGCTTCAAATAAACAGTACCCTCGACGAGCAAACGATGCGCATTGCTGTCCGAAGCTACCTTAGGGGCCTCTTCTTTCTTGCCGCAGCCGGTCAACAGAACACTGCCTGTGATCATACCAACCATCACGATGATACCGATGAACTTTTTCATGCCTTCTCCTGCTTTTTCTTACTTACTAAATAGGCATGGACGCCTTCTGCGGCCGTGCGCCCCTCATAAATAGCCCAGACAACCAGCGACTGACCGCGCGTCATATCACCGGCCGTAAAAATGCCGGGGACCGTGGTCATTTTATTCCCATCTGCCTTTACATTCCCCCGACCATCCAGCTCAACACCGAATTTTTCCAGCAATCCCGCCTTAACCGGGCCGAGGAATCCCAGGGCCAGAAAAACAAGGTCACACTCAACATCAAATTCAGACCCCGCGATCTCTTTCATCTTAGCCCTACCCGTCGCCGGGTCTTTCTCTGACCAATCGAGCCGCACCGCCGACAATTTCTTGAGCTGGCCGTTCTCACCCGAAAACTTCTTGGTCGAAATGCTGTAATCACGCTCACAGCCTTCTTCGTGCGACGATGAGGTTCGGTACACCAGCGCCCACTGCGGCCACGGATTATCATCCGCACGCTCAACCGGCGGCTGAGGCATCAACTCGAACTGCTGCACGGAAATGGCTCCCTGACGGCGCGACGTACCCACACAATCAGACCCCGTATCGCCGCCACCCAAAACCACCACGCGCTTGCCCTTGGCATTGATCTCGGCCTTGGGGTCGATCTTAACACCCAGCAAACGGCGCGTCTGCTGGCTCAGGAATTCCATCGCGAAATACACACCCCTTAGCTCGCGCCCCGGTATCGGGATATCGCGGGGCTGCTCGGCACCGCCGCACAGGACAACGGCATCATACTGCTTTTTAAGATCCGCCGGATCAACATCAACGCCGACATTAACCCCTGTTTTGAAAGAAACACCCTCGTGTTCCATGCGTTTCACACGGCGCTCAACGATCTCTTTTTCCAGCTTATAGTTAGGGATCCCCAGCGTTAAAAGGCCGCCGACGAATTCATTCTTTTCATAAACAGTGACCTTGTAACCTTTCTTATTCAGCTGATCCGCGCACGCCAAACCCGATGGACCGGAACCGATGACCGCCACCTTCATGCCGTTACGGTTGGCCGGAACCTGCGCCTTGACCGTGCCATCGGCATAGCCGCGCTCAATGATCGCCAATTCGATATTCTTGATCGTGACCGCAGGATTATTGATCGTAAGTGTGCAGGAATTCTCGCACGGCGCGGGGCAAATGCGCCCGGTGAACTCAGGGAAATTATTCGTCTTGTGAAGCCTCTCCAACGCATCCTTCCACTGGCCCTTATTGATCAGATCATTCCACGAAGGAATGATATTGCCGATCGGACAACCCCACTGACAAAACGGAATGCCGCAGTCCATGCAACGGCCGCCCTGCTCGCGCAGTTCTTTTTCAGCCGGCAGCGTGACGAACTCATCCCAATGCTTAAGGCGGTCCAACGGCGGCTGCTTGGTATATTCCTGACGAGGATACTTTAAGAAACCTTTGACTTCACCCATATGCCCTCAACCTCTTATGCTTAAACTGTTTAGCGGGCCCTGCCGCCGGCGACATACCGCCAAACATCCAATTATACTTTAGCCTGCTGGCTCTTTTCTGTTTCTTCGATCACGCGGCGGAAATCACGCGGATAAACTTTGACGAACTGTGCGACGACCACATCCCAATGCTCCAGGATCTGACGGGCCACGGCACTCTGCGTGTATTTCAGATGATCTTCGATCATCTTCTTAAGCTCAGCCACATCTTTCTGCTCTTTGACAGGAAAAAGATCGACCATGCCCATATTGCAGCGCTTGGAGAACGTCGCATCCTTGTCCCAAACGTAAGCAATGCCACCCGACATGCCGGCCGCAAAATTACGCCCCGCCATGCCGATGACCGCGACACGGCCGCCGGTCATATACTCACAACCATGATCGCCAACACCCTCAACAACGGCCGTTACGCCGGAGTTACGCACCGCAAAACGCTCACCGGCAATGCCGCGGAAATACGCCTCGCCGCAAATGCCGCCGTAAAGCACGACATTACCGACCAGCATATTATCCTCAGCGATGATCGATGCTTTTTTAGACGGATAAACGACAATGCGGCCGCCGGAAAGCCCCTTGCCCACATAATCGTTCGAATCACCCTCAAGCTCAAACATGACGCCCTTGGACAGGAACGCCCCAAAACTCTGTCCGGCCGAACCATTGAACTTGATCTGAATGGTACCTTCAGGCAAGCCCGCCATGCCGTATTTACGGGCGATGGTCGAGCTGAGCATGGTCCCGGCCGTACGGTTAATATTACGGATATCACTGCTGAAAGACACCGGCGTTTTGTTCTCAATCGCGTCTTTGGATTTAGCGATAAGCTCATTATCCAGCGCTTTATCAAGACCGTGGTCCTGCTTAAGGCAATGATAGATGGGCACATGCTTGGGTACATCAGGACGGTGTAAAATATTCGTCAGGTCAATGCCCTTGAGCTTCCACTGATTAATGACATCCCTGGCCTCAAGCATATCTACGCGGCCGATCATGTCATTAAAATTACGGACACCCAACTCAGCCATGATCTCGCGCACTTCCTCGGCCACGAAGGTGAAGAAGTTGACGACATACTCAGCCTTGCCGCGGAAATTCTTGCGCAGCACAGGATCTTGTGTGGCGATGCCGACCGAGCAGGCATCCAAATGACATTTACGCAGCATGATGCAACCCAACGTCACCAGCGCGATCGTTGAAAAACCAAACTCATCAGCCCCCAGCATGGCGGTTAAAGCCACATCACGCCCGGTCTTCAATGTGCCGTCGGTCTGAACACGGATACGTCCGCGCAGATCGTTCATGACCAGCACCTGCTGTGTTTCGGCGATGCCCAGCTCCATCGGAAGCCCGGCATGCTTGATCGACGTCTGCGGCGATGCACCCGTACCGCCCTCATAACCGGAAATGAGCAGATGATCTGACTTGCCCTTGGATACGCCGGCCGCGATCGTTCCAACACCGATCTCGGAAACCAGCTTAACACTCACATCCGCCTGCGGATTCGCATTCTTAAGATCATGGATCAGCTGTGCCAGATCCTCGATCGAATAAATATCATGGTGCGGCGGCGGCGAGATCAGCTGAACGCCCGGCGTCGTGCCGCGCGTGCCCGCGATCTCCTTGGTCACCTTGTGCCCGGGGAGCTGTCCGCCTTCACCCGGCTTGGCGCCCTGCGCCATTTTGATCTGCATCTGATCAGCGTTGACCAGATACTCGATGTTAACGCCAAAACGTCCCTGCGCCACCTGCTTGATGCGGCTGCGGCGATTGTCGCCATTGGCATCCAGCTTGAAGCGGTCAGGATTCTCGCCACCTTCACCTGTATTGGAAAACCCGCCCAAACGGTTCATGGCAATACCCAGCGTCTCATGCGCCTCTTTGGAAATAGAACCATAACTCATCGCACCCGTCGCAAAACGCCTGACGATGGAGGATGCCGGCTCAACCTCGGACAACGGAATAGGATTGCCCTTCTTGAATTTCATTAAACCGCGGATATTAGCAATGACCTTGTCATTATCATTGACCATCTGCGCGTATTTCTTATACAGCTTATAATCCCCCATGCGCACAGCCTGCTGCAAGGTGGCGATGATCTCGGGATTGATCTGGTGGAATTCCCCGTCCTTACGCCAGTGATACCAGCCGCCCTCATCCAAAAGATCATCCAGATGCGCCACCTCAGGATACGCCTGGGCATGACGCTTCAATGTTTCTTCCGCTACAGTTTTAAGATCAATGCCGCCGATGCGTGAAGGCGTTGCCGTGAAATACCGAGCCACCAGCTCTTCGCCTAAACCGACTGCCTCGAAAATCTGCGCACCGCAATAGGATTGGACCGTCGAAATACC
>PEAF01000105.1 GCA_002753465.1 Candidatus Omnitrophota bacterium
TCTTTTGACGGTTTTTTTTTTTTTTTGCGCTGGCAGTGGCATCATTTTAACGCGGCATACCGCAGGAGAATTGGCCTGTAAGGGTGTGCATTGTTTGGTCGTTGAGGATTTCGTGACCAATCGTGATGTGATAAAAGCGTTCAGTAATATCTTGGGGAATACGGTCGATTTTGCTGAGAACGGGTTGCAGGCTTTGGAGATGCTTACAAAAGATCACAGTCAGTATGCGATGTGTTTTATGGATCTGCATATGCCAGGCATGGATGGTCTTGAGGCTACCCAGATCATTCGCCGGGAGATAAGCCGGGATCTGCCTATTATCGCATTAACGGCAGATGCTATGACCGGAGACCGCGCGCGTTGTTTAGAGGCTGGGATGAATGACTTTCTATCTAAACCGGTAACGCGGTTGAGCTTTCGGGATAAGGTTCTTAAATATGCCCGGGCGCGGTTGACCTAAAAGTCCCCTTTATTGTCACCAACCATAAAACCCCCAATTCTTATTAAGGATTGGGGGTTTTTGTTTGCCGGCACTGATCATTTGAAGCAGCGCCCTGCGCAAGTCTCACTTTCTGCAAGGCATGAATATGTTTCTGGTGGAGAAAAGTTTCGATTCCAAAAATAGGATAAAGTGGTAAAATAGGAATAAAAGGAGTACGCAAATAAGTGGTCCATTAAGCAGTAAAGTTAAAAGGATGGCTCTATGAAGATAGATCTCCTGCTTAACAAAGTAAGATACTGGTGCCTTCATTTCCCGTCGTTATTTATCCCCGCAGCATATTTTTTTGATCCCATAGGTCAGCCTGATATCGAATATGTCGCATGCCGAGGTCTTTGGCAGAAGAGGCCGCGTCATGTCCCTGTACAACATTTGATAGAAACGGGAGGTGACTTATGTTATTTACTCCGCTTAAGGTCCGTGATGTTGTTTTCCGTAACAGGATAGTCGTGTCGCCGATGTGCCAATATTCCAGTGAGGGCGGGTTCCTGACGGACTGGCATATGGTGCATCTTGGCACACGCGCGGTGGGAGGCGCCGGTGCTGTCATTGCGGAAGCAACGGCAGTGGAAGAGCGCGGGCGCATCAGCCCGAATGACCTGGGTATTTGGAGCGATGAACATGTTGTGGCCCTGGAGCGTATGACGGCATTTATTGACAGCCAGGGGGCTGTGCCGGGCATACAGCTGTCCCATGCCGGAAGGAAGGCCTCCACGGCACGCCCGTGGGATGGCGGCGTGCCCCTTGATGAAAGGCATGGCGGCTGGCGTCCCGTTATGGCCCCGAGTTCCATTGCTTTTGACAAGAGCTATCCTTTGCCGAAGGAGCTCACATTGCAGGATATCGATGATTTGATCGAAGCATTTGCCGACGCCGCAGAACGCGCCCGTCAGGCCGGTTTCAGGCTCCTTGAATTGCATGCGGCGCAGGGGTATCTCCTTCATGAATTCCTTTCGTCGGTTACAAATAGGCGGACGGACCGGTATGGGGGCGATTTTGAGAACCGCATCAGGATCGTGCTGGAAGTGACCGAGGCGATCCGCATCCGCTGGCCTCAGCGCTTGCCGCTGTTTGTGAGGATATCGACCGTTGATTGGATCGAGAACGGGGGCTGGAGCATCGAGGAATCTGAAGAACTGGCCCGGCAGTTAAAAAGCAGGGGTGTGGACCTTATCGTTTGCTCTTCAGGAGGATTATTGCCGAATTTGAGAATCCCGACGATGAGGGCGGGCTATCAGGTATCATTCGCTGAATATGTGCGTCATCATAGCGGGATACTGACCTGCGCGATCGGCGGTATCACATCGGCTGAACAGGCGGAAACGATACTCGAGAGCGGACAGGCGGACATGGTGGCGATCGGCCGCGAGTTATTGAATGATCCATATTGGCCGATCCATGCGGCCGGCGCATTGCGTGAGAAGATCGACCTGCCGGTGCAGTATGCCCGCGAGATCGATTAAATCCGGGAGGGGTTATGATCGAGCCGGTGCTGGATAAAATACTGCAAGCGGAAAGAACGGCCAGCGCGAAAGTCGAAGCGGCTCAGCGGGAAGCGCAAGCGTTGATCGACAGCGCGAAGAATGAGGCTGTACAAATTAAAGCAGGATCTTTGCGGCAAGCCGTTCTGGCTAAAGAGGAGCAGTTAAGTCAGGCGGCCATGACGGCAGCGGCCAGGAAGAATGCGGTGTTGGAGAGGGCGCGGCGGGAGGCTGATGCGGTTTTTAAAGAAAAGCAGCCCGGGATCGACCGGGTGAGTGAGGCTTTCTTTAGAAGTCTTCTGGAAAGTGAGCCTTAAATGAATGACCTTGCTTCTTATGCCTATATCAATGCCCGTATCAGGGCGATGTTCAGCCGTCTGCTGACAGATGCGCAGGTGGATCAGTTGATCCGGACTAAGGATATTCAGGCCATGTTCCGGATATTGAAGGGTGTTGCCTGCGGTTCTCATTTTGATGATGACGCTGGTGAAAAGACACCTGAAGAGATCGAGCGCCAACTGATCCGCCAGGATATCGTTACCCATCAGAAGATACTCAACGATCTTTCTTTGGGTTCTTTATCCTATAACCTCGTGAAATTATTTCTGGAAAGGTATGAATTGCACGAGATCAAGACGCTGCTCAGGGCCTGGAACAGGGGCCGCGGTGATGGCAGCCGGCTTTTGGTGAAAGAGGCCTTTATCCGTCATTTGGATATTGATCGTGCTATGGCGGCCGTTGACATTGACGCGTTCTGCACGGTGTTAGCCGATACGCTTTATGCCGTACCGATCCGCCGGGGATGGGAAAAGTATAAGAGGACCAATGTTTATTTCTATGTGGAGTCGGCACTGGACAGGGATTATTTTGTGCGGCTCTGGGATTGTGTCGATCAGTTTAAGGGGCGGGACTGGGATGTTGCGTCAAAGATTTTGGGGATCGAGGTTGATATTGAGAATATTGGTGCCCTGCTCCGTCTGCGGCAGCACTTTGACCTGCCGGCGCATGAGGCGGTGAACGTCATGATCCCCCGGGGTTACAGGCTTAAGAGCGGGCTGATGCGTCAGGCCTTGATGCAGAAGGGGGCTGAGGCCATGGCGCGCAGCCTGGCTGTAAAACCATATGAGGATATCGCCCGTGTATTTTCATCTTCCGGTGAGCATGCCGGCCTGCAGCTGCTGGAATCAGGTCTTTACCGGATCCTTTACCGGGAACTGATGAATACCATGTCAGGTTATCCGTTCACGATCGGCACTGTCCTGTCCTTTCTTATTCTAAAGCGGATCGAGACGGCCAATATCATCACGATCGTTTATGGCAAGCAGCAGGGACTAAGTACTGAACAGATACGCGGGGAGCTTTTATGCTGACGCCTGTTCCCATGGAAATGCTGTGCGTGATGGTCCTGGACAGGGATCTGGACAAGGTGACGGAGTTATTGTTACGTCGGGAGGTCCTGCATTTATCGAGTTTAAAGGGGCTGGATTTGGGATGTGACGCCTTGGTGTCGGCCGGCGATCCGGGTGAGCTGGACCGATGCCGTGATATGGTCGCGCGGGCGCAAGAGTTATTCAGGAAGGCGGGGGTGCCAGAAGTATCCGTGGGTTTTGACGACGGGCATGATCTGGAGTGTGCCGATATGGAAAAGATGCGCGCGGAACTTGATCAGATCAGCGTTCAAATGGCCGCGCTCTATAGCGAGAAAGATCAGTTGGAGGCCCGGGCTCAGGAGCTGCGGGAAATGCATCACAGGGTCTCGGTTTTGGGGTCTGCTGACGCCGTGAATATCCTCAAGGGGCGTTACAGTTTCATGGATATATGTCCGTTAAAGTTGCCAACTCGGAATGTGGATGTCCTGAAAGCTGTCCTTGAGGGTGTTGCCCATGTCATTTTGCCGTTGAAGGTAGATCGGGAGAATAGCGTCGTCATATTCATCATGCTAAAAAAAGACCGGGCCATGGGTGAGCGGGCTTTGAGCGAGTCGGGCGCAGAGAAGATCTCCCTGCCGGTTGAAGCCCTGGCTTCGGCTCAGGAATATGGCCAGGGTCTTGGGGATGAGATCGCCGGGATGGAAAAACAGGCTGCGGCCATCGCGCAGCGGATCAGCGAGAATATTTTATGCTTTAGTCCTGGTATAAAACGCATCTGGCGGCAGAGCGCCGCGCTCGCGTCGATGCGCTCAGCGCAGGGGTTTTTTCAAAAGACACGGCGTACGTGCTGCATATCGGGATGGATCCCGGTCCACAGCCGCGTCGGGCTCATTGAGGAAGTCCGGTCTTTGGTTAGCGGTTGTTATATTGATACGTGGTCGCCGGGGCAGCTTGAGGCGGTGCGCTCAAACCGTTTGCAGGTGCCTGTTCTTCTTTCGAATCCGCGGCTTTTGCGGCCTTTTGAAATGATCGTGAAGAATTTCGGCATTCCTCATTATACAGCGATTGATCCCACTTTATTTGTTGCGATGAGCTTCCTGATGATGTTCGGTGTTATGTTCGGCGACGCGGGGCAGGGCCTGCTTCTTTTGACGGGAGGTATCTGGTTAACATTCAGGAAAAATCATATGATTTCCACGGCAGGCACGGCGATGGCGTGTTGCGGCGGAGCATCGACGGTCTTCGGGGTCCTGTACGGGAGTGTCTTTGGCATGGAAGGCATTATCCCCGCGCTGTGGCTCAGCCCTCTCCGCAGTGTTCATGCGTTCATGACGGCGGCGCTGGCGTTGGGTGTTCTGATCATCAGTCTGGGGATCGTGATCAATGTGATCAACTGCTGCCGGGCTGAAGATGTGGCCGCCGGGGTTTTCGGCAGGTCCGGGGTGATCGCTGGTTTTATCTATTGGACAGGGCTCATGATGGCTGTCCGCTGGTTTATTTTTTCGGCGCCGCTCGATATCAG
>PEAF01000106.1 GCA_002753465.1 Candidatus Omnitrophota bacterium
AGCGTCATCAACCACAATGACAACATCCACATATGGCCTAAGGCCCTTCACAACGGAAGCTATCGTATCCTTCTCATTCCAGGCAGGAATGACAACAACAATCTTCATTCCCATTACTGCTTCCCCGCAGTCAGCACATCCCATGTGACACAATCATCAGCCTCAACTTTCATAACAAGTTCTTTCCCAACAACATTAGAAAGCTCATACGGAGCAATACCGTCGTGAGCCAAAGGCCTCAGAGGGAAAAGATCCGCTTTGCTTACAATATGCCCTTTAGGAAGATCCTTAACAAACCTTAAGCCCCGCCTTTGTAAAAAAGCAGTATCTTTCTCGTTAGCCTCGACGCGTTTCACACCATCGCCCAATGCCGCATAAAGCTCATTCGCCCGATCAACCATCTCGCGCCAACTCGCCGGATCCATTGCAAATTTATGGTCAGGGCCTTCGCGCCCATTATCATCTGTAAAATGCTTCTCAAAAACCACAGCCCCTAAAGCCACGGCCCCTAAAACAGTCGCGTGGCCATGCGTGTGATCGGACAGGCCCAGAATAACACCGGGATATTCCTTTTTAAAAGTCTCAATGACCTTCAAATTTATGTATTTATAATTCTCGGGGCTTGCCGTGTAATTTGTATTGCACTGCATAAGAACGATCTCTTGTGTCATCTCCTGCAACCGCCCAATAACACGCCGCACATCAGCCATATCGGAGGCGCCTGCTGCAACCATCATCGGCTTGTCCTTTTTCGCCATATACTCAATGATCTCGATCCAGGTTATATCGCCGGATCCGATCTTATAAACATTCAAATACGGATCAACATGGTCAATCGACTGAAAATCATACGGGCTGGTGAAATATTCAATCCCGACCTCATCACACTTCTTCTTTAGTTTTTCAGTCCAATCAAAAGGGATACTCGCATCCTGGTACGTCTCAAATACAGACTTTTTCCATTTAGCCTGATGTGAAAGTTGTTGGCTTAAAGATCCAAATCCCTTACGGCTGACGATCTTCGATGCCTGGAAATTCTGGAATTTAGCCGCGTCCGCGCCAGCCGCCTTGGCCAATTCGATCAACTTCAAAGCCCTGGCCAGATCACCGTCATGATTCGCGGCAATATCCGCAATGAAATAAAGGGGTTCCCCGTCACCAATGGACCTGCGTCCGACCTTTATCTTCATACCTTAAACCCCTTCATCATCTTGAGCTTTAAAAGCTCCTCATTGATCGTCCACGCCTTTTTAAATGTCCGCTGTGCCAAAGCCACGTTCAAGCTTGTATTCTTTGGCCTTCTTGCTGTCAATGAACATGCTGCCAACGTTGAGGCACTGATCAAAGACCGGTCAAGGCCGAATATATCGGCAAACTTGATCCCAAAATCATACTTACTGATCGCCCCTGCCACACCCATATTTATACGCCCAGTGAAGCTGTTCTCCAGCAGTTCAAGAATGCACTCGGAAAGCGTGTTGACCGTGATCGGCGTAAAAATAACATCCGTGAACATCTTTATCTTCTCTCCCTGAGAAAGACTGCTGAATATCCACTCGACAAAAGACCTCCCGCGAACAAGGTTCCAACCAATGATATCAGTCCGAATGATCACATGATCCGCGCACATCTCGACGAAGCGTTCCCCCTCGAGTTTTGTCCTGGCGTAATGATTCACAGGTGAGGGGCTGTCATTCTCGGTGTACCCGCCCGTCTCACCATCAAAGACAGAAGCTGTAGATATATAGATGAACTTGACACCAGGCCCCGCCGCCTTGACCAGATTCTCCGTTGCTGCCGCATTTACGGTGCGCGCCTGTGAAGTTTCTTTCTCACACGCATCAACATTGGTCATGGCCGCGCAATGAACAATATAGTCAGGTGCGATATCTTTGATGACTTTATCGACCTGCGCCGCATCGACCAGGTCAACCTTAACTTGATTCTTTATGCCCTGATTAAGTACTTCAAGATCAAGGCCATAAACTTCAAATTTATCACGCGCAGCCATCGCCAGATTACTACCCAGCATGCCCGTACTGCCTGTTATGACCAGTTTCTTCATCTTCATGTCAGTCTTTTAAACCCGCCGTGACATACAGTACCTTTTAAATATTTCCTTGGCTCACCACTACACACAGCCTGAGCAATAAAGGCAAAAGCCTTATCAGCAGCTTTTAAATATTGAACGACATGCGTTGCCTTATGCGCATACGAAGCATAAAAAGCCGTTGTCGCCAGAAACCCCTGCTCAAGCATGAATTGCGTGAACAATGTCTTTAAGACCAGGGGCTCTTCATATTCAAACCTGAAATGCCCCAAAGGATCCATCCCTCCGACGTGAATTGCCAAGCCATGCTTCGCGGCCAACCGCAGCCACCCCTGCTTGACCTTTTTTCCCGTCGATATCAAATGCACACTGACTTTTTTCTGGGCCATTTTCTTGATCGCGGCAATAGCCGCTGCCGGACCGATCCGGTCGGTCCAGTACGTACTGCTGATAAAACTGTCCTGAGCCACTTCCATCACTTCTCTTTTTCCAATAATAGCCGCCATAGGATAACCATTGCTTATCCCTTTACCAAAGACAGCAATGTCAGGCTCAAACTTAAACAATAAATGCGCGCCGCCATGGACCAATCGCCATCCAGCCGTGATCTCATCGACCACAACAACAATACCCATCTTGGTCGCAGTGCGGCGAATGGTTTCCAGAAAACCTTTTTTCGGCGCATCATTACGTATTGACTCCAGAACAATAACGCCGATCTTGCCCTTTTGCGCTTCAACAAGTTTCAAAAAACCTTCTGTATCGTTATACGCGAATGGCAGCGCCAATCCTTTCAAGGAACGCGGCACCCCCAGCGGATTTAGCCCTGGCAAAAGATGACCATCAAGCGACCGGTCACTGGCCAGATTTGCCGACAGGTACCAGTCATGCCACCCGTGATAACCGCAAAAAAGTATGCCGTCTTTCTTGGCTTTAGCACGGGCGATCCGAACAGCTACCGCCATGGCTTCGCCGCCGGTCTTGGTATAGCGGGTCATGTCCGCCCACGGATGAAGCTTGATCAACAATTCAGCAAGCTCCACTTCTTCGGGCGCATTAAGTGTTGTCAAACTGCCCTTATCAATGGCCGCTTTCGCCGCTTTATCAACATCTTTATCGGCATACCCAAGGATGCAAGCACCGATCCCCATGTAACTCATATCAATATACTTCTTGCCATCCAGGTCCCAAATCTCAGCGCCTGACGATTTGCTGTAATAGGCAGGCCATAGCCCCGGCAAAAACATCTCCGGCCGCTTGGAAAGAAGCTGTGTTCCACCCGGGATAAGTTTCTTGGCTTTTAAATAAAGATCTTGAGATTTACCCATTCAAACCACCCTCGCATCTTCTTTTAAAGATTTGGCATAGCCTTCATTGCGGACAATACCCTTATTCATTCCAGCTACTTCAGGATGCGCCGCAAGGAATGCCAGAATCGTCTTCATTCCAAAATAAGCCTTACCACCATCAAGGGCAGCGTACACATTCTTGATGAACACATAATCCGCCCCTTCATCCAATGTCCAACGATGAGCCGAAAGATCTGTTTCACATTTTAAATTTACAACCTTGAATAAAGCCTGATTTTTCTTCAAATAAGGCGTCACATGCTCCCGCTCTGACCTGAGAGAAGCCTCTGCCCATGCCCTCTTCAACGCCTCAAATGAAAAAACCTCTACATCTTCTCCGTCAGGATACGTCTCCACAATAGTATTAGACGTATAGTCAGAACCTTCCTTCAAATGCAGTGCCACGACGGCATCAATGACCTCAGCATCCATTAAAGGGCAATCCGCCGTGATCCTGACAATATGCTCGATCTGATATTTTTGTGCCGTTTTGTAAAAACGGTCCAGCACATCATCCTCTGACCCGCGAAAAAGATCCACGCCAGCTTTCACGCAAAGCGCCTCGATGGCATCATCATCCTTGCCCAACGTTGTCGCGACAACCACGCCATTGACCAGTTTTGACGCACGAACCCTTTCAACAACCCTCTCCAGCACTGTTTTCCCACCAAGGTTCAAAAGAACCTTTCCGGGCAGCCGCGTTGATCCTGATCTTGCTTGGATAATAACGCCGATCTTCATGGCCTTCCCCAATTAAAAGGCAAAATGATCTTCTCATCATCCTCACGCAAATCCGATAGCCGCTGCCTGAGGTCCAGTGCCAGCGGGAGTGACTGACTGGCCGCCAAAATCTCTTGCAGGTTTTCCAGACGATCAACCCCGACAACAACCCTGTCCAAGCACTTGTTCGACAAAACATAACTCAAACACAGGTCGACCACGCTACGACCACTCATGGCCGCCAATTCATTCAACTGAGAGATCTTTGCTCTCACTTTATCGAAATACTTATCCAGCGCTTCGGGTTTTCTAAAAACCAATCCCTGCAAGAAAACTGACCGGGTATGGATCTCAACGCCCTCATCATGTAGTTGTTGAAAATGTTTTTCAAACCTCTGGTCAAAAATACTGTACGGCACCTGTAACAGATCAAATTTTAACTTTTTGGCCCTCAAATAATTAAGTTCTTCTTCCGTATACAGCGAGAAGCCGATCTTCCTGATTTTCCCATTGCCTTGAGCAGACTTCAGATCATCCCAGATCTTGGGATCTCTGCGGTAGTCTTCAAACCGGTGCAGCAAATACCCATCTAAAGAGTCAACACCAAGACCCGACAATGACCGTGCGATCGCCTGATGAACTTCCTCAGCACCGGTGCGGGCGAACTTGGACATTATTTTAACACTTTGCCGGCTCTTCTTACGTCAGTCGCCC
>PEAF01000107.1 GCA_002753465.1 Candidatus Omnitrophota bacterium
AAATTATAAGCCATTCAACTGCGGGGATTATCCGATAACCTCAGGCAACTCTAAGCCTTGCGCTTGCGTAACACCTCCAACCGCTCCTTGATCTTCTTCTCATGCCCCATTTCTGTTGGCTCATAATAGGTCGCCTTGAACGGCATATACTCCTGCGGCACATAATGGTCAGGATGGTCATGCGCGTATTTATACCCCTGCCCATGCCCGAGTTTTGATGCGCCCGCATACGACCCATCCCTTAAATGCAATGGCACATTGCCGGCTTTCTTGGTCTTAACATCTTCAAGGGCCTTGTCGATCGCCAAATACGCCGCATTCGATTTGGGCGCACACGCCACATAAACAACGGCCTGCGCCAAAGGAATCCGTGCTTCCGGAAGCCCGACGAATTCTGCCACCTGCATCGCCGCATTAGCCAGCACAAGCGCGTTCGGATCGGCATTGCCCACATCCTCCGCCGCACAAATGACAACACGGCGTGCGATGAACCGCGGATCTTCTCCCGCATAGATCATTTTCGCCATCCAGTAAAGCGCCGCGTCAGGATCAGACCCGCGCATGGACTTGATGAAGGCGGAGGCTGTATCGTAATGAACGTCCCCGTCACCGTCATACTGCACTTGCTTTTTCTGGATCGACTCCTGCGCTACCGCCAACGAGAACACAACAATGCCGTCCTTATCTTTGGGCGTCGTCAAGCAACCGACCTCCAGGGCATTCAGGCCGCGACGCGCATCACCGTCGGAAACTTCAGCAAGGAAGGCTAATGCCTTGGGGTCCGCCTTGACCGGCACATGGCCCAGCCCGCGCTCTTTATCTTTCAAGGAACGCTCGAGCAAGGTTAGAATATTTTTCTGCGTCAACGGCTGCAGTTCAAATACAAGCGAGCGTGACAAAAGAGGGCTGACCAGCGAAAAGAACGGATTCATCGTCGTTGCCCCGATGAGGATCAAGTTGCCATTCTCAACATCCGGCATCAGCACATCCTGCTGCGCTTTATTGAAGCGGTGGATCTCATCGATAAAAAGGATGGTTTTATGGCCGGAAGTTGCCAGGCGGTTCTTGGCACCAGCAATGATCTTGCGCAGCTCCTCGACGTTGGAAGCGACCGCGTTCACGCTTTCAAAATTCGCCTGCGTTTTGCGGCTGATGCAAAGCGCGAGCGTTGTTTTGCCGGAACCCGGCGGGCCATAAAGAACAAGTGATGTCACGCGGTCGGCTTCGACCGCGCGCGTTAAAAGCTTGCCGGGGCCGAGGATGTGCTCCTGCCCGACGTATTCATCGAGCGTGGCAGGGCGCATGCGTACGGATAATGGCGCATTTGATGCTGGCTGTGTATCAAAAAGTCCCATCTATTTTTATTCACTCCCGAGTGTCGTTTCGCGGGGCCAGCCGCCGCCGTGATACCCTTGTCGTCTTTCGAAGGCGTATCGCATATTTCATCTGATGGATGGTTGTTTCCCTGAAAGAAAACGAAAAAAAGCCATCGGAGAAAGCGCATGCCGTTGAAGGGATGAGATGATCCGCCAACTTCAGACAACAAGGGATCACTTTGGCGTCACCCGCTCAACGACTAATATGCCTTATTTATCACATTCGACAAGCAACCCGCCGTTCATGCCCTAAGGGCGAGTTCCACAGCCATCCGTTTTCCTTCCTCATTCAACATCCCTCAAAAACGGATGCGCGAGGACTGTCTGAGCCACAGGGCATGAACAAGGGTTATAGCTTGTCGAATTATTTAAACATGTCTACGAATAAAAAGCCCTGCGTATTTCACGCAAGGCTTTAAATAAACCCGCTTATGCCGTTGGAAGTTGGCGTATCTGAACCTGGTAAACAGGTGGGGAAAAGCTTACGGCCCAAGGGCGCGGAAGACAACAGACCCCTTTAAACACGCATTGGTTCAAATTTACAACCCCCTGACGAACACAGCAGGAAATTTCAAACAGTAAAACCCTGCCGGCACTTAAATCAACGACGCTTCACACCAAAGCGTTCGATCAACTTAGCCACGATCGTTTCATGAACGCCATTGATCTCATCATCGGTCAACGTGTGGTCTTTCGCCTGATAAATTAACGAAAGCACCAGACCTTTGTGCCCTGTTTCTATCTTATCACCGCGATACTCTTCGACCAGCGAAACTTTGCGCAGAAGGTTTTTCCCATTAGCCAAACAAGCCTGCCGTATATCCTCAAAACTTATATTCTTTACCGCCAGGCTCACGTCACGCACGACCGCCGGATACTCATCGAGCGCCTCGAACTTGGCCCGCGGCGCCGTATGTTCTGCAACGACCTCAAGATCGATCTCGGCGAAATAAACCGCCGTCTTCTTAATTTCGAACTTAGCGAGAACATCATCGCTGATTTTGCCCATCACGCCAATGGGCTTACCCGCCAAAAGAACATCGGCCGTCTGCCCCAGCTCATAAGCCGGCGCATCTCCCGGCACGAAAGAAAGCCCTGTTACACGTTCGCGGCCAAAAGCTGTTTCAACCGCGCCCTTAAGATCGAAAAAGTCCAGCGCATCACGTTTCCCCTTACGCCAATCGCCTTCACGACGACCAGTCACAAGCACACCGAGCGTCCAGCGCTCTCCCTCGACCAGATAGCGCTTACCGATCTCAAAAAATCTCAGGTCTTTCTGCCCATGGTTCAAATTGGAAGCCGCCACTAAAAGCATGTTCGCCAAAACCGCTGGGCGCATCAATTCCTGCTCGGCGGACATCGGGTTTTGCATACGAATAGCCGCAGGCCCGTTATAACCGGTTCTCTCCAAAGCAACACGGCTCACCATCGCATAGGTCAGGATCTCATTAAACCCCAGGGCAATAAAGCTCTGGGCCACACGCCCGTTAAAGCCTTCACGTCCATGATCGACAGCGATATTAACAGCCCCGATGCGCGGCAGCGACATGGGCAGATTATCAAACCCGACCACGCGCGCAACCTCCTCGATCACGTCTTCTTTAATTTTAAGGTCATTGCGATTCAAGGGCGGCGTAACATCCAGCGCATCACCCTCAACGTTAACCGCACAGCCCAGGCGTACCAGGATCTTTTTCGATCTTTCAAGATCAATGGCCGTCCCCAAAAGCTTCAACATATCGGCTGACGTCACATGAATCAGTTGACCTGCCGCCGTCTTCCCTTTAGTCCCGACATCCTTGCGTCCTATAACAGCCCCCTGCGCCCACTCCAGAAAAAGGTCGGTTGCGCGATTGGACGCTTTCTCAACAGTCGCAAGATCAACGCCGCGTTCAAAACGATAACAGGCGTCGCTGCTTAACGCCAGCTTACGTGACGCACGGCGCACAAGCCCCATATCAAAATATGCACTCTCTAAAAGAATCCTCTTGGTCGAGAACGTAACCGCTGTATCCATCCCACCCATGATGCCTGCGATCGCAACCGGTTTGACCGCATCCGCAATAACAAGAATGCTTTCATCGAGTGTCCGCTCAACCTCATCGAGCGTTACGATCTTCTCGCCCTTTTTAGCGCGACGCACAATGATCTTGCCGCCAACCAGCTTGTCGGCATCAAAGGCATGCAGCGGCTGTCCCGTTTCAAAAAGCACGAAATTGGTGATGTCGACAATATTGGAGATGGTATTAAGACCCAGCGCCTGTAACAGCAGAACCTTCTCCATCGAGAACGCCTTGACCTTCACTCCGTCGATCAGCGTGGCGATATAGCGTCCGCAGCCGTCCTTATCTTCAATGGTAATATCAACCAGGCCCGCATCGCCATGCGCCTTGACCGTCGGAAGCTTTAAGGCTTTGTCCGTAATAGCCGAAACCTCACGCGCCAGCCCCAGGATACTCAAACAATCCGGACGGTTCGGTGTGACCTCGATCTCAAAAACAGTGTCATTGCCAAAA
The DNA here is from genome assembly GCA_002753465.1 of Candidatus Omnitrophota bacterium. GTDB lineage: Bacteria > Omnitrophota > Gorgyraeia > Zapsychrales > Fredricksoniimonadaceae > Fredricksoniimonas. Next base: position 3,893 of record PEAF01000107.1, read on the forward strand.
ACATGCACGCCCTCAACCTCAAGCCCCGCCATGGTCATGCGATGCGAAAGCTCGTCGGGTGTCAACCCGTGATCAACATATTGCTTAAGCCAGTTTAGTGATAGTTTCATATTAGAATTGTTTTAAAAACCTAAGGTCGTTTTCAGTAAAAGTCCGTATGTCGCCGATCCCGTGCTTAAGCATGGCAATGCGCTCAACGCCCAGCCCGAAGGCCAGCCCTGTATATTCCCCTGCCGGATAGCCCGCATGTTCAAACACCTTCGGGTGCACCATCCCGCAACCGAGGATCTCCAGCCACTTGCCGGCACGGCCTTTAAAGATATTCGACTGGATATCCACTTCGGCCGACGGCTCCGTGAACGGGAAAAAGTGCGGACGGAACCGCATTTTCACATCATCACCGAAGAACTTCTGGCAGAACGCCGTCAGCAACCCTTTAAGGTCAGCGAACGTCACATTCTTGTCGATCAAAAGCCCCTCGATCTGATGGAACATAAAAGAATGACTGGCGTCGACGGCATCCGGACGGTAAACCTTGCCCGGGATAATGACCGCCATCGGGGGCTTGTGCTTTTTCATCACACGCATCTGACCCGGCGATGTATGGCTGCGCAGCAACAAATAGCGCCCCTCCGCCGTGGGGTCCTTGGCATCTAAATAAAATGTGTCAAATGAGTCTCTCGACGGGTGATCCAACGGGATATTCAGCGCCGTAAAATTATGGAACTCCGTTTCGATCTCGGGTCCGCGCTGAATGACAAAGCCCAGGCGCTCAAATACGTCACAAATCTCTTCTATGGTCTGATTGATCAAATGCTGTGTGCCGATGTCGCGCGCCACGCCCGGAAGGGTTACGTCCAGTGCATCCGCCTTCTTGGTCTGACGGGTAAGGATGGTCTTGCGTTCCGCT
>PEAF01000108.1 GCA_002753465.1 Candidatus Omnitrophota bacterium
TAAGCTCGCGTCTGGGACGGCTGCTGGTAACACCGATGAACATAATAGGGCTGTCACTCGGATTAGACTTACGGATGATCGGAGGGTCAATATCCTTGGGTAACCTGCGCTGCACTTCATTGATCTTGGACTGGATCTCCTGGACCGCCACATCAATGTCGTGCCCTAATTCAAGTTCAATCGTTACATTGCCTAAGCCCTGACTAATAGTTGAAGAAACCTCCTTAACCCCCTGAACGGTCATAAGAGCCTGCTCAACTTCATTCACCACATCAGTTTCCATCACCTCAGGCGCAGCGCCCTGCCATGCCAGGCTGACATTGATCGTCGGGAAGTCAATATTCGGAAGCTGGCTTACCCCCATGCGGGTAAAACTGATGAACCCAAAAAACATAAGCCCCAGCATGAGCATCCAGGCAAATACGTACCGCCGGATCGAAAGGTCTGAAATGGACATCAATCAATCTCCCCTACAGAAACTTTAAGCGTGCTATACGCCCGATGCGCTTCAGCCTTGGCGGATACCCAGTCACGGCGACTGCTCTGCAGGTCTTCCAATGCCTGCAACACATCAAGATTATTAACAAGACTCTTTTGAAAATCATCTACCTGAAGGGCATAATTCTTATCTGAAGCCTCCAGAGCTTTAGCCAAAGCATCCACCCGACGAATAACTGACTGCCAACTGGTATACGCCTGGCGCACTTCGAGCAAAGCCTTGCGACGCATCTGGGACAATCTGAGGTCAGCCTCAATGGCCTGTGACTTGGCCTGCTGAAGCTGTCCGACATCGCTCAAACCGCTGAATAAAGGAACATTCACTGTAAGGGTCGTATCCCAATCATTGCCCTCAAAAGCATCGCCTCTTTTGGCGTAAATATTCCCGCCCAATGTCACGGACGGCAAAAATGTCGAACGTGCGGCTGTCACATTATTCTTATACGCCATCACACTCTCGCGGGCAGCCACCACATCGGCACGGCCATCGGCTTTCATATAAAGATCCTCCGGCTTCATATCTGCACGCGCCGCATCTTCTTCGATAAGATGATCAAAAGTCTGCCCAATGAGAAACTCCATCAACTGCCCTGCCGTTTCCCTCTGTGACCGGACCCCTTCCGTAGTCGCTTCATTTTTAAGAAGTTTGGATTGTGCACTGGCCACTTCACTCGGTCGGGACTTACCGATCGTCTGACGCTTGACCAGCTCAGCTACGCGCTCTTCAAGCGCTTTATGCGTAGTCTCCAGAACTTCAAGATCCTGCTGATAACTCAAATAAAGATAGAAGGCATCCGATACATCCGTGAACAGAAGTTCCTTGGCACGCTTTAATTCCTGCGCACGCTGCTTACCCAAATGCTTACTGGCACTGATAGCCGCAAACTCTTTAAACCCGGTGAAAAGCGGCTGGCTGAACGTGAACTTGGCCTCTGGTGTTGACCCCCCGAAGGTATCGTTAGGCCTCGCATCCTGCCATTTCTGAGAATAAGCGAATGCCACTTTGGGCAGCGCCGTACTTAAGGATTGCAGCATTAACCCTTCCGTTTCCTTAATAAGCTCGCCTTGTATGGCGATAGCCTCACTGCGCTTAAGGGTCAGTGCATAGCATTCCCTGAGCGTCAATCCTTCAGCCCTGGCCACGCCGGCGCAAAATAAAAAAATAATACAGCCGATCATTTTCTTCATAAAACCTCACTGATCTTTTTTAAGATATCCAGATATTTTTCGGCATCATCCTGTGAGATCCTGGAAAGGATCTCTGTCCAGCGCGCTACCGCTGCCTCCCGTATTTTCAATGCCAGCCGCTGCCCTTGTGGTGTCAAGTCGACCGTAACCGTACGGCGGTCATTCTTATCGGAGATGCGCTTCACATATCCCGCCTTCACAAGACGGCTGATGATACCCGTTGCCGTCGGCTTGGAGATCTTGAGTTCATTGCAGATATCCTGAAAGCGACTGGCCCCGCGAGAGTAGATCATCATAACCACAGAGATCTGTGAATGCGGGATATTCACATCATGAAAAAGATCAGCCATGATCCTGCGGCCAATGCGCGGAAAAGTCTTTGTTACTTCAAGAGCGATATGGGGGATATTTTTAGTTAGCATTGCTAAATATTAGCATGGCTAACTAATGTGTCAAGAAAAACAACGATTAAGCCGTGCTAAAGATATCTACTTCTCATTCCAATAAACATAGGCCGAAAGACCGCGAGGAATCGCCACCTTACCGATCAAGTGCAACTGCTCTGGCTTATGCTTGAAGAAATCTTTCACACCCTCTGCCACCGAGCGCGCCATCGATGGATTCATATGAAGGAACGGAGCCATGAGCGGCATTCTTTCCTTGATCCTGAATTTTTCATGTGCCCATGTCCTGGCAATTTGTTTAACTCTATCTTCATAATTAATGGACATGCCCAGGGCTTCCGGCCAAGGATCATCCCTGGAGATCACAATAAAAGCATCAAATTCTTTCCAAAGGAAAAAAGCCTCGGGTGTGGCCAGGAACCCCAAAAGATGCACTGTAGCTGTATCTGCGACACCGTTTTCAAGTAAATAATAATCAATAGCCGATGGGCACGACACCACATTCCTCGCTGGAGCATCAGCCGTGATCACGCCGATAAAACGAGGGCTCACGCCTGGATGCCAATGATATTGGATTTGGGCCGATTTAATGATCTCCGCCATGCGATCGAAATGCCAATCCTCCCCCCAGGGTGGCCCCCTCCTGCCGACATCCTGAGGCCGGCGCGAAAAATAAGACGCATATATTTCCATTGCCCGCGTACTTATTAACGGTTTTTCATTTTTATCCTGTAGATAAAAAGAAACAAAGAAAAACTGGGCACATCCGATAAAAACCAGCAGCAGCAAAAGTACCCGACGCAACCACCGGGCTTTTAGCTGGCTCAAACCGGCAGCGGTCACAAGCGCTAACGCCGGAAAAATAGGTAATAAAAACCTTATTTCCTTCTGGAACGAAAACGACAGAACAACATATGGGATCAAAATCCATAAAAATAACAGGGAACGCATACTTTTTCGACGACAGAAAAAGACCCCCATCCCGATCAAAAAGATAAAAAATGCCAGCGTTATACCCTCATTAACAAGCATCGGCACATAATTAAAAAACTTGTCAGGTTGAAATACAAGTTTTGTCACATAACTGGAACCTATGCCCCCTTTCCTATGCGCCATGTCCCATTGAAACATGCTGGACCTGTTAAATACTAACGCAGCATTAACGACATACCACGGCAGTGCCACTGCTACGCCCACACATAAAGAAACAGCCGCATTCCTTAACTGACGTGAATGGGATAACAGCTCCGCCTGGCCACGGACCACTACTCCGAAGAGTACAACCACTAATGGCCCAAGAAAGAAAAATACGAAGGTCTGCTTAACCAACATCCCGACCCCGCAAATAACCCCCAGCCACAAGGAGATGCGCGGCCGGCTGAAGCCATCTGATGCGATCAGAAAGGCAATGGCCAAACTAACAACGGCCGTGAGCGCAAAGTCAGGGTTAAACACACGTGACGCAACAAAAACAGCCGGATAAAATGCCAGGCATACGACGGCGATAACGCCAACATTCCTATCAAAGACCCGCTGCCCGATAAAATATACCGAAGATAACAGGACAAGCAAATAAAGCATGTTTGTCATCCCAGCACAAACATATGAATACCCGAAGGGTAAGCAAAACAACGCGGCCATAATGTGGTAAAAGGGGGGCCAAAAGCCACTTTGGGTGAACAAAGTGGAGATAAATTTTGGGAAGTCTGTTACAAGGGCGTGATGATAATTTAAAGTTATAATAAGATGCTGAAATTCATCCTGCCCGTACAAATAACGATTCTCATGAAGCCATACAAAGTTAACAAAGCCATAAAGAACGATCAAACTAAGCGTAACCGCATAAAACAGACTATGCCGTGCCACATGTTTAGAAATATTATTGATAAACCGCATCTACCTGGCCTCAAACTTCTATTAAAATTTCGAGCTCCATAGAACTTATATTGTTCCATGGAGCCCATGCATTAACTTAAAATTATCAACCCATTCTTATTCCTTAATAATTTCGTCTATCCATTTTATGTCCACTTTATGGGAAGACAACGCCTCTTTAATATTCCTTATAGAGATACTGTATTTCTGAACCAAAGTACGCCTGCCGTCATCAATGGCCCTCTGGATCGCATCTTGTTGCATATGTAATCGATCAAGCGCCTCTTTATCTTTAGTGTTCCATGCCGCAGAGATCTGCATTAACACATCAAAAAGATTGATACGCTTATCTAAATCTTCCTGCAGCTCAGGGATATTAGACACTTTAAAGGATTTTAAAACAGATAAATATTTCTTATTCAAATCAGCTGTAAGTGTTCGTCTCCTGACAGAATACCGCGGCTCACCCGCCATGGAGCTATGTATTTCCTCACCTTTCGTACGTTCCCAATCTTCGACGTATGTGATCTGCGCTAAATAATCCAGGACTCCCTGGCGATTAAGCTTATCGGTATCGACCGGTGCGGCCTCTGGCAGCGGCGCACTATCCGCCGGAACAACTTGAGGGGCTACAACCGAAGGAGCACTATCCGCTGGAACCCCTTGTGAAACCTCCTGATTGGTAATAGAGTTTTGCGTTACGTCATCTGCACTGGCGGGTAGCGCTAAAAAGAATACAAAAATGAAAGCGGACATTAGTGTGTATTTTTTCATTTCCGTCACAAGACAACCCATTTAACCACCTACTCATGCTAAAAGGTCATCCTGCCTCCCT
>PEAF01000028.1 GCA_002753465.1 Candidatus Omnitrophota bacterium
TTTGCATAGACGTGTTAGGGGGTTAAAGGTTAAATAAAATACTACAGGCCTTCTGCCGAACGAACGCCCCGTCCACCATAAGTGGACGCAGCATCAGAAGCAGTAGCAGCAGCTTCCATACGATCGGAAACACCTAAACGCGCAGCGATCGAAGACCAAGAGCCTCCGCGAAAACCATTCCCTGCTGATGAAACAACACCTTTAAGCTGATCTACAGACATGCCAGGCCAACCAAGCGTATTAGCATTGCCTTCATATCCAGCGGCAGAAGTTAAAATACCATCTCCATGCACTGCCATATAAGTAAGACCGCTGGGGTTACCCACAGTAACAGTCCATTCTTTAACATTCCCGGAAAGATCCATTGCGCCGTAATTCCCTGCACCTGATGCGAAACGGTCGGACGAGTCAGTTGAGAAAATCCCGACACGGAGCGGTCCCTGCTGGTACTCGGCACCATTTAAAGCATCACCACCAGTTAATGCAACACCGTTATAACGTGCATTCGCACGAGGTGTACTGACAAGCTCTGACCCATCCTCAATAATTCCTGTAATGGTTGTAGCGGCAACAATCTTAGATGAACCCCAGGCATACTCACCGTTAACAGGTAAGAAAGGACCTCTGGCAGACTTTTCATACTCCAATTCTGTCATCGGCCGTAATGCTGACCAATCCAGAAATGCCGCTAAATCCTGCCAGGTTAAAAAAGTCATCGCACGAAAAGGCCTGTCAGTGGAACAGACCAACGGTGAACCTGAGCACGCAATAGTATTACGGGAAATGACAGCATCTGAATTCTTATGTGCTGTATCTGTAATGTCACGCCGCAACCTAGCCTGCGGCGAAAGAGAGTTGACAAAATCAACCCATTGACCTTCGGTAATTTCATATTTCATCATGTAAAAACTATTAAAACCCTTTGGGAAAGATGCCGGGATTACAAAAGATGATCCGGACGGTGTTTCACCCGGATTTCCGGCAGAAACATAGTAGTAGCCATTACCGGATGTCGCCGTGACATTGATAGCAGCTTCACTGATAATTGGCCATGGTGCATTGTCTGCACCGCCGCGCTGAAAGGCTGCAGCAGACGTGGCATGGTCACCTGCATAAAAAGCACCCTGGGGAACATAAACCATTTCGAAAGCTACGACAGTGGCTAGAACCTGGCTGTTTTCATTGAAACCGCACGCCCCATAATTGACTGTGAGCATGGCACCCGTTGTCGTCAAATCACTCGTAGCGTGGTTAGTCGACCGACGAAAAAATGCACCTGTTTTATCACCAGGCACTACGATCTCCATATCGGCATTAGACCCGCGGGCAACTCCCGACGGGTTTAAGCCGCTGCTTGAGAGCGTACAAAGGGTTTTTTCTTTCCCGGCAGCGGTATCTTCAAGACGAACAGTAAGCCATGCGGCATCATGATTAATCTTATTACGCCATGAATTCTGCCATGTAAGATCAAATAAGACAGAAAGAGTTTTAGCGTTTGTATCACGTGGTCCGAGACGCACATTAGATACTTTAAGGTCGTTGGCTTGTGCTAATTGAGGAAGGATTGTAATCGCAAGAAAAAGCGTGAAACTGATGATGCATAACTTTCTCGTGTTCATACTACTCCATATTTTAAATGAGGTAACTTTACTGAAACGGCGACCAAAATTACCTGGCTACATTTTGATTCCCAGAAAGATCTGACTTATCCAGCCTGGAACTAATATGGCTACGCCCAACCAGTCGTGCGGCAACCATTTTCTCTTCAACTAACTTGCGGTCCTGGGCATTGGGCTTTAAATATAAATACCACTGATAATGTTTCAAGGCTGTTTCCTGATCGCCAATGAACTCTCCACTAACGTGTGCCAGGTTATAATGAGCATCCGCATCATAAGGCATCAGATCTACCGCCTGATAATATTCGACAACAGCGCGCTGATACTCTCCTCTTTCAAAATAAACATTACCCATATTGTAATGTGCCCTAGCTAACTCTTCCTTGAACTTCTCATCTTCAGGGTCAAGATCCCCACCCTTTTGAAGAATTTCATTGGCCTGCTTCTCAACTTCAACAGGATCAGAGTTTACGGCTGTTGGAGCACTAACCACAGGTGCTTTTTTCTGATTAACGGTTTGAGAATCTTTAAGGTCTGCTTCGAATTTCTTCATGCGTGCATCCAATGATTCCTGTTGCTTAGCCAGCGCACTCTTTAATTCTTCAACCTCTTGTGTTTGTTTTACGTTCCGACTTTCAGTACGGCGGATCTCTTTTATAAGTTCTTCACGCTCTAAACGCATTTCTTCTACACGCTTGGTTTCAAATTCTTTTTCATTCTTAAGCCGTTCAATTTCCTTTTGCAACATCCCGGCATCTGCCTGGGCATTCTGGATCTCTGGTTCGGCAATAGCATGCGTAGCAACCGAAGAAAATCCAGTCAGGAACGCGAACGTACCAACTACTGCCAACAATGTTGAAAAGTTGAAAACTTTTACTGTCCTCATAGAGAACCTCTCCCAAAGATTTTTAAGATCACTTATTATAAGCCTTAGACGGTTTGATGGTTCCGTCGGCAGTTCTATAATTCTCTTTTCCAGTGAGAATGTGCGGCGTGATAAAAATCACAATTTCAGACGACGAGATACTATCCGATTCGCGGCTGAACGCTTTCGAAATCAGAGGAATATCCATTAAAATAGGAAGACCTCTTTTGGTATGCACTTTATCATCTTTGCGTAAACCAGCCATAATGATAGTTGTGCCGTCCTCAACAAGAAGCGTCGTCTCTACTTCGGTTTTATTGACCTGAGGGATACCACCCTTGCTAGAATCAAGACGCCCAACAACTGAAGATATTTCAGGGCGCAGTCTCATGGTGATCATGCCATCATCATTGATAATAGGTGTTACATTTAGCTTTAGACCAACATCAATAAAACGCACATCTTCACTGGTGATCGCATTATCACCCGTTCCTGAAACTGTAGAAATAATATAGGGAACAGTGTCGCCGATATGGATCCGCGACTCTTCATTGTTGACAGCCATAATTTTAGGACTTGAAAGAATCTTCGTATCGCTAACCTGCTCTAAGGCGCGTAAACTAACAGCAAAATTATCTACGTTAATATTACCGACAGCAATTTTCCCAAAAGTACTCTTAAGATTATCTGACGCCAGACCGCCGCCCTCATTCATATACATGTTTGAAAAACGCAGCGTACTATCGGGCTTCTTATCATTGGCCAAAATACTCCAATCAATGCCCGCATCATAATTAGGCTTAAATATAACTTGAAGAATACGCGCCTCGATCAAAACTTCTTTCGTGGGCTCATCTAAATGGCGAATGATCTTCTCGACTTCATCTTTCCTTCCCGGGAACACACGAACAACAAGCTGATTGGACCGCTCATCTGAAGATATTGAACCAACCGATTTAGCGTCAATACGCGTACGCAGTTTGTCAGCGACCACATCGGCTTTGGCGTACTGAAGATTATAAACGATCGTTTCCAACGGCTGTTCGATCTCTAACAAAATCTTTTTCATCTTCTCTATAGATTCAGGGGTATCAATCATGACAACAGCCCCGGTATCTTCATCAATAATGATCTTACCGACATTGCTTTTGACATTGTCAAGTGCAGCTAATACATAACTAGGCTTAGCATACTGCAACCGCAACGTAGCTACGATTGTTTTGTCGCTGAACTGCTTACCGAACATAGCCTCATATTCAGCAGCCGTCATTACTTGTACGATGTTACTTTGAATGCTGTAAGCCAGACGGCTTGAAATAATAACGATATCTAGTGCATCTTTAATAGCGACGTTATCGAGAAGAACGGTCGTGCGGCCGTCGACAGATGGGCTGATCACGACATTGTACTCACCTTTCATCGCCAAGAACTTAAGGACATCAACGATGTTCATATCGCGCACATCAAGCGCAATCTTACGGTTAAGACGCTCCTCGATAGACTCTTTGGGCTGAGAAATGATCAGAGGCTTAGGGGCACGACCTTCTTCAGCAAAAGCAGGCTTCATGCCGGCTACGCCCACAATCGCCAAAAATCCAGCCAACAACGTCACAGCGATTTTCCTGGGGGAAAGTGTGTGTTTTGTCATAATTTAACTGTCATCTCCTCGTTTGCATAACTGAAGACGACCCTGTCAGTAAAGATGGTCTTCACGGTTACGTCATCAATTTTATCACCCTCTCTCAAAAAACGCGTCTCATGCGTCGAAGTGTTCTCGATCATAACTGTCGCTGACTCAGGAACGTCGAGCCATGCAACACCAACAAGTTTATACTTTGCAAGCCGGCCCTTAAGCGCAGTATCTCCCGCCGTAGAAACACCTTCGTCAGCTTTCTTTTCATACGGCTGAAAAATGTTGCGGGCAGAGATCTTATCGAGATAGTAAACAACATCTTTTATCGCGGGTAAGGATTGTGCGTCATTCGCTTGAGGTGCTGAGGCGTCAGTCGAGATCATGACATCCTCGTTCAAAAGAGAAACACCCGACTTGATCTGATAGACGAGAAAAAGAAACCCAGCCAATACGGCAGCGATCAAAGCCATATTAATGTGCTGCGGCGATAATAACAGCTGCAACGATGAAGGCCTTGCCGCAGCTACAGCCACCGGCGCTGATGAGGCCCCGCCCTTGGCTTTTTTTGTAGCCTCAATGATCTTGAGCAACTTTTCTTCTGCGGTTTCTTTTTTAGCCATCGTCGGTATTTTATTCTTAAAGTGCTGTTGCTGTGGACACTTATACCCTTGAAACAATTTTATATTAACATAGCGGAAATCACCCGCAAGGGTTTTTTACTTTTTTTTATCTATTAGAATTTTATTTGCAAGAAGGATTACCCCGCCGGAGATAAAACCCGCAGTCCTGGCAAAGGACCGGAACAACATAGTGACACCAGACACGAACCCATCCGTTAAAGAGCGCGTCATTAACCACCCGAACACTAATTCAAAAACAAGAAAAGCCAAAAAGACAGCGATGAAATACGATGGAAAAAATACGGTTGCCACCAACACCCCAACTAAGGGCAATTCGACCATGTCTTTCCAAAACGTGTAACCGTCACCCGAAAGCATCCCAGGGTGATCAACATAGATTTTTACACGCCAAAAACCGTGGTAAAACTGTTCTTTAAAATATCGCCCGAAAGACTCCTGATGATAATGGCCAACACGGGCATCTTTTAGAAAGCGTATCTGGCCGCCTCCAGCAATGATCTTATAACTAAGGTCATTATCTTCCCCGCTGGCACGACGATAAGAAACATTAAAGCCACCCACCGCTTCAAAAACGCTCCTTCTAACAGCAAAATTATAGCTGCCAAAGGATTTAGGATAATCAGGCATCAAAGCCTCATGCCGAAAAATGATCTCTTGATGGATCGCACGTGCCAGAATTGAGTGCGCATTGACTATCCCATAACTTCCCGCCACAACGGATATGTTGGCCCGGTCAAATCCGCGCATCATTTTCGAAACCCAGGAACGCTCCGCACAGCAATCAGAATCGGTAAAAAATAAAAACTCACCCCTCGACTCTGCAGCGCCCCGATTCCTGGCACTGGCTGGTCCGGCATTTTCCTGCCGCACATAAAAAACATTGGAAAAAGAGCGTACAATATCCCCGGTTTTATCCGTAGACCCGTCATCCACCACGATCAAATCTACTTTTCCCGCATAGTCTTGAGATAAAACAGACCTGATGGCAGAATCAATTGTCTTAGCGGCGTTATACGCGGGAATAATAACGCTTACATGCGGGTCAGCGACCATCCATACGCTCCTTAAGCTTGCTAATCTCAAGCTCCAGCAACCCCAAAGCCTGCGCCATGCGGTCATTACGCTTGTGTTGCTGGCACAAAAAGACCGTCAGCAGAAGACTTAAGAACACAAACGCCCCCAACAACCCGAAGAAAATGAAGTTACTGGGCAATTCAAACCCGCACCAGCGTGAAAGCACAAAAAGCGGCTCTTTAAAGATCGCGCACACAACTCCAAGTGCCGCCAACAAAAGCCAGGCCATGGCGTACCTGAACGTCAGACGCTCACGTCTGACAAGTTCAATAACCAACAAAAATACGACCACGGAAAGAATGATCGCACACAGCTGAATGGTCATGGCTGGTAAACCTTTCTGTCTTTTAAAGTATGCAAAAGTATGGCGCTGGAGACCTTGATCATGTAGTAAAATGATTTTACAAATGAAATTGAGCTGGCCCCGGAAGTGCGCGCCCGCATCACCACAGACACTTCCGTAACCCGGCAATGCAATCGCCTTGCGACAACAACAGCCTCGGGCTCAGGATAATCCTGGGGGTAGTACGCAGCGAACACATCGATCAACCTGCGCCCGCAAGCACGAAAACCGGATGTAGGATCCGTCACATTAACGCCCGAAAGAAGCCTGATAAGAAAAGAAAAGAACCTGATCCCCACGCGGCGTATGGCCGAAGAGCGAAAACCGCTCTTGCCATCGATAAACCGGCTCCCGATCGCCATGTCCGCCGACCCGGCAAGCACAGGTAAAATTACATGCTTAAGGTAGGCCGGGTCATGCTGCCCATCGCCATCCACCTGAACAGCAATGTCATAACCGTTTGCCTTGGCGTAACGGTAACCAGCCTGAACCGCACCGCCTATCCCGAGATTAAATGGCAAGCGCACAACCAGTGCACCGGCGCTTTTAGCCCTTGCGGCCGTATCATCGACCGACCCGTCATCAATAACAAGGACGTCAGCCTGAACTCCACAGGCAATCACTTCGCGTGTGATATTTATGATCGCGCCTGATTCATTAAAAGCCGGGATTATAACTAAAACTCTAGGATTCATTGGCCCTGAAACCCCACAAGTTGTTTGATCCTTGTCCAAAAACTGTGATCAAATGTATGTTGGCCGACTCGCACAATGAGACCACCACCTAACGAAGGGTCATTGGCTAAAACCAAATTAGCCTGAGGAAAACGCCGCTTAACCACAACGCTCAGGCGAAGCTCATCATCTTTTGATATCTTTACAGCAGAAACAACGGCGACTTCCGATATTACATCTCCGCGGTCAAGGGTAACTCCGGAGATCTGTTCAATGGCTACCGCAAAAAGCTCCCTCTCTAGGAGCTTCTTCATCAAAAAGAGGACAATCCCTGCAAGGATTAATTGCAAAAGAACAACCTTAAATATAATATTGCCGCTTAAAACGCCCGTCATTGGCCCATTTTCCCGTTAGCTTTAAGGTATAAATACTTAGCCGCCAGGTTGATCGCGTCGCCTTCCTGGTCTGAAGGCAGGCTCTCATTAGGGTGCACGCCATCAAAGGGGAACGGCCTTCCGTCAGGAAAATGCCCGCGGGCATTAACCATCGCCAACTGAGACCCGTCTGATAAGTCAAAGATGCTTTTTAAGAGCACCTGACCAGCAGTTTTATCACCTAAGACGACGGCACGTTTTCTGTCCTGCAACACACCCGAGAAAAGCTCAGCCGCACTGCCAGTTCCTTTATTAACAAGGACGGCCATGGGCCAATCCACACGATAACCTTCAGGCAGAACAGGGATGTCCAGATCAGAACGCGGGCGGTTTCTCCCTTCAAAATAAACCAAAGGCTCACCGTTAGGTAAAAAGAACGCCGAGATCGCGCGCGCCGCCAACGGTGGCCCGCCGGGATTACCACGCAGATCTAACACAAGGCCCCTGGGATTCTTGGGTGCAATTGACCCCATTAAACGGCTGAAGTCTTCCGGAGTCCCCTGGTTAAATTTCTGGATCTGAAAACAATAGATTCCGGGAACACCTGTCGGCTTTTCAAAGACAGTTTGCTTAAAATATTCCTTACTTACGACCTCGATCGCGGCCGGCGACATGGAAGCGCCAGATAAAAAGTCGATCAAAACCTTTGATCCCTCAAGAGGAATAAGCTTGTCCTTGATCTTGGCCTCACCCAGCGACAGAACCGGCTCTCCGGCCAGGTTAACGATAAGATCATTATCCCTCATCCCTTTTTCATAGGCATCGGAACGGGGTTCAATGAAATCGACTACGTACCCCTTATCGATCAAATGCCCCTCGATGCCAAGGTCGATCTTCTTTCCGTAAACCTCCTGGGCAAACTGCTGGGCGGGCTTGGGCGGCAAATAACGTGAGAAGATATCATCAGGCTGCTTTAACGCATCCACCAGATACGCTGCACTGCGCCAGCGCACGTAATCATTGCTTTTCCCCTCGAGCATAATACTCGGGTAGATCTTCTTATCAAAAACTGTCAGGAACCGGTCAAAATCATCACGACGGATCTCATAAAAATAGTGTTCTTTCATCAAATTATAAACTTCTTCGAAATAGGTAAGATACTGGTCCCGGGCAGATGTGCCAACGGCAGGCGCCGCAGGTGATGCGGCATAAGATACGCACGATACAAAAAGCAGGACAACAGCAGCAATAAACTTCATGAAACGCACATTACCTCCCTGATTAAGTGGCTATTTTATCATCTAAAATATAAAAAGATATAATATTTATAGAACTGAAAAGGTCTTACCCATCCGCTCCTTAAATGCAGGAACATCGAGGCTTACATTCGTAATAAAATCCGCATGTGGGCGCGTACGGCGGTATTCGGGCATCCTGGAAGGCATTCTTAAATAACGGGATATCAGGCTAAGATCAGCGTTATACAAAATAGTGCCGTGATGAAGGATGTACCCTCTACCGCGGCGCTGAGCATTCCCGGAAAACTTCTTCTCATCAGATGATAGGACAAGGTCGCAGATCGGACGAAACCCGGCTGAAACACCAGCACCCTTTAGAACATTCAAAACCCTCAAAAGAATAAATTCGTATGAACGAGGGATTGAAGCAAGGTCTTGATGACGGACCTTTGAAAGGATCAGTGAGAAATTCAGGCACCCAGGCCCCTGCACGACCGTCCCGCCACCAGATGAACGCCGTAAAACAGGAATGCCATCTTGAGCACATGCGCCTGAGTCAACGTCCGCCTCCTCTTGACACGTCCGGCCGAGAACAACAAAGACCGACGGTGACTCCCAAAAACGCAGAACCTCACCCGCACCCTGCCTGTCTGCCAGGTTCAACAACTGATCATCGTAGTCTAAATTCTGCCGGGGATCTAAAAAAGAAAGGTCCTCAACCCTCATGCCTTGAGGGCGAAGAAATTAACATTCATTTCACGCGCGGCCCTGGTTTCATCCGGACGGGAAATTGGCATGGTCTTGGGAAGATCATGGAACAACTCCGGATTGCTGCGGGAAAGGGCATCAGCCTCAACCATGGCCTCGATAAAAACATCCATGGTCTCCTTACTTTCCGTCTCAGTAGGTTCTATCATGATCGCCTCTTTGACCGTAAGCGGGAAATACACGGTTGGCGGATGAATGCGCTGGTCGATCAAATATTTCGCGATGTCAATGGCATGAACACCGCGCTCGGTCTGTTTCAAAGCGGAGAACAGACATTCATGCATGCAAATACGGTCAAAAGCCAGTTGATAATATTTCTTAAGACGGGCTGCCACATAATTAGCGTTAAGAACAGCATGGTCGCTGGTGGCCTTGAGACCGTCGGAGCCCAAAAGGATCATATAGGCGTATGCGCGCAGAATAATACCGAAATTTCCATAAAAAGATGCGATGTAACCAATAGAATCCGGATAATTGTAGTCCAACACCAACATGCCGTCATTACGCTTAACGATGCGTGAAATCGGCAGGAACCTCTCGAGCTTCTCGCCGACACCCACAGGCCCGGAACCAGGTCCGCCGCCGCCGTGCGGCGTACCGAAGGTCTTGTGTAAATTCACATGCACTACGTCAAAACCAATATCACCCGGACGGCAGCGCCCCATCGTCGCATTTAAATTAGCGCCGTCATAATACATAATGCCGTCAACGGAATGGATAAGCTTCGCGATTTCGCTGACCTGCGAATTGAAAACACCGTGTGTATCAGGGCAGGTCATCATCAATCCCGCCACTTCGTCCGTTAATACGGCTTTAAGTTTTTCGATATCCATGCCGCCCTTCTTGTCCGAGGCGACAGAAATGATCTGATAACCGGCAACCGCCGCCGAAGCAGGGTTCGTCCCATGAGCAGAATCAGGAATGATGATGTACTTCTTCTTATTGCCTTTGGCTTTATGGTAGGCAGCCATAAGCATAATGCCCGTTAATTCGCCGTGAGCACCAGCCAAAGGTTGCATGGTAAAAGCCTTCATCCCGGTAATTTCGCTGAGCCATCGCTCGCTGTCATAAAGGACCTCAAGAGCCCCCTGCACATAGCGCTCGCCACCTTTTAGCTGCGGCAAAAGCGGATGAAGGTCGCAAAACCCGGGCATAGCCGCTACCTTTTCCGTATACTTAGGGTTGTACTTCATGGTGCATGAACCCAACGGATACAGATTGGCATCAACCGAGAAATTCATTTGTGAAAGCTGTGTGAAATGGCGTACAACATCAAGCTCGGACACCTCGGGCAAAGTCGCATCAGCCTGACGCAAGTATTTATCCGCGATCTTTGTTTGAACCGCAACATCTGATTCGGGAAGCTTGAATCCCTGACGGCCGCTTACACTTTTCTCAAAAATCAGTTTCATCGAAGCACCTCCGCCAGCGCTTTAGCGAATGCTACAATCTCATCTTTGGTCCGTTTTTCAGTAACAGCGACCAAAAGATAATTTTCCATGCCAGGATAATACCGGCCTAACGGAAAACCCGCCGCAAATCCACGGGGGATCATGGCCTCAACCACATCCGCTGCATTCTTAGGCAGGCGGACCGTAAACTCATTGAATGTAGGGGATGAGCGCTTTACTTCAACACCCGGGATCTTTGCCAATTCCTGACGCGCAAATTCAGCCTTATCCAAATTCAACTGCGCCAGCTCGCGAAACCCGCGCCGGCCCATCAAAGACATAAAGACCGAAGCCTGCATGGCGCACAAAGCCACATTGGTGCAAATATTGGACGTTGCCTTTTCACGACGGATATGCTGCTCGCGCGCCTGAAGCGTATTGACAAAACACCGCCGGCCCTGCGCATCAACCGTCTCCCCCACAATGCGCCCCGGCATCTGACGGATGAATTTACGGCGCGTCGCCATGAACCCGAGATAAGGCCCGCCGAAATTAAGAGGCAACCCCAACGACTGCCCCTCACCTGTAACGATGTCAATGCCCATTTCAGCAGGCGTTTTTAGCAAACCTAAAGAAACAGGATAAACGCTGGCAGCAACAATGATGCCAAGCTCATGCGCTTTGGCAACAATATCCGAAAAATCATCAATCGTTCCAAAGAAATTCGGATTCTGCAGCATAACGACAGCCGTATCTTTATCAAGGAACGCCGTCATGGCCTTACGGTCAGATTGGCCATGGACAACAGGGGTTTCAACAAATTCAAAATGAAGATTGTGCGTATAGGATCTGATCAGCTTGCGATAGATGGGACTGACACCGCCGTCCATAACTACCTTCTTCCTCCCGGTAATACGGATACCCATCATCATGGCTTCATAAAGAGCCGTACCACCGTCGTAAAGCGATGCGTTTGATACATCCATCCCCGTCAGCGCACAGATCCCGCTTTGATACTCAAACAGCGCCTGCAGCGTTCCCTGCGCGCATTCAGGCTGATACGGCGTATAGGCCGTATAGAACTCACCGCGGGAGATCAGCGCGCCACACGCCGCCGGAACATAATGATCATAGTATCCGCCACCGATGAACGGCACCAGGGTCCCGGCATTCCTGGAGGCCATGAGGCGCAACCGCTCCATGACCTCAAACTCTGATTTGCCTGACGGAAGATCAAAAGATTTCGGGGCATGTTCCGGCTTGATATCGACAAAAAGAGCGTCTATGCTCTTGACGCCAATGGTCTCAAGCATAGTACGCACATCATTATCTGTATTTGGAATATAGGGATTCAATGAAGTCCTGTCACTCAATTACAAGGCGAATTACTCTTCGCTCTCGGTATCGCCACCGCGATCCAGACTTTCGAGATAACTTTCATATTCAGACGCCGTCATGAGATTAGAAGCCTCATCCATATTGGAGATCTCGATCTTGGCGATCCATCCTTTGTCATAGCATGAGCGGTTGATCAAGCCGGGGTCTTCAGAGACCTTGTCGTTGATCTCAACTACACGTCCTGACATGGGCGAAAAAATATCGCTGGCGGCCTTTACCGATTCCAAGGCCGTCAACTGCTCAAACTGCTCTACTTCAACATCAACATTCGGAAGTTCGACAAAAGTAATGTCGCCGAGCGTGCTCTGAGCATACTCACTGATGCCGATAACACCGACACCGTCTTCAATGCTGATCCATTCATGCTCTTTGGTATAAAGGTAATGTTCGACGATCTCCATACTTTCTCCGTCTAGTTCTTAAGTGATCCCGCTTTGTAGAACGGCCTGGTTGCCGCCTGCGCGTTCACTTTGATTTTTTCATCCCCAAATATAATATCTTTCCCGACAGACGTAAACTCTTTTTTAAGAAATCCTATCCCGATGCCCACCCCAAGCGCTGGAGAGAACGTACCACTGACCACGTCACCGATAACATATCCGTCGGGTGCAAAAAGAATATGCCCCTGGCGCGGCGCACGCCGATTCTCGGACGTAAAATGAATGATCTTTCGGCCACCCTCTTTTTCACGACGTAGGAACGCATCCCTGCCGACAAAATCCTTCGAAACATCCACAAAACGCTTTAGACCAGCTTCCGCCGGAGAGATATCTTCAGACAATTCATGACCGTACAGGGGATAAGAAACCTCAACGCGCAAAACATCCCGAACACCAAGCCCTGTCGGGCGAACACGCTTATCAGCCATAACGGCATGCCAAACTTTTTCAGCCTTGGCCCAGGGATAATAGATCTCGTAACCCAGTTCTCCGGTATATCCCGTTCGGCTGACAATAACATCTTGCCCCAAAACATTGAATGTTGCAAACGTATAATATTCGAGCGCATCAACACCTGGAATGAACGCCTTAAGGACATCCCGCGACAAAGGACCTTGCACGTCGAGCTTTGCGGTCTGAAATGAAATATCCATGAACTTTGACTTCGATGTCAAATGCTTGCGGAAATGAGCGGCATCCTTTTCAATGTTGGAAGCGTTGACAACCACCATCCATTTTTCTTGTGCCAGGCGATAGACAATAAGATCATCAATAACACCCCCCCGGTCATTGAGGGCCATACCATAACGGCATGTACCTACAGGCTGGTCAATGATAGCCTGGGTTACAATACCGTCGAGCCCTGAAAGAACGGCGTCGCCTTCAATAAGGAATTCGCCCATGTGGGAACAATCAAAAATCGAACATCCCTTGCGATTAGCTTCATGCTCCTTAAGAATACCATCGGGATATTGAACGGCCATTTCCCAGCCGGCGAAAGGAACCATCTTCCCGCCAAGGGCCACATGGACAGCGTAAAGCGGGGTACGGTGAAGAGGCGTTGTCATATTAAGCCAACTCCACATCAATGCGTAGCACCTTGCCGCTACGTACATCCTCAGCGAACGGCGAAGGAATAACGCCGCCGTCGATCTTCTTGATCTTTTTGCCCGCATAATGCAGCACCACAGACTTTGGCTCAACTTTCTGCGCACCAAAAGTATCTTTCCGCTGCGGATTATGATAAACAACCAGCGTCTTACCCATAAAATTGAATGCATAAGTCGCTGCAGCAAGTTGCGTGCTGACAACCTTGCCTGATAAAGCCGGGACCTCCACGACTGATTTTTCGGCCGTAAAGAATTTTCCCTTTAACGCCGGACGGAAAATAAGCTCAAGCTGACCCTGGGCACTGATCCCAAAGGGCCTGTCGCCCGAATTCATGAACATCCATATGTGAATAAATTCTGCTGTGCTTCCGGAGAGCCTGGCCACAAAACCCTGACCCTGAAGGTCTTTGTCAGGATGCGCACTTGAGGCAATGAATGAAGAGTTTTCCAGAATACTGCGGCCATAACGCACAGGGTCCATGAAGGCCACACAGCACGTGGACAAGTCCTGATAAAACGCATCATAGAGCCCACAACGTAAAAGCTCCAAAAGATACTTATACTCCATATGAAGCCAAACGGATTCATTCTCCAGCCAGCCACGCGGAAATACGCGCGTGCGCCCGATCTCTTCGGTTTCCGAGGTGATGTCCGTATTAACTTTATACATCTTAAGATCCGCATCGAAAATGGCACTCTTTCTAACCTTCTCATGGAGAGACAGGGCAACAGCGCTGTCCTGTTCCGAACGCAAGGCATGAACAAATCCTTCCAGGAATAAGGGCATGTCGTGACGTTCAAATGCCAAAGGACGCACACAAGGGCCTTCCTTGGCAGGCGAAGCACCCTCTACCGGTTCATAGCGGGTCACCTTATGATAGAAATAGGTCGGAAAAAGACCATCGGCACGACGCGCCTTGGTAACCCCTTCACCAACCTTGATAACAACCAGTTCAAGAAAGTTCCTTATCGCCGAGAACGACACCTCTTTCTCGACACCCGTGATCCCATCACGGACCTTCTCACGATAATCTTCCTTGGCCGTATTGGACTTCTTCCAGTAATCAAGATCATTCTTCTCACTCAAAATATCGCTTAACTGCTGTACAAATCCTGCCAACTCCTCAAATACAGCCACATTCTCGCTGCCATCAACAGCCAACTTATCCAGGGCATTAAGCGCGAACAAGGCAAAACGCTTGACCTCAAATGTCTCTGATATGGATGAGCCTAAAAGCCCCGGCAAGCCATTCAATGAATCATACCAATTAGGCTTATTAGCCTCCATATCGATACCGATGCCGCTCGGATCAAGTGTCGCTGCTTTATTGGCGATCAAGCAAAGCATCTTAACGAGAAGATTGGTATGATAAACTTCACCTTGCCCGTGCCGGACGCGCAACTTATGGCCACGGTCCTTATGTTCTGAACCCTCATGAAGTGAGTGGTACTGACGAACGCCGCGCGCTGTCAGCACATAACGCTTGTCACGCGGTTGAACGTAACAGCTGTTGTGATAAAACGTAAAATTCTTATTTTCCAGCAAAATGGCCGCCAACCCTTCCGGATAAAGCGCAAGGTAGCTCTCAACCAGATCAAGATTGTAATGCCAATGGTCCGTCCAAAACCCTTCTCCATGCTGCGCTGTTTCAGACTTCTGACAAATCCCCAGAACCTGAGCCAGGAACTCACGCGGCTTAAGCTTAAGAGATACGTTGTGGTCGACGATGAAGTTAAAAAGGTCTCCGGGCATGAAACCCTTTTTAAGAAAAGCCTTCAGGGCATGTGTATCCCCTGACTTAACGTGAGCTTTCAAAAGACTGTCGATGCGCATATCATCATCGGCCACAAAAGCCATGCCGCAAACAACCAGCGGATTATATCCATCTGCCTGGCCGAGCGAGAAGAAATTGACAACGGCACTTTCTTTAAGATCGGCGTTGAACCATACATCATTGCGGCGATTCTGGTTCACATCACGGTAGTTGCCGTTCCCCTGAGAAAGGAAGGTCGGCGAAAGCTTAAAAGCATTGTAATCACGCTCAAGGTCGCCATGCTTACGGCTATAGACATTGAACACGGCAGGCCCTTCACTGGTCTGAAGGCTGACGGGTAAGCCCCCGCGCAACACATTATCAAGGAATGTCTGCTGAGCATAAGCATCAAACGCAGCACTGGCGCTATGCGTAAAAGCTAATGATTTGATGCCGCTGATCAGGTCAGCATTACGCTTACGCTTGGCCGGCTCAAACCCCTTACCGGTCACTTTTTTTACCGTCGCATTAAGGTCCGCCACGCTGCGGGTAAACCCTGTCACACTGACAACTTCTTTGGACGCGCCGGACTTTAGTGCAAATATGGCATGGCTCATCGCACTGGGGGTACGGTTGTCAGTCTGCTGCGTTTTAGCGACATTAAAATTCTTTTCGGTGATGAAACGCTCAGGCGTACGCAAATCCGTCGCCTGTCCGAAAACGATCCCCGCCTCAACCACGGGCTCAAGCAACACCCCTGGTTTTGCCTTGGGATCAAACGCAAAATAAAAATTACCCTCTTTGATCTGCTTGACCTGAGGCACATCAGCCGCCTCGACATTAAGCTGAAAATACGGCGCCTTCTTATCCAAATTCCGCACCTTGTACCATGCTTCAATGGTACGGCACATATTTTTCATCACCCAATCATTCTGGCCAAAAGGTAAAATGACCGGCAAACCATCGATCATTTCACATGACATGGCACCTTTGGAAATATTCTTGACCGTGACTTTACGCATCAGGCCGGCAAACGACTCCTCCGGTACTGTGAAATAAGTTACGGTGACGGCAATACCCAGCGTCGTATTCACCTCTTCAAGCGTCAATTCATGGGATGTGATCACCATGGTCTGCCGGACCTTGAACGGCGAACCCACGGGACTTAAGAATGGTTCATAGAACTTTTGAACATTTCCTTTTTTTACCTTAAGAAAGGTACGGAAACCATGTGTTGAGGTCAAACGATATGCCTTATTGGCTGGCTGAAACTCCATAATAGCTTTATCTTTGGACTCGATGCCGAAAGCAGCGATCCCCTGACCGCGATTCGTATAGAAGACCCACATCGGGATACCCCACTCACCGGCGATCCCAGGGAAGAAATTAGCAAACGGCTTATTTTGATTGTAATTCTCAACTACAAAAGCGCCGTCAGGTCTCAAAAAATAATCTGCATTTTTCATACCGCTCCCTGGTTTCAAAAAGGATTCTTTGAACTTCTAAAAAGATTGTAATACCCTGAAAGCTTCAGCCAAAGCTGCCAGTCAAAATCAGAATCTTTAACACGGATACGCTTGATCTCGTAAACATCCTTCATACTGCGATCAAACCCCCGATTCGTCGTAAAAGCCGCCTCATAGCCAAGCTTTTTAACGAGCATCTTACCCTCTTCGTCAAATCCGCCGATCGGGAAAGCCAAAAAACGAACCGGATGCTTTAAATTGACTTCCAGAAGACGCTTGCTCTCCGTAAGCTGTGAAATACGCTCCTCGAGCGGAAGGTCAGGCAAATACGCCCCCGTCATCAAATGACTTTCAAAGTCAACCCCGCTGGCGGACATTTCCTTAGCGTCCTCCCAGGTAAATCGATTAGAATTTCCGATATGACCCACCTCAACAAAGATCGTCGCAGGAATGCCGTAGCGCTTAAGCACCGGAAAAGCTGACGTGTAATTATCCTTATAACCATCATCAAAAGTGATCACAACGCTTTTATGATCAAAATCCTTCCCTGCTTTTAGACCATCGACAAACTGACCCAAAGGTAAGACCTTGTACCCGTGATTCTTTATATAAGCCATTTGTTTTTCAAACTGCCCAAGCCTGACATTATTCAAAGGCTCTTGAGAATACGGTGCGACAGAATGATACATTAAGACCGGCACCTGATATTGCGCCGGCACCCATACACCCAGCAAAAAAATCAATGCTGACAAACAAGAACAAGCGATCGAAAGAATGAGGAAGTTTTTTCTTCTCATAATGGCTTATATTGACGACAATATTTCTTTAACAAGTTCACTGACCAGTTTGCCGTCCGCGCGTCCAGCAACCTTCTCCCGAACGACTTTCATCACATTACCCATATCCTTCATGGACGTTGCACCAGATTCCTTGACCGCGGCTTGAATGTGGGCCTTAACCTCGTCTAATGCCATTTCAGCAGGAAGATACACCTTCATAATATCGATCTCAGCTTTTTCTTTAGCGGCTAATTCAGGGCGACCGCCTTTATCGAACTGCTCAATGGAATCCTGACGCTGCTTGATCTGCTTTTTGATCACCGCGATCACCTCATCATCAGCCACTTTCTCAAGACGCTTGTCAACCTTGACCTGCTTGATCATCGC
Source organism: Candidatus Omnitrophota bacterium (assembly GCA_002753465.1). GTDB lineage: Bacteria > Omnitrophota > Gorgyraeia > Zapsychrales > Fredricksoniimonadaceae > Fredricksoniimonas. Next base: position 17,954 of record PEAF01000028.1, read on the forward strand.
TCTTAGATAATTAATAGTACCCGATCTCTCGGTCGCCTTATCTTTCATGGCCTGTATATAATCTTTATTGATCTGCTCTTCGAGTAACATAGAACCCTCTCTAATTAACTATTTAGATTATTAGGAATCACTTATATTAATTACTTTGTTTCGTGATTTCAATCCCTTTATTATCTCTATGCGTGATGAACGTACATTATAATGCTCCGCCAGGAAATCAACCAGTGCCTCATTGGCCTTTCCGTCCACGGGCGGCGCCGTAAGGTACACCTTTGTGATCAAGCCATCCTCTTTTAGAAGATTTTTCTTAGCGCCCGGGATGACCTTGACCTCTATGATCATATGGATTTCAAAATAAGTACGCCTTTGCGTCTGTCCTCAGCCACAACCGCCGTTCGCGCCAGTTCGGGCAGTATTTCGCCACCTCAACCCAAAAACTTTTTCCATGGTGCAGGTGCCGTGCATGCGCAAGTTCATGGATAACAATATATTCAATGATCTCGGGTGGAAATGCGATCATCCGCCAATTAAGATTCACCGTCTTCGTACGCGAACTATAACTTCCCCACAACCTTTGCTGTGCCTTGACAACGCATCCCGGCACAGACATCTCCATACGCTCCGCCCAATGAACCATCAGGCCGTTAAAGACCTTTTCTGCCTTGATCCTGTACCATTTTATAATCAGACGTTGAACAAGGTCACGGTCACCTTTCACCCTCCAACCCTTAGGCAACTCCTCAAGCCACGTCGTACCGCCGTCCTGCGGCGCCACCTCAAGCTCAAATACATCCCCCAGAAAATACAGCGGCCCTCCGAGGAGAAAAACATCAGGCTTTAACTTTAATATGCCGGCCTCACGAACCGCCCGCTCAATCCAATGCCTTTTATCATAAACAAAAGCCTCGATCTCTTTAACGGGAACCCATGAAGGCGCCCTGACACCCACACCACGTACGCCTACAGACAACTGCAAGGTCCTTCGCTTATTAGAACGGATAATAAAAAAGCGAAGTTGACTTGCGCCAACTTCGCCTGTTGCACCGCTTACCGCGGTTAGATTCATTTAAATTCGACCTTTATGTCCACCTTAGCACCCTGGCGCTTGGTTGACTGATCCTGACCGCCCTTAACCATATAGCCGTTGTTACCATAAAGCATTTCAAGGCGATCGCGCTGTTTCTGCGCCTCGATCTTAACAGTAACAGCCTGCTGTTTAAGAATGTTCATATTCTTTTTGACCATAACAATATGATTCTTAAAAAGAAGGATCTTGGCGCGGCCTTCTTTCGTGTCAGAAATATCGGGCTGGAACGTAGCCAATTCCTTGCGCACGGACTGAAGATCCGCATCAAGCTGTTTGTTCTTTTTCTTAAACGCGTTGATCATATTCTCCAGCGCCTCGCCCTTGGCCAGAGCCTTGGCTTTGAAATTTTCCAGCGATTGAATAGTGCCCTTTAACTCATCGTTAACGCCCTGTAACGAAGAAAGCTCCAGGCGCGTATTTGAAAGCTCGGCATTCGCCGCCTCAAGTTCAGCTGTCAGCGTAACAACTTTCTCATTAGCCACATCAAGCTCTACCTTTGTCTCTTTATACTCCTTAACATAAAAACGGAAATTCTTGGATTGATCATCAGCCACCTGTTCAACAACAGCGACGGTCTGATTAAGCGTCTTGATATTAAAATACCACATCACCAAGATGTAAACGGACAATATACCCGCAACAACAAGCAAGATGTTACGTAATTTCTTATTCTTATTTTTATCTGCCATAAAACTCATGCCGTTTCTCCCCCATTGTCGGGAATAGTAGAATTTGTCAAATTTCGCACTAGTATACTCATTGCATCAATCCATGACAAGTATTTTTAAAATACGCTTATTTCTTCTTGAACATCCCGAAAATAGCATCAACCGCCTGCGATACCTCCGGCGTCCCTAAAGCCTTCTGCAAAGCATCGCCACCTGAGGCGATAATGAGCTTCTTCGTTAAATATTCCACGTCGGGAATAACCTTTGGCTTTAGCGCAGGCCCCTTGATCTCCATCGGGACGTAAATGCGCCCCTGATCATCTTTTAAAACAGATAATTCTTTGACGGACGCGCCAAGCCGGTCCGAGAGCGCGGATGCCAAACGAATATCGGTCTTAACATCCATACTCGACTTAAGGTCGATCGTGCCTTGCGCGTGCGCCAAAAGATCGCGCGTCAGAAGATCCGCCGCATCCAACTGAACAACACCGTTAACGAGCCTTGCTTGTGCGGCACATGTTTGAAGCATTGTAAAACCCCTGCGTACCTCATCCTGCGATTCCGGCGACAGGTCTGCGGTCACACTCTCCAGAAGCTGCGGGAGCATCGGGATACTCCCCAGTCCCAATGCCAAAAGGTTCACGTTCTCGAGAACGGCCTGTTTAAGTTCTCCCTTCACATCTCCATTCAGTGAACTCATGATCTCATCAGGCGACTTACCCGAGAACTTCAGATTCATAGCGCCTGTCATCAACCCGCTGATCTTCACCGGCAGATTATAGCTTGTCAAAAATTTCTTCACATCAACAGCCTGCACATTAAAAGCCGCGCTAATGACGGGCACGGCCAAATAATTAACAACCAGGGCATTGCCGTTAACAAAGCCTCCCGCCATGTTGAACGAAAGGACCTTAACATCTATCTGTTTTTCATCTACATCCGCTTTAACAGCGATGTTCTCGATGGCCACCGGCGACAGTGCCGCAGAAAGCATCCCATTATTAAGGGTCACCTGCCCCTTAAGCCCTTCGATCCCATTAGCGCCCGCAACGATCTCAGGAATATTAACGGTCAATTCGCCGACAATCTGTTTAAGACCAAGAGGAGTGACCATGGGCAACTCTTTGCCCAAACGAGCGGCGTCGATCTTGGCCATATCAAAAGATATTTTTAAAGGCGCGAGCCTGACCGTTGATTTCAACAGGTCAAGTTGAACCTGCCCCTTGACCGTCAGATCCTGCACAGATGAGAAAACCGCAGCATTGACCGTCATTTCAAACGGTGCTGTGAGCGAGAAATTATGGATAGCAATGTCTAATTTATTAATAGTAAGCGCTAAAGACGGCGAGAACATTTCATCGATATACGTGATCTCGGCGTTTGATACCTTCACGCCATTAACCAGAAATGCAGGCAGCGCGGCAGCCGTC
>PEAF01000109.1 GCA_002753465.1 Candidatus Omnitrophota bacterium
ACGGCCTATTATATGCCGCGAAGAGTTCCGGTCCTGGCCTGGGAAAGCGCGAATAAAGCCATCACGGAGGATGATATCCCCGCCGGCCTTGAAACCGTCGCCGTTGAAACGCCCATTAAAGATAATACCTTCGCGCTAAGGATCAAGGACGCCGCCATGGCGCCCGAATTCCTCATCGACGATGTCATCATTGTTGACGCCTGTTCAGATCCGAAAAATGGCGATTTCGTTCTGGCAATAGACGCCCAAAGCCGCGCGCCGGTACTGAGACAATTCAAGAATTACGGCACAGCCAAAATACTGCACCCCTTGGCCGCAGACAGTGAAGATATTGTGCTCGAACAAAATGGCCGGTATACTATTACAGGAAAAATCGTTGAACGTACGGCGCGGGTGAAAAGATATTGAAAACTTCAGATAGCCCGAATAGAAAAGTGCTGTGCGTCGATGATGAGCCGGATGTCACCTACCGGATCAAACGCTTCGTCGAGCGGCACTACCCTATTGATGTCTGGACCGCCGAGAATGGCTACACGGCTCTCGGGATGATGACACAGCACACCTTTGATGCTGTGCTACTTGATATCAGTATGCCGGGCATGAACGGTCTGGAAGTTACGGCCGAGATCATCAAACATTACCCCCAAACCATCGTAATCATCATCACCGCCAGCGGCGATCATGAGATCCTATCCCGCTCCAAAGGCGCACGCTTTCTGATCAAGCCCGTTTCCATGAATGACATCCGTGTGCTCATCTACCAGCACTTCGGATTAATGGCGGCATAACCCATCAAATGAAAAAGCCCCCTATATAAGGGGGCTTTTAATATATTGCCTCGCTAGGATTCGAACCTAGACAAACAGCTCCAGAGGCTGTCGTGCTACCGTTACACAACGAGGCAGTGATTTCATCTCACGAGGCACACAATATACAAACAAGCCTCTTTTTTGTCAAAGCAAAAAGTCTAGGCGACAAGCGTGCCCGCCGTTCATGCCCTAAGGGCGAGTTCCGCAGCCATCCGTTTTCCTTCCTCATTCAACATCCCTCAAAAACGGATGCGCGAGGACTGTCTGAGCCACAGGGCATGAACAAGGGCTACAGCTTGTCGACGTTGATTACTTCAAATACGCCGATCTTAAACGTGCAACCGTCAGGTCTTTTCCCAGCACCGCCATGGTCTCAAAAAGTCCGGGCCCGATAGCGGAGGCGCTCAGCGCCAAACGCACCGGATGCACCAGCTCGCCGCTGGCAATGCCCAGTTCGGCAACAAGGTCCCGGAAAACTTTCTCCGTCGTCGCAATATCAAATACAGTTGCCTGCGCCAAGCGGTCCGCCAGGAGCGCAAATGCGGCAGACATATCTTTCGCCGCCAGCTCAGCCTTCATTTCATCCGTCAAAGAAATATCTTTCGTGAACAGAAATCCGGCACGCTCCAGAAAATCCGGAAGCGTTGACATGCGGCCCTTGAAAAGCCCGATAGCCACTTCAATACGGCCGCGATCATAGGTTTCCCCGATCAGACCCGCATCTTTAAGCATCGGCACGATCAGATCCGTCAGCGTGAGCACGTCTGCTTTTTTAATATACTGCGCATTGATCCAGCGGAGTTTTTCCATGCCGAATTGCGCCGCGGACTTATTTACTTTCTTGATAGAAAATTTTGTACACGCATTTTTAAGCGGTAATATTTCCTCATTGCCCGGCGACCAGCCCAACAGCATCAGATAATTAACCAACGCCTCGGGCAAGAAACCCATTTTACGGTAATCGCTGACAGCGGTCGCCCCGTGCCGTTTAGACATCCTTGTACCATCCTCACCCATGATCATGGGAAGATGGGCGAATTTGGGGACCTTATCACCGAAGCCTAAGGCCTCATACATGAGCACCTGCTTAGGGGTGTTGGTCAAATGATCCTCGCCGCGAATGACATGCGTGATGCCCATCATCGCGTCATCGATCACACAGGCAAAACTGTAGGTCGGAGCCCCGTCAGACTTGACAAGAACCTCATCCCTCAGCTCTTTTTCGCCGGAGACAACGCCATCTTTTTCGTGCTCTGAGTACAAGAACATCAGATCAAACTGGACGCGCCCGCGAATGAGGTCATCTACGAAAATTTCCTGCTTCGGTCGCCGCCGGGACAAAGCCTTGATATTCAAAAAAATCGCGCCGTCTTTCTTATACGCCACTTCTTCGCCCTGGCCCAACAGTTTTTCCGCCTGCTCTTTATAGATCGCGAACCGATCGCTTTGCTTATAGAACTCATCCCAGGTCAATCCGAGCCAGGCCATGCTGTTCATGATCTCGGCCTCGTACTCGGGCTTCGAGCGCTCGAGGTCCGTATCTTCAACGCGCAGCACGAACTGCCCGCCCTGCGCCTTGGCATACATCCAATTGAACAGCGCCGTACGGGCACCGCCAATATGTAAATTCCCGGTTGGGCTTGGAGCAAAACGAACTTTGACCATAAAACCTTTCGCGCAATTATTTATATGCCGTCTCACGGCCGTGCTGTACAAGATGCTCTACAGCAATGGCGACACGATTTCTCTGTTCTTCCCTGATATCAATAAACTCAAAACCGATGTCATAAAATGACGGTTTCTCGGCCTCGATCGCCTTACGCCGCACCACCCAAACCACCTTAGCGTAGCAGGAGACCGGATCAGACCCATCCATCAGGTCGATCTCAATTAAAACCTGCGCAAAAAGCTCCATGGACTTTTTAATGATAACCGCTGCGCCGCCGATACTGATGTTCTCGGTATGCGTGAGGAGCGATCCCTCCACCTTGCCTTCGGTAATGATCTTGATCAAACACGGGAAATTAACACGTGGAAATTTGCGGCGGTTCAACCCTTCCCAAGCCATAGACACCCCCCTGTTTCAATCCCGTTGAATGCGCGTAATGCGTTGAGCACGGCCCGTGGCCGGATCAACATCGACAATAACGCCGCATAAGGTGGCCGGCGTCGGAGACACTTCGAATTTATTTGGCAACCCGGTCAAGTACCGCTCAACTATGCGCTCCTTGATCTGTCCGATGACGGAATCATACGGGCCCGTCATGCCCACATCTGTAATATATGCTGTTCCTTTAGGAAGGATCTTTTCGTCGGCCGTTTGAATGTGCGTATGCGTTCCCAGGACAGCGCTGACACGCCCATCCGCATACCAGCCCATGGCGACTTTCTCACTAGTTGCCTCGGCATGCATGTCGACCACAACCACATTAACCTCCGCCAGGCCGGCCAGGATGCCATCCAGTGCCCGGAAAGGGCAATTGACCAGATACTTCATGAATGTTCGCCCCATGAGCGTCACAACAGCGATCCGGACGCCTTTAACCTCGATAACACAAACGCCACGACCCGGCGCTTCAGACACAAAATTCGCCGGCCGCACCACATGCGCCGCCGCGTTCAAGTAAGGATAAACCTCGCGCTTGTCCCAGACATGATCGCCCAGGGTGATCACATCACAGCCGAAAGAAAAAAGCTCCCGTGCCACATTCTCGGTGATGCCTGAGCCCCCGGCGGCATTCTCGCCGTTGGCAATGACCACATCAACCTCGCCGCTCTGGCGCATGCCCGGCACATGTTTGGCAAAAGCCTCACGTCCGGGATTACCGACAATGTCGCCTAGAAAAAGGATCTTCATTACTTCGCATACTCCAGCGCCCTGGTCTCACGTACGACTAGAACCTTGATCTGACCCGGATATTCCATGTCAGCTTCGATCTTGGTGCGGATATCCCGCGCCAGTACGACCGCTTCATCATCATTCAACTTCGCGGGATCGACCATAACGCGGATCTCACGGCCGGCCTGCAACGCAAACGCCTTCTCAATACCCTTGAATGAATACGCGATCTTCTCAAGGCCTTCAAGGCGCTTAACATATGTTTCAAGGGATTCCGCGCGTGCCCCTGGACGCGATGCGCTGATCGTATCGGCAACACACACCAGAACGCCAAAAATTGATGCGACTTCAACCTCATTATGATGCGACTCGACCGAGCGCGCAACAAGTTCAGCCTCGCCGAACTTGCGTGCCAGGCGTGCACCCACAACGGCGTGCGTGCCCTCTTCAGCTTCCGTCGAAACAACCTTACCGATATCATGCAATAATCCGGCACGCTTGGCGAGCATCGGATCAAGCCCCAGCTGGAACGCCATGACACCCATCAGCCGCGCCACTTCCTTGGTATGCTGCAGTGCGTTCTGACCGAAACTGGTGCGGTATTTCAAACGGCCGATCAGCTTAACAAGTTCAGGGTGCATATTGTGAATGCCCAGCTCGAACACGGCTGACTCGCCCTCTTCCTTGATCTTCTGATCCAGCATCTTCTTGGCTTTCTCAACAACCTCTTCAATGCGCCCGGGATGAATGCGTCCGTCAGAAATGAGCTGCTCCAATGCCAGGCGTGCGATCTCACGACGCACCATGTCAAACCCGGAGATCGTGACCGCTTCGGGTGTATCATCAATGATAATGTCAACGCCCGTCGCCTGTTCCAGCGCGCGGATATTGCGCCCTTCACGGCCAATGATACGGCCTTTCATTTCATCGGACGGCAAATGGACCGTGCTGATGGTTGTTTCGGCGGCATGGTCAGAGGCGCAACGCTGCATCGATAAT
>PEAF01000110.1 GCA_002753465.1 Candidatus Omnitrophota bacterium
CCTTTTGGCGCTGGGGGTCGAGCGATGACGATCATTCATCTTATTCCGGGCATTCCCTTCAGCGGCGGCGCCGAGAATATTGTGCGGGACCTCTGCCGTTCGATCGATACGGCGCGTTTTAAACTTGAGGTCTGGTACTGGAATGATAATGATGACCTGGCCCCTGATATCCTGGCGGCCGGCGCCCTGCCTGTCAAATTGCCGCTTAAAAAGATCGTATCGCCGGCGTCGGTGTTCTATATCGCGAGGCTTCTGAAAGCCCGGAAGGCAGGGCTCATCCACACGCACTTTTTTGATGCGGATCTTCTGGGGTTTGCGGCATCGCGCCTGGCGGGGACACCCATGATCACGCATGTGCACAGTCATCCGTTCCTGTCCTGCGCCCGGCACAGCTGGCGGTACCGCTGGATGGGCCAGTTGGGGATAGCCAGGATCGTCTGTGTTTCCGGCTATGTGCGCGATCATGTTAAGGGTGTCACCGGCCTTGGGGCGGAAAAGTTTGAAGTGATCCCCAACGGTATCAATGGGGAAGTTTTCAAGGATCAAAAGGACGCTGCCGCCAGGAATGCATTAAGAGCCTCGCTCGGCTTGGCGGAGGATGACCTTGTCATCGGCAATGTTTCACGGTTAATTGAGGACAAGGGGCATGCTGTCCTTTTAAGGGCGCTGGCTGATGTGATGGCCGTGACGCCGCAGGTTAAAGGTTTGATCATCGGCGATGGTGTCTTGGCGGCGAATCTGAGGGCTTTAGCGCGGGATCTGGGCATAGCTTCAAAGGTTGTATTCGCCGGCCGGCGGCACGATGTGCCGGAACTTTTGGGGTGCATGGACCTTTTTGTTTGTCCGACCTATCGGGAGGCTTTCGGGCTTTCCGTACTAGAGGCCATGTCAGAGGGCAAGCCGGTTATTGCCTCGAACGATGCCGGCATGGTCGAAATCATCCGTGACGGTTTAGACGGAATTTTATTAAAGCCGGGGGACAGCACGATACTGTCAAAAGCGATGTTGGCCTTGATCAACGACCCACCCTTGATGCGGCGTATGGCTTTATCAGCGCAGGAGCGCTCCGGGGCGTTCACGTTACAGGCCATGGCCGGAAGGTTTGAGTCTTTGTATGAGCGCGTCGGTAAAAAGGATGGGTGTGATGGTTGATATTTTGTATGTACATAATTCTTCCCTGATCAGCGGTGGCGAGCGCAGCCTTTTACAGTTATGGGCCAACCTTGACCGCAGGGTTTATACACCGCATGTTGTTTTGCCTAAGGAGGGGGTCTTTGCGCAGGAGATACGCCGGATGGGCATTGATCTTGTATTCCTGGATGTACCGCCGCTGCGTCCGTGGACTGCGCTGAGGTTCATCTTGGCCCGTCGCTGCCTGGCGCAGATCGTCCTGGCGAAGAATATCCGTCTGATCCATAGCTACACGCCGAGAAATAATCTATTATCGTCATGGGTGGCGCACAAGGCGGGCATCAAGGTCATATGGCATGAACGTAATTTATTGTGGCGTGGTGAAAATGATATTTCGCGCCAGTTCATCGCTCAGGCTGATGCGCTGATCTGTAATTCTGCAGCCGTGGCCGAGCGTTTCAGGTCCAATGGGTCTGTCCCACCGAAGGTGCGCGTGATCTTAAATGGCATCGATCTGCAGCGCTTTTTACCTGCACCCAATAAGGCAGCTGTTAAAGAGCGCCTGGGCTGGGGGAAAAAGAAGGTGGTGGGGATCGTGACCAATCTGGAGCCGCGCAAAGGTGTTGAGACGTTCCTGGATGTCGCCGCCGCCATTGTCAGGCAGCGCCGTGATATTTTATTTGTGGTTGTTGGCGGTTGTTACGGCAGCGGGGACCGGCGGATGGATGTTCTCAGGCAAAGAGCGACGGCGCTGGGCCTGGACGGGTACTTATTTTGGGTTGGTTTTCAAGCCGACGTGAGGCCCTATGTCGGTGGGTTTGATATCAGCCTTCATGTGACAGAAAAAGAGGCGTGTTCGCGCGCGATCCTGGAGAGCATGGCCATGCGCGTGCCGGTCATGGCATTTGCCGATGGCGGCAATGCCGAGCTGATCAACGACGGCATCAACGGGATCCTTGTACCGGCCGGCCGGGTGGATATTTTGATTGAGCGCCTGATGCCTTTATTGGACCGCGATGTTGAGCTTTCACGCCTGGGACAGGCGGCCAGGGCACGCGTTCAGTCTGTATTTGATGTGCGCCGTAACGCTGCCCAGACGCAGGCGCTTTATTACGAACTTTTAAGCGGGTGCGCGCTGCCTGCTCAACAGGGATAATTCAAAGGGGTAGTCTTATGAGGATAGGCGTTGACGGGCGTGAGATCCAGGACGGTGTTTACACGGGCATAGGCAGGGCTTTGTATGATTTCCTCAAATATGCTGACCTGAAGGCCGATGATGAGGTGATTGTTTTTTCCGGTAAGCCTTTACCGGTTAAGTTCTTTTCCAGAGTGCGCAATCACGTGATGAAAGAGTGGGTGGGGTTTATCTGGGACCAGGTTCAGTTGCCGGTCGCGATCAAGCAGGAGAGGATCGATATTTTTTACTCGCCGTACTATAAGCTTCCTTTGCTGGCACCTTGCCGCAAGGTCTGCGCCGTCCTTGACCTCATCAATTTTAAGTTTGACGCATACAGGCATAAGATGTCGCTGGCCGATAAGCTGCTTTTTAAATTCGTCTTGCCCTTGCATATGCGTTCGGCGGATATGGTGGTGACGTGTTCGGAGCATGCACGCAAGGATATTTTTGCGGCGTACGGGTTCAGCCGGGAAAAGGTTGTTGTGGTGCCGCTTACGGTCAGCGATTGTTTTCACGCGGATATAGATTCACGGCGCATGCTTGAGGTGCGTGAGCAATTCGGTATCCGGGGGTCGTATATCCTGTATGCCGGCAACTTTAAGTTGCATAAGAATGTGGAAACGCTGGTCGATGCCTTTGCCGATCTTGCCAAAGAGGTCGGGCATTTGAGCCTTGTGCTCTCAGGGCCCAAAACACATGGGTACGCTGCCCTGGTGAAGCGCTGCCTGAAGGAGGGTGTTCAGGACCGTGTTATTTTTACGGATAAGGTCCTTGATGAAGAGGTCAGTCAGTTGCTTTATGCCGGCGCTGAGGTGTGTGTCATGCCTTCCTTGTATGAAGGGTTTGGCTTGCCGCCGCTCGAGGCCATGGCTTGCGGCACGCCGGTGGTATGCGCGCGCGCAACATCCCTACCGGAGGTAGCCGAGGATGCGGCTATTTTTGTTAACCCGTTTTCGGCGTCAGAAATGGCGCAGGGCATACGCGGGCTTATGCGGCATGAGGATATCCGGCGGGCTTTTGTCTACGCCGGCTTTCAGCAGGCGGCCAAATTTCGTTCCAGCGTGATCATGCCACGCATGTTCAATGTTATTAAGGACGCGGGAGTATAGAGCGTATGGATAAGGCCAGGCATGCTTTTATCGTGAACGACTTTCCTCCGATCATAGGAGGGCAGTCGTCCTATCTTTACTATTTATGTAGCGCTTTGCCTCCGGAAAAGATCGTCGTGCTGGCGCCTTGTTGCGGGAATACTTCTGTTTTTGACAGGGCGCAGCCCTTCAGGATCGTGCGCAAGCCGTATTTGATCGATGTGCAGGTCCTGGAGAAACTGGCCAAGATCCTGCTGCCGTTTTTTTATGTGCAGCGCATCCTGAGGGATGAGGATATCGCGCTCTTGCACTGCGCGCACATTTTATCGACGGGATTTATCGGCCTTGCCATGAAGGTTTTCAGGAATATCGATTATGTGCTTTATACGCATTCGGCTGATATTTTAGAGTATGAACATCACCCTTTCTTCAGGCCTTTGCTGCAGGAGATCTTAAGTCAGGCGAAGCATGTTGTGACCAATAGCCGTTACACGCAAGGTGTGCTTGAACGTTTGGGTGTTGACGCGGGCAAAATTGTTATTTCATCACCGCGGATCGATGCGGCGGATTTTGGAGGGTTGTTCTGTCCAGACGAGGTTGTGCGTAAGTACGGGCTCATGGGCAAGCGTATTATTCTAAGCATTAATCGTTTGGTCCCGCGCAAAGGCAATGATGTGATGATCAAGGCCATGCCCCGTATCCTGAAGAGGTTTCCCGATGCCGTGTACATTGTTTACGGGGACGGGCCTTGCCAGATGATGTTAAAAGATCTGGTGAAGGAGTTGGGGCTTCAGATGTCGGTCTTATTCGCGGACCCTGACGATGGGGATCTTCGGCGGGAGTGGATGGCGGCATGTGAGGTGTTCGTCATGGTCAGCCGTGCGATCGAGGCCACGGGTGATGTTGAAGGCTTCGGCGTTGTTTATCTGGAGGCGGGTGCGGCGGGCAAACCTGTTGTGGCGGGCGATTCGGGTGGTGTGCCGGATGCGGTTGAAGATGGGGTGAATGGTTTTCTGGTGGATCCTTTGGATGAGAATGCCGTGGCTGAAGCTATTTGCCGCTTGTTGGAGAGCCAGGCTTTGGCGGCGTTATTGGGTGCCCAGGGGCGAGAGCGCGTTAAGGCGCGCTTTGATTATCGTCGCGGCGTGCCCGAATTGAGTGACATCTTTAAATGATCCAACAAGCTAGGGCCCTTGTTCATGCCCTGTGGCTCAGACAGTCCTCGCGCA
>PEAF01000111.1 GCA_002753465.1 Candidatus Omnitrophota bacterium
GCCCAAAAACGATAAAGCCTTGCGGTACGCGTCTAGCGCGTCGGCCCTTCTCCCCAGATCTTCATAGGCATCCGCCATATTCTCCCAGGTAACGACACGCTGCGGCTCGAACATCAAGGCCTGTTTAAAACACGCCAGGGCCTCGGTCGGCCGACCCAGTTTATTGAGCAGCCACCCCTTGTTATGGTGGATCGTCGCATAATCACCCTCGACGGCAATACCTTTATCGAAAACCTCCAGCACGCCTTCAAGCCTGCCTGTTTCGACCATGCACAGGGCAATATCATTGTAAGCGGCACCGTCGGAAGGATTAAACGCGATCGCCTGCTCCAGCAAACCGATCGCCGCCTTAAACTCTTCATCGACAATAGCCGCCTGCGCATGAAAATACATCGCCTCGCCGGAACATCCCATGGCCCGTGCCAGCTCAAGCCCCTGCGCAATACAACGCCGGGCATGGTCAAGGTCGTCAAAAGTAATAGCGGTGTCGATATTGCGTCTTAATTGAGTGAAAGCAGGATGGTTCATGGCAACATCTTAACATGTCCGGCAGGACGCCGGAAGGTGTAAAGCAAAAAAGCCCGGGACAACCATCCCGGGCCTTAGCATGGCAACAGAGCCCATTGAACTACATTTTAGCCGGAGAAGCAACCTCAACGAACTTTTTGATAGCAGCCTCCGGGTCTTTCAAGAAGGCCGCCTTGCAGTTATTACAGCACACATTATAGACCTTGCCCTTATACTCAACCTTGACCGCTGTCGCTTCGGTAACAGGATTGTTCATAAAAGGACAAACCTTATTGCCGACATTTACTGCCGCCGCTGCCGGCTCAGCCACTGCCGCTGTTTGCATGCCAACCCCCGCACCAAGCACAGATACCAACATGAATAAACCTGCCATGAACATTCTCATAATAACCTCCATTTTTTTATGATCGTTGATGTTTTGTCGGACTGAGCACTGCGGCCTTACAGAAGCTTACCCTACAGCCAGCAATTCCCCCCAGCGTGAGGTGAATCGCCCCGAGCGATGCGCCTGCTTCAAATGCATCCCTTCGCTCATCTGCTCCTTGGCCCAGAACACATGCCCGTCCAGTTGGTCCACAACCTCCATTAAGCGTTCCTGCTTTTCCTGGTCACCCGGGACTTCATATAAACCCGGTGACTGCACATCCTGCTGAACAAGGTCCAATAAGACGACGCCCGCCCGCTTATACCGCGCGCCAGGCCTGAAGATACGGCCCAACAACATGCGGGCCTGAGCCATTAAGTGGGGTGTAAAACTCATCGCCGGTGACATGGTTCCCAAGGCGGCATTGGTATAATAATCCGCCTTGAAAGGGCTCGTCTCGATGAAAACCTGCATACCGCCCGCCGCGCTGCCCTGTTCACGCAACCGGCCGGCCGTAAGTGCGGCGAACGAACACACAGCTCCCTCCAGCGCATCTTTATCAAGGATCTCATCGCCGAACGTCCTGGTCGTCGCTATAGACTTCCGGGCCGCTGATTCTTCACCAAGTTCTAAACACGCAATGCCGCGTAATTCATAAACCGTGCGCATGCTCATCACGTTCAAATGTTTCCTGATCACCCGGTCGTCCATGCCACGCAAGGCCTCGGCCGTGTGGATCTCGCGGCTATGCAGCCATTTTGCCCTTTGCCTCCCAATGCCCCACACCTCATCAACGGGTGTCACCGACAACCGCTGGCGGATCACCTCATCATCCAAAAGCGCGCACGCGCCCTGCTGACGCGGGTCTTTTTTAGCCGCATGATTCGCGACCTTGACCAGGGTTTTAGTACGCGCGATCCCGACCGAAACAGGCAATCCCGTGTGCTTCAATACGGTGCGGCGTATCTGCCGCCCGAAAGCCTCGTGATCATCGATCTTAAAGCCGTCAAGGCCAAGGAAGGCCTCATCAATAGAGTAAACCTCAAGGTGCGGTGTGAATTGCTGCAGGGTTGTCATCACTCGACGGGACATGTCGCCATACAACGCAAAATTCGCCGAGAACACCTTCACGCTTTGGGTATTGACCAAATGCCGCCACTTGAATAAAGGCTCTCCCATACCGATGCCCAGGGCCTTGGCCTCATTGGACCGGGCGATCGCACAGCCGTCATTGTTGGACAGGACGACGATGGGCTTTCCGTTCAGAGAGGGATTGAAAACGCGCTCACATGATGCATAGAAGTTATTGCAATCGACCAAGGCAAGAGTATGCGCACTAGGCAAAAGTTCGAATGACATGGCGCACCACCCCCCAAAGTGCAAAGTCCCGCTCAGCCGTGACCTCGATAGGGGAATAAGAGGGATTTTCAGGATACAAGGTGAACTTGCCCCTGTCACGCCGCATGCGCCTGACCATAAAAGCCCCGTCAAGGACAACCACCACAATGCTATCCTGGTGAGGATCAAGGGCTCGGTCAACCAGAAGGATGCTGTCGGGATAAATCCCGACATTGATCATGGCGTCGCCCTTGGCGCGCATACAAAAAGTCGCGGCCGGATGTTTGATCAAATATTGATTTAAGTCCAATTGGCTCTCAATGAAATCGTCGGCCGGTGAAGGAAAACCAGATGTATTTTGCATATCCCATATATACCACACAGGCGTGTGGAAGTAAAGTCAGGCCTGCCCGGACATAAAAAATAAAAAAGACGCCGACAGGCGCCTCTTTTACAGAACGATATTTTTAACCGGAAATAATTTACTTCTTACACATCGAACAGAATTTGCTGTGTAAACATTTAAAGAATGTTAACACAAACCCGTTGATGATGATCAGAAGCACTATCTCAACGAATAATTTCTTGCCCATATAAACCTCTCTGTTAAACCTTCTTAGCCCTGCGCGCCGCCGGCTTCTTCAGATCAACGCGTAACTTAAGCCATTCCTTCGAACAATTCTTAAGCCATTCTTCAGCAGCTCTCTCATAGCCGATGTCAGCGCCAAGCTTCTCGCTTTCGACCCATTTGTAACGCTCGATCTCCTGTTTCACGTCAGGATTGTTCATCAATTCTGTTTTTGTTGGCATACCCACCTTACCTCCTCCCTATTTAAAAATATATTACCAAAAACACTGATTTTCTACAATATCTATTTTATCATGATTTGCCCTTGCAAGGCAGAAATGACCTGCAGGCCGGCCATCATACCCCCAGATGCATGGAGGCAATGACCGCAAGGATACCCTTACGGACCATCATCACGCCGATCGCCGCCAGCAAAAGATACATCACCTTGGATAAAGCGCGCGCACCGCTGGCGCCGATAAGCCGGATAAGATAATCGGAAAATAAGAACACAACACCGACAATAACCAGATTAGCCAGCACAGCCACCAGCGTCACGCCCCAGCCGTACTGATTCATCTGCATCAACGCCAGCGTCAGCACGGCGGGCCCGACGATGAGCGGTGTCCCGATAGGCACAACCGCCAGATCCGACGGCTTTACCTTGCGGGTCTGCAGGGAACGTCCCATGAGGTCTGCCATGGACAGGCAAAAAAGGATCGCGCCGCCCGCGATCATAAAATCCCCCATACTGATACCCAGAAAGTTAAGGAGGAATTTTCCGAGGAAGATAAAACTGATGGCCAAAATAGTGGCCGTGGCCAGCGACTGAAAAATGATATTACGTTTTTGCGCAGGCGCCAGCCCCTGGGTAAGGCCGGCGAAGACCGCCAGGATCCCCAGCGAATCGATGGCAAAAAACATCGGGATAAACGCTAACAGCATGTCATTAAGCATAGTCACATTTTACCACCAAATACGCCAAAAAACGACACATGTCCGCTGGTTATTTCTTAGCCGCCGGCACAGCCGCATCATCCTCCGGGCAGGAAGCCGCGCCGCCCCCGAATTTAGCCCGGCCGAATTCACGGCTGGCAGCTTCAAACTCCCCGGTAAACCCCCAGGACTTGATCAGCCTGTTCGCTTCCCGTTCAGACTGGCATCCCACGCGGTTACGACGGACATGGTCCAACACCCTGTGCGCCATCTCATGGGCCACAATGCCCTTGATCGCCTCGGATGACCCGGCCTCCAGCACATCGCTGATGGTGATAAGCGTCATGCCCCGCTGAAAAGCCGGGATGTCCTTCTCTGTCATGATAACTTCAGACGATGAGGCGAAACTGCCCATCCCCGAACTATAGACCTCCAGAAAAAGCACGGGCCTATGCCTGTCCATAACAGTCCTCAGGGCATCCTCAGGCAGGCGCATCATCACCTCATGAATAGCCAGGCCGATCTTAGAGCGCATGAACGTCTCAGCGCCGAATTCGGCAAGGTAAGCATCAACCGCCTTAGCCCGCCGCTGGGCACTGCCAAGATCGATCCGCGGCCCCAGGGCGCATCCATAGCAGAAAATAACCGCACATACACTAAACATCATTTGCTGCCAATGACGGCCGCTGTCTCTGATCATAAGGGGGACTCAATGTATTGACGATTTTTCACATGATCACTTTTTTGAATTCTATCACTGCCCCGCGCTAATGTCTAAGATCGATTGACAATAAAGCGGGCAGGTATTTGTTTTATCAATCCCGCCTTGCCAAGCCATGATGGATAAAATATACTTTTTAT
>PEAF01000029.1 GCA_002753465.1 Candidatus Omnitrophota bacterium
ATATCTTTTGCCGTGGGTGCCGGTGATAAACGAAAATTAATGAACCCGGGACGGAACACATCGACGGCAACAACCTTACCTTTTAAGGGCGATGCAGCAATAAGCTCCAGCATCTGAAGACGCAACCCCTCGGCGATCTCCATGGGATTGCGCTTGAGCATCTTGGTCAATTGCATGGCGATATTGCAGGAAAGGTCGCCGTGATCTTTATGCACGGGCGTATCGATCAAAACAGGCACGCTCATGCCTGGCGCTGTCGTTTCAACTGCCGCCCTGATGATCCCGCTCAATTGATCACGTAGATGTTTGAACATGAGGTCTGCTATGACTTTGACCAGACAACAGGAATGGCTTCCTGCCAAAGATGATCAAGCCCGTAGAATTCACGCGAATCAGTCTCGAATATATGCACAACCACATCGCCCATGTCCAGGAGAACCCAGCGTCCATTGGACGCTTCAGGGGTTGCTCCGCCGGCATTGGCAAAACTGAAACTGCGTGATCGCCCGGCCGTATCGAGGCCTTGCTTGAATTTGATCTTTAGCCCAAATTCATGCAAGCCCTCATCAACGCCGTCGGCAACTGCTTTAATATGGCGCGAACTTGTCGCCGTACATAAGACAAAGTAATCGCAGAAATTCACGATCCCGCGCATGTCAAGTATGACAACATTCTCTGCCTTTTTATCATCCGCGAAGCAGGCACACTTCTTAGCTAATTGTAGTGATTCCAATGTGACCTTAACTATTAACGAAATTAATAAATTACTTCTTTAACTTCAGCGCCTGTTCCTTACCGAGGACGCGCCAGCACTCATGAGAACCGGCCGGTGACTTAACAACAGCAAAGAAACGGCCACCCTTCTCCTGAACTTTATAATCAGCTGAATCAAACTTTGACTTGGTCTTCACATCATAAAACGATAACTTTTCCATAAAACCTCCTGATATTGGTAAATAACGGTTTTGAGTTTAGCCAAGAACATACCCTATGTCAATTCAAAAAAAGTCTCTAGACGGACTTTTCGACCGCAGCGACCCGCGCGCGTAATTCTTTTTCCTGATCGTCATCCAATGCGCCCACAACAGCCAGGTTAAGCCTTTTTTCTTTAAGCACATCAGCCGCCACTCGACGAATATCTTCAGGCGTCAGGGCATTGACCCGGTAGACAACCTCACCCAAAGTACGAATACGATTGCGCTCGATCATCGATTCACCGATCCACATCATATGTTCCATCGTATCCTCGAGGCCGAGTACGAACTGCCCCAGGAAATATTCACGTGCACGGGAAAACTCAAGATTCTTAACGCCGCTGCGCCTTAGCTGACGCAACAGCTTCATTATAACGTCAACAGCCTCAAGAAGTTTCTTGTTGTCTACGCCGGCTTTGATCATAAAAAGCCCGGTATCATCATACGTTTTCGTCGTACTGTATACCGAATACGCCAAACCACGCTTCTCACGAAGTTCATCAAATAAACGGCTGGACATATTGCCGCCCAGAATAACGTTAAGCAAAGCCTGGGCGTAAATGTCGGGATGATCCGCCCTTAATGAAGGAAATCCCATCGCCAGATGCATCTGCTCTGTCGGCTTGCGGAAGAAACTTACACGCGGCGCGCGCTGCTTACCCTTAAAACGCAGGCTCGAAGCCATCTTCTGCGTCGGGAAATTACCCAGCTTATGCTCCAGGAAATCCACCAGCCATTCATGGGAGAAATTGCCGCAGGCCGATATGACAACATTATCCGGCGTATAGTGCGCCCGGTGAAATCCACGCAAGTCTTTTTGCATCATGGCCCCGACAGTTTCCTTGGTGCCCGCCAGGCTTTGGCCTAACGGATGGCCCGGCCAGACAAGCCCGTCGAGAAGTTCAAGGACATAGTACTGCGGGAGATCCTTATACATCTTGATCTCTTCCTGAATGATCGTACGCTCGCGCTCAAGGTCATTCTTTTGAATAAGCGGAAAGAAAACCATATCGCACAAAATATCCAGTGTCTGATCAAGATGTTTGGTCGGTACTTTAGCGTAATAACAGGTCTGCTCTTCGCCAGTAAAAGCATTAAGTGTACCCCCCACACCTTCGATCTTGCCTTTGATATCATTGCAGGAATACTTCAAGCTCCCGCGAAAAAGGATGTGCTCAAGATAATGGGCGGCGCCCTTCTCGGGATCGTTTTCAAAGCGTCCACCGACACCAACCCAAACGCCGACAGAAACACTTTCACGGTCTTTAAGCTGATTTGAAATAACGCGCAGATTATTGGAAAGGACAGATTTTTGATACATAAGAATTATATCGCCTGCGAAAGTTTCTTAACAAAAGCGCTGACTTGATCCACAAGATCTTTGGCGCCGGCATGCTTTTCGATCTCTTTAACAATGGCACTGCCTACAATGACACCGTCGGCGATCGCCGCCAATGCGTGCACCTGCTCGGGCGTTGAAACACCAAAACCCACGCAGATCGGCTTATCACTCAAGCGCCTGGCGGTACGGATCTTAATCGCGATCTCCGATGGGACAACCGCCTTTGACCCTGTCACGCCGGCAACAGAAACATAATAAATAAAGCCTGTCGCGGCGTTGACAGCTACTTTCATCCGATCATCCGACGTCGTTGGCGCCAAAAAGAAAATGGTCGAAAGATCCGCCGCAAGGGCATAGCGACACAACTCCGATGCCTCTTCAACAGGAAGATCCGGAATAATGACCCCATCCACACCGGCGGCTTTGGCCTGTTCAACAAATTTCCTGTCCCCGAAATGAAAAACCGGGTTGTAATACGTCATCAGTGCGATCGGGATAGATGAGCGTTCACGGATCTTCTTGACTGTTTTCAGGATCTTGACAAGCGTCGTTCCCTTTTGGATGCTGCGAAATGACGCCGCCTGAATGGTCGGGCCATCCGCCTGTGGATCCGAGAACGGCACGCCCAGTTCAACAATATCAGCCCCCGCCTTCTCAAAAGCCAGGACCAGCGCCTCCGTCGTTTCAAGGTCAGGATCGCCCGCGGTAATAAAAGCAATGAATGCTTTCTTTCCAACAGCGCGCAATTCTTTGAATTTCAGGTCAATACGATTCATAGGATATCCCTGATCGTTTCCATATCTTTATCACCGCGCCCTGAAAGGCAGACAATCACAGTCTTTCGGCCTTTGACACGGCGCGCTAATTTCTGTAAATAGGCAATGGCATGTGATGATTCAAGCGCAGGGATGATCCCCTCGACCTTAGCCAGCATCTTTAAGCCGGCGATCGCCTCATCATCCGTGATCGCTACATATTCAGCACGTCCGCTCTCCTTATAATAAGCATGCTCAGGGCCGACACCCGGATAATCAAGACCTGCCGCGATCGAATGCGCGTTCATGACCTGCCCGTCAGCATCCTGTAATAAATTGCTCTTGGTGCCATGCAAAACACCTGTCTGCCCTTTACAAAGAGCGGCCGAATGCGCTTGCGTATGAAGGCCATGCCCTGCTGCCTCAACACCGATCAAATTAACACGCTTGTCATTATAAAAAGGATGGAATATCCCCATGGCATTGCTGCCGCCGCCGACGCACGCCAACACGTAATCAGGAAGCTTCTTTTCCTTGATAAGAATCTGCTTGCGCGCTTCTTCACCGATCACCTTCTGAAATTCACGCACCATCAAAGGATACGGGTGCGGCCCCGCGACAGTTCCGATCAAATAATAGGTATCCTTAACATTGGTGACCCAATCACGGATGGCCTCATTCATGGCATCTTTAAGGGTCTTCGTGCCGCTCTCAACGGGAATAACCTCAGCGCCCATTAAGCGCATGCGCACGACATTCAGGGCCTGCCGCTTCACGTCCTCAGCACCCATATAAACGACGCATTTGAGCCCAAAGAGAGCACACACCGTCGCCGTGGCTACACCATGCTGACCGGCGCCGGTCTCAGCGATAATACGCTTCTTGCCCATTCGCCGCGCCACCAGGATCTGTCCCAGCGTATTGTTGACTTTGTGGGCACCCGTATGTAAAAGATCTTCGCGTTTCAAATAAACCTTTAGCGTCTTTAGCTGCTTGCTCAAGCGCTCCGCCAGATAAAGATTCGTAGGACGTCCGGCATACTCTTTAAGGTAGAACGCAAATTCCTTCTTAAAAGCTGCATCCTTCGCAACGCCTGCGAATTCCTTTTCAAGGTCCAGCAAAAGATTCATCAGTGTTTCTGGCACGAAACGTCCGCCAAATTGCCCGTAGTGCCCTAACTTATCAGGTAATTTCATTTTTTTGGCGCCTCCTGATACTCGATCATGGTCATTACCGTATTAGAGATCCCCACCGCACCTGCAATGCGCAGCGGAAGATGCTGCGGCCCCTCATCCATCCAGATCGAATACTTGGACGGAACACTGCGTATCAAACTTGACTGATAGGTTTTACCGGCTGCATTAAAAGGCACTGACTTAACATGTGCGATGGTCACATCCAACGTAGGAAGTTTCAAATCGAATGTGGTTTCTGCCTTGAAAGCCGTCTGCCCGCGGAATCTATAAAGAAATGCATAAATATTATCGATCGGGCCTTCCTTCTTTAATAGCTGCTCAGAGCTTACACCATCCGCCAGCTTAGTCACCCTGATCGTACCCGTAGCCTGATCATAATCTTCCATGATCTGTTCTTTCTTGCCGAAAATGTTCAGGTCGCGGATGACACGCTGCGGCAAAAGGGTTGCCCCATCGACGAAAATCCGTTCTTCGTCATAAAAATTAAACCCCTTGGATGTAAAGATGATCAGTGTATATTTCTTGCCGTCGCGATAGGTTTCCCCCTGGAATTCGAGCGTGGCTTCACCCACCTTGAACGCTGACTGCTTGATCACATAACGTATTTTTTCACCCGGCCCGTACGGCAGCGCATGGCACCATGACGGTGCTGAAAACAGGAAAAGTACTGCTAAAAAGAATACCTTACATCTGGTCATAATCTTTAATGAACCTTTCAAGGACGCGTGCGCCGTGATAAAGCGTTTTTACTTCAGCATATTCATCATTGGCATGAAGCGTCCCGCTTTTACCAAATCCCGTCGCAAAAGCGGCAATATTATGGAGCTGGAAGAACGAAATGACCGTCGCACCGTCAGAGCCTTTTAACCTTGGTTCCTGGCCCAGCGCTTTGGCCGACTTTAAGAATGCCTGCACGAACGGATCTTTAGCACCGATCTCGTAAGGCAACTGAAGATCATCAATGATCATCTTATACTTGGGTGTCACTGACTTAACGACCGACTTGACCTCGGCAATGAGCTTCTTGGGGTCCATCCCCGGCATATAGCGGATATCCACCGAGAATTCACAGAAATCGGCAACCATATTGACCTTGTCGCCGCCCTTGATCGTTCCAATATTGACGGTCGGATGATTAAGCAAGGCGTGCTTCTTGAATTTAAACTCATATTTTTTTAGACGCTGAATGATCTCGGCCGCCTGCTCAATGGCATTAATGCCTCTCCAATTCGTCGCGCCATGCGCTTTTTTTCCGAAAAGCTGAATGCGGCAATGAAAAAGGCCTTTTTGCGCAATAACCGTATCAAAATCAACCGAGTCCAGTACGAGTGCCAATCGGGGTTTTAACACACCTTTGTTCAAAAGGGGTTTAATGCCCTGATGCGAGCCCGTCTCTTCATCGGCGGTTGCCGCGAGGATAATATCCTTACGTGGGCGAAAGCCATCTTCGACCAAAGAACGCAAGGCCTCCATCGCACAGGCAAGATTTCCTTTATCATCCGAGGCCCCACGCCCATAGATCTTACCGCCTACCACATCTTTACCTAAAGGATCATATTTCCAACCCTTGCCGATCGGCACAACGTCTGTGTGCGGTGTCAGCAAAATCGCTTCCTTGGACGCCTGAGCCCGCGGCAGAGACCCCCTTAGCGTAGCGATCACATTAGGACGATTGAGTTTATACGTCACTACCTCGACCTGAAGACCCAAGGACTTCATATCTTTGACCACAAGATCAGCGATCTCCAGTTCATTCCCCGGAGGATTCTGCGAGTCAATGGAAAGAGTTTTCTGAGTGAGTTTAATTAAACGGGTTTTATTGATCATAGACTATCCTAGAATGCTCCTGGCCTTCATTTCACCTTCTATACGTTTAAAATCCTGATGATCGACAAACTGCATGCCAGGACGTTCAGCATGCAACTTGATCATCTTGGGTAAATGTTCCCTGATATTCTGAAAGGCGACGTACCTGAATTCCGTGCCGCATTTAGGGCAGGCATGATCATTCAACTTGAGATCCATGGACTTGCATTTGGCGCAGATCCCGGAGAGAACACCATACTCAAGCAAGTGCTCTTTGACGTCGTTGAATTCAAAACTCTGATAAACTCGGATCATTTGTTTGGGCATAAGATGGCGATTATAGCACAAGGATTATGGAAATCCAATGTTCGAAAATGATCAGATGCCTAAAAACTGCTGCAGATCACTTAATGGGAGGATATTAACTATAACAGGCATAAATCCTGCTGATTGCATCGTTCGTCTGAGCAAGGCAGGATTGACCTTGAATGCAAAGATATCACTCGAATTCCTGACATCGACATGGATCTTATCTGCCGTCAGATCGATACCGCCGTTCTGTGCAGCGTCAGGGGCAGACACCTTTACAAAAGCGGCTTCAAGTTTATCCATAGTTGCCTGAGGGACATTAAATGCTTGCTGTATTATTGATTCCCTCGTTGCCTTCCTGTCTATGGCCTTAACTTTCCTAATGATATCAACCCATAAAGACTCAGGAACCCATAGATCAACATTGATCTGCATCCAGGCGCTTTTGATCCGCCTGACACAAGCAATGGCCTCCTTATAATCCTCACTATAAATAAAGCCGCCCAGCTGCTTGATCATATCAATCAATGCACCCTCATCCTTTGTTGTCAAAATATTCTTGTCCTGGTCCGGTTTCGCTCCGTAATATCTCAACATCAGGGTCCATGAAACCTCAGCGTTAAGTTCGAACAAGATCTCCTGCAAAACTTTACGGCGTTCCTGGTGATCGGAGATAAGACCCGGTTGATCACGCTGAGCTTTATCATTATCCGATAAAAGCGGAAGATCGGCGAAATGATCTAGGGGGGCAATTTCATCGTCCTTATGATCATATGAAACCTGTGTTCCTATTTTTCCAATATTCTCATCATTATATTTCCAGGCTTCACGTAAAAGTTTGGCAGCCCTAATGACGCCATCCCTTAACAAATCCTGATACCGCGCCAGCTCCTCACCCCGGGCCATCACATCCCACCCCGAAGGCAGCGCCTGACGATACACAGAAGCTTTATGTTCCGGATCCATAAATCCCATGAATTTTAACATAGCATCAGTGTGCTCTTCCCGAGGATTCAACAGGGATGGCGCCGCGATAACAAGATTCTTCATCTGTCCGCCGGTGTAATCCGCCGTGATCGATATAAAATCATGATTGGAATCCTTCATGGATTCATACACCGTTCCCTGAACAAGATGCTTATGATACGTCGTAAATTCGTCCACCGCCCCCAACCCCGTCCACCGCACCAGCACCTGCGCTTTATTGCCGAATGCCAATAATGCCTTAAATGTTTTTTGACTGGACTTCAACGGAACTTTGCGCAATTCACGTACCGCTTCCACCCAACTCATAGGATAGATTTCATCTTTTTCTTTTACAGGACCACCCTGAGCCTGATCCCCTTTCTGCCAGAGCTTTATATTACTCTGGGCAAGATCCGAGGCTGAATACTGCGCCTTATCTACATGTCCCTGCAGCAATTTAACAAAGCCCCTGACTATCTCCAGAGGGTCCTGAGGAAGATTATTATCTGAGATCACCCATGAAAAAGTCCACGACAACTTGTGCCTGGAATGCATCAGGATATTCCATAGGCCGCCGGTCTTTTTCATGGTAACAACAATATCATCCTTGCCAGGATTCTTAAGTACAAGCACCCTCAGATCCTCCCACGTTAATGAAGGGTCCGTCCGACTGTCATAATAAACTTCATTGACGCTCAATTCCTCTGCCAGGAAACGGCTCACGTCAAGATCCTGCTGAGCCTTGTCGACAAAATCAATCTTAGTCTGTACGACAACCGCATTATCCAATGAAGGAAGACCGGAAGCATCATGAATAATGCTCATGGTCTTATCCATGCGTAAGGTTAACCCGCCCGAGAAATATTTCCGCGGCACCGTATCACCCGAAGCCGTATCTTTTTCTTCCTTAATAAAATTATAGGCACCTGCTTTGAACGCTTCGACGTACTTTGCCCAGATCTTCCCGGACTCCAAGGAATCAGAGGTATTGACGCCGGCAACCTTATTCCGGTCAGCATAACACTGCCATAAACCGGATTGAATGACTTTACGCTTGAACCATGTGGCCAGGATGAGGGAATGATAAACCTGCCGGAGTTGGGCAAAATTCTTTCCTTCATTAACCTCTTTTTCAAGGGCGGGAAGGATGATCTCACGGATAAGTTCTTTTACGTCATCCCGGGTGGACACAAGGTCCGCCCCTGCACCCGCCACATTACCACCGATCACGGTAGGGGAAGATACATGGTCAACTCCAATAACATTATTGGATTCTGCCAAATAATCAGACTCCAGCATGACCTTTAATTTTGATTCGACCACATAAACCACGCCCTTTTTCTCAAACACCACCGCTTTAGCCGGCACGATCCAAACCTTATTGAAGGTATCGACAGGGATATCCGTTGTCCCGAACTTTACCTGCGCCTGCCGGTAAATCTCAGCCCAAAATTTCCTGCCCAGATCACCCTCGGGATACATTAAACTGGCCGTCAATTGCTTTAGAAAATAATCCTGCGCCAGAAGATCCCGCCCCATCTCGGTCCGGCCAAACGCTTCAGGCACAATACGGTCTTTCTCATAGGGCGACAAATTGACCCACAGGTCTTTTTCAGGAACAGTTAAGGACGCGAGGAAATATTTAATGAGGCGGTTGGCGTCATCATTTAAAGGGATGGCACGGGGGCCATCCCCTACATGTGATCCATCACCTTTATCCAAAATGAAATCAAACCTAAAAGGATCATCGGCGTACACCTTCATGCCTGTCAGGACGGGAGGGAAAAATGCCGGACTTAACGCCACCATCTCCCCTGGCTTCGACATCAGTGTCTGGGCAGATAAAGGAATAGCCCCCCCTGTCAGGAGAAACGCCAAAAGTATAAATGATACTGTGATTTTCCTAATTAACACGTCCACCATCTTATAAAGATATACTACTCATTATTCGTTTGCCAATCAGCCCAGCTTGAATTTTTTATAGCCACAACGTTCATCTCCCGGCCAGGAATGCCCGATCTTCTGACGGATAGGAACGCAATACAAAGATTCGCCTGATACAGACCGATGCGGTCCAAAACGCGTGGCATACACCCGGCAGTGAGACTTCCCCTCAGGGGTCATCATTAAATGCTCACACGGGTCTTCAAAAACACCGCAACAGGCTCCGCAATTCAGGCACAGAGACTCCTTGTCATGCTCTTTAGAGGAAAGCCAATTTTGGTAAGATTCTGATTCTGACATAATTTGAGCTGTATCTGAATGTTAAATAAAACGGGGCCCGATACTGCTGGGCCCCAAATCTGAAGGTTATAATTGCACGCCGATAAAGTGGGAGTATCCCTCGCACTTCGGCAACGCAGCCACCATCTTACCGTCACCCAACCATTCCCTAAGAAGGGAGGCCCATACGCCACAGAGGGCTAGCGGGCCAATCAAGGATGCGATACATTAGGTCTGTCGCTTTGCGCCCCCGAGTTTCCCCGGGTTAACCTTTATCGGCTATCTAAAATATAGCACACCTATTAAGATAAAAACAAGGCGTCAAAGCAAGAAAATCAATAATTTACAGGTCCATTTTGGCGTTTTGGATGAAAGCCTGCATCTTGTGATGATCTTTCTTCCCCGGCTCAGATTCAACACCGGATGATACGTCAACCGCATAGGGCTTCAACATTCTTACAGCGTCGAGAATGTTCTCCTGGTTCAAGCCGCCGGAAAGGATGAACGGGCGCTTGATATCGGCCTTCTGCAATAACTGCCAGTTGAATGTTTTCCCTGTTCCACCAAAAGCATCGTCCTGATACGCGTCAAAAAGGATCCCTCCTACTTCATAACGTTTAATACTGTCAAAATCAAATGACTCATCGACCCGGAAAGCCTTGATAGTCTTGAAATTGAACCGTTTCAAACGATTACAGTAATGATGATCTTCATCGCCATGCAACTGCACTGTTGTGAGCCCTGTAAAAGAAGCAATATCATTGATCGCACCAAGCCGGTCATTAACAAAAACCCCGACCGTCGAAATAAAAGGGGGTAAGATAGAAATGATATTACGTGCGCGTGACGGTGACACATAACGCGGGCTTTTCTTGTGAAAAACAAACCCCAGTGCATCTGCCCCGAACTTGATCGCTTTAAACGCGTCGTCTTTATCCATGATGCCACAAATCTTAACCCTGACCATACATGACCTCCCGAATTTTCCGTGCCACATCTTTTTCCCGCAGGAACGTTTCCCCGATCAGGACCGCATGCGCCCCGGCCTTTTGAAGCCGCACTACCTCGGCATATGAACTTATCCCGCTTTCCGCTACGATCACTTTATCCTTGGGTATACCGGGGATCAACCGTTCGCTGGTCGCCACATCAACTTTGAACGTATGTAAATTCCTGTTATTAATACCAATGATCTCTGCCTCACAGGCGATGGCACGCTCCAGTTCACTATCGTCATGAACTTCAACCAGGCAATCCATATCCAGCTTACGACCGACAGCCAACAAGTTACACAACTGCTCATCCGATAGCGCCGCCACAATCAATAAAACCGCACTGGCGCCGCAGTAGCGCCCCTCATAGATCTGCCCCTCATCAATAATGAAGTCTTTCATCAACGTCGGCGTGTTGAACTTTTCGCTGACCTGCTTCAGAAATGCCGGCTTGCCAAGAAAATAATCCTCTTCAGTCAGGACCGACATGGCGGCAACGCCAGCCTCCTCATAGACCTGAGCCAGTTGATCGACATTGAAATCCTGACGGATAATGCCTTTGGAAGGCGATGCTTTCTTGATCTCCGCGATCAAATTGATCTGCCCCGGCCTGGAAATGGCTTTCTTGAAAAACCCGTAACGCACATACATCGTCGCATCCAGGTGCTTTTTGATGTTATCGTAAAAAGACCGTTTACGTGCGTTATGCGCCCGTTTTTTATCAAGGATCGTATTTAAGAAATCATTAGCCACGATGTGTGAACTCTTTTAATTGTTCAAGCTTCTTCAAGGCCCTGCCGCTGTCAATAAGCTCTCCGGCAAGCCTCAACCCTTCCTTAGGTGAAGCAACCGCCTCGGCAACATATAGACCAAACCCCGCGTTAAGAAGGACAATATCTCGTTTAGAGCCTTTTTCGCCTTCAAGGATAGCGCGCAGAATATGGGCATTTTCATCCCTGTCACCGCCTTTAAGATCACTCTCCAGGCAGCGCTTTATCCCAAAATCTTCAGGGGTTATCTCATACGTTAGAACACCACTGTCCTGAAGATCACAAATAAGCGTCTTATCCGCGCTCGAGATCTCATCAAATCCGTCATGGCTGTGCACCGCGATGACACGTTTGGCCCCGAGATTCTTGAGTACGTGGACCATCTGCTCTGTAAGATGACGGCTATAAACCCCCATCATCTGATGCGTAGCAAAGGCCGGATTGGTCAATGGCCCTAAAATATTAAAAATGGTTTTTACACCGAGCTCTTTACGCACGGCCGCCACATGCTTCATGGCAGGATGATGATGTTGGGCAAAAAGGAAAACAATGCCCACTTCTTTGAGGCATTCATCCAAAAGTTCATGCGGCGTGTTGATATTGACCCCCAGCGCTTCCAGGACATCGGCACTGCCGCACAAGCTTGATACAGAGCGGTTCCCGTGTTTAGCCACAGGCACGCCCGCTGCAGCCACAACGAATGCCGCCGCTGTTGAAATATTAAACGAGTGCTTCACATCCCCACCCGTACCTACAATGTCGAACACTTTGGTCAAATCGGTTTTAACGGGGATGACGAACTTGCGCATGATCTCAGCCCCCGCCGTGATCTCCTCGACCGTAAAACCCTTAGCATTAAGCCCCAGAAGAAAATCCTTGATGTCGACATCAGACGCACGGCCTGACATGATCTCGGTCATGACGGCATGCATCTGGCCATGGGAAAGATTGCGCTTCTGCTCGATTCTTTCGATGATCTCACGCATGAGTATCCTTTAGAGGGTCAAGAAATTCGCGAGCAGTTTCTTGCCTTCTTTGGTCAGGATAGATTCAGGATGGAACTGTACGCCCCATACGGGCAGCGTTTTATGCCGTACGCCCATAATCTCATTATCATCTTCGGCACGCGCCGTGATCTCAAGGCACGACGGGATGGTCTTCTCCTCAATGACAAGTGAATGATAGCGTGTTGCCTCAAAAGGATTGGACATCCCTTTAAAAAGCTCCTTGCCATCATGGCGGATACGGGAAACCTTGCCATGCATAAGCTTGCCCGCACGGATGATCTTGCCGCCGAAAGCATACCCGATGGACTGATGCCCGAGGCACACGCCCAGTAACGGCACCTTACCGGCAAACGTCTTGATCACATCGACAGATATGCCGGCATTCTCAGGACTGCTGGGCCCCGGAGACACAACAATACGTTCGGGTTTAAGGCGGACGATATCATCAATGGTGATCGCATCATTACGATACACGTCAACTTTGGCCTTTAGCTCACCGAAATACTGGACCAAATTATATGTAAATGAATCGTAATTATCGATCATGAGGATCATATTTATTCCTTCTCGCGCCTGATACTGGCGCCGAGTGCAATGAGCTTCTTGTCGATATTCTCATAACCGCGGTCAAGGTGATAAACGCGGCGGATCTCGGTCTTACCCTTAGCGACCAAACCTGCCATGACCAGCGCCGCTGATGCACGTAGGTCAGATGCCGTGACCGGTGCGCCGCTCAGCTCCTTGCCGCCCTCTATGATGGCGCTGCCGCTTTCGCGACGGATATGCGCACCCAGGCGATTAAGCTCAGCAATATGCATAAAGCGATCAGGAAAAACAGTATCTCGGATAACACTCACACCATTGGCCATCGTCATGAGCGCCATGTACTGTGCCTGAAGATCCGTCGGAAATCCGGGATAAGGATATGTCGTGATGCTCATCGGCTTAATGATCCTGGCCGGTTTAACACGCACACAGTGCTTGTCTGCCTCGACTTGCACGCCGACCTTGGCCAACACATCGTCGAGTGCCATTAACTGTGAATAATCAATATCGCGGATGAGGAAATTACTGCGCGCCATGGCCGCCAAAAGAACGAACGTACCCCCTTCGATACGATCAGGAGAAATCTTATAGTCAGCGCCATGCAGTTTCTTAACACCCTGGATGACGATGCGCGGCCCGCCCTGGCCTTTGATGCGCGCCCCCATCTCATTAAGGAAATTGGCCAGATCCTCGATCTCAGGCTCACACGCCGCACATTCAATGATGGTCTCGCCATCCGCCAGGGTTGCCGCCATCATAATATTGGCTGTTCCTAATACTGACGGGCCTGATGCGCCGCCTAAATAAACACGGGCACCCTTAAGGCGTTTAGCCTTGGCTGAAATATAGCCCGCTTCGATATCAACCTTAGCTCCCAACGCCTCAATGCCTTTAATATGCAGATCTACCGGACGCACGCCGATAACACATCCACCCGGAAGGGACACTTTAGCCTCGCCAAGTTTTGTCAGCAAGGGGCCGAGGACGCAAATAGAACCTCGCATCGTCGAAACCATCTTGTAATCCGCCACAGGGCTGATCTTGCCGCTGGACATGATGATAAGCTTATCCTTATCCCACTCAATATCCTTACCCAATGCCTTCAAAAGCTTGATCATGGTGTTAGTGTCAACGAGTTTCGGTACATTGCGCAGAATGATGGTCTCGTCAGTAAGAAGTGTCGCCGCCAATACAGGCAGCGTAGCATTCTTGGAACCGCTGATCTTGACTTCGCCCTTTAAAGGCTTGCCGCCTTCAATGATGATCTTATCCATGTGTATTTATACCATTTAAGAGTTAGATTTTTGAGCCATAACAATGCGGCTACGGCCGGCATTATCCTTAAAGGATTGTATTTTATCCCAGCCGGCGGTAATGGCAAAGAGGTTTTGCAACTCTTTTGATTGCCCGTCGCCATGCTCGACGGCTAAAACCCCGCCTGACTTAAGCACTTTACGTGATGCAGGGGCAATGTACCTGTAGAAATGCAACCCGTCTGCCCCGCCTTCAAGCGCCAATTCAGGCTCATGTTTCACATCGATCGGCAGATGATGCATCGAACATGTTGGAATATAGGGCGGATTGGAAACAACAGCGTCAAACCGGTGCAACGTCTCATCCATGAACCAAAACACATCCCGCTCGACAAACTCAATACGCTCCATCACACCATTGATCTCGGCATTACGCCTGGCGTAATTCAGCGCATCGGAAGATACATCCAGCGCAACAGCCCTGCAATTAGGAAGCTCCTTCACCAGCGTTACAGCCAGGCATCCGGAACCAGTTCCAATGTCCAGGATAAAGTAGGCCTTCCTGTCCTGCGCCTTCAGTGCACGGATCAGCACATCGGCTAAGACCTCGGTTTCTGGACGAGGGATAAGAACCCCTGGGCCTACCTCAAAACGGTGACCAAAAAATTCTGTAAAACCTGTAATATACTGCACGGGCTCGCCCAAACGTCGTTGATTACGCATCTTATCAAGACGCTTTTGCTGATCTGCGCTCAATACCTGAGGGTTTACATAAAGTGCGGATCTACTGCAATTTAAGATCGCGGTAAGGAAAAGCTCATCTTCGGTCATCGTTATCCCTAATTAACACCCAAAAATTTATTCAAATTGATCAGTGGCTGAACATTAATGATAACCGGTACGAACCCGTCTGCAAGTTTTAATTTCTCCAGCAACCCTGGGTCGATATTGAATGATATCCCGGCCCCTGATGAACTCTTTATATCAAGACCCATCGCCGCTGGGTTAAGGTCAATACCACCCGGAGCTTGCATAGCCTTATCCGACAGAAACTCCCCCTCCGTCAGCGCTTTATCAACCGGCTCCAAAGGCTTCAATTGAGCATTAACCACAACGCCTTTTGAATAAACCACTTTATATTCAACGTTGTCTGCGTCAAACACCCTTACGATGATCTGATCAACGACTTTGATCATGATATTCCGCCCATCCATCCCCACCACTGAATATACACGCTCTTTATCAGAAGACAGCCCTTGCTGATACACCGCAACCTTATCATTGAACATCAGCTGATGACGCCCCTGCCCGTCAAGTGTAATGTTGATGGCCGCATAAGGCTTATCGTTACGATCGACCACATCCAATCGACCAACAGCGGCGAGCAATCCGTTCTTGTCCGACGCTTTACCGCCGACTGAAAAATGAGCGTCAGAAGACCCCCATGTTTTCAGGATCAAATACAGCGCCACCGGATTAAAGGTATTCGAATTCCGATACGTCTTGATACCCTTTCTGGCCGCATACTGTGACAACCAGTTAAAAAGCCCTGCACCGATCTTCTCACCTTGGAACCTATCTTTAAAATATAAGTTGTTTAAATTTAAAACATCATTTTGATCAACAAACCAATCTAATCCGCTGGGGTCATACCCGTGATCATCATCGATCCGGACATTCCCCAATTTGATCTGATACCAGTTGTCCGTCGACCAATGAACACGGAAAACCTCCACATAATTGCTTTTATATTCTTGTGCCAACTTCTCATTGCTCTTGATCGCAGCCCATACAACTTTATCACCTTCAGTGGCCTCGATCGTCCCGTCAGGATATTGCCATAAACCTTCCCATGACAGCTTCCGGGTTGTCCTCATATTGCGGGCAATGATACCCAGTTCAGGCGAAAGCTCATCTTCGGCAATGCTGCCGCCAAATTTTTGCGCCTTATCCATGGCTCTGCCTGCCTGAAAAACCTTAACCGCTGCCATGAACTTGTCGGCTTCAAGATATGTACTTTCATAAATAGCCAGTGTCTTTTGCATATTCTCCTGCAGATGCCAACGCTCTTGTACATCCCCCAGGACACTGCTCAGTCTTTTCCCTAAATCCCCGTCCTCGCGCAACATCGCCCCATGGCGGACGAGAAATTTTTCCATATAAAAGTTCACATCATCTGCAGGATCCAGAAAAGTGCTTGTACTTTTATCCAAGAGAATTGACGTCGTCATCTGGCTGACTGGCTCCATATAATTACGGTCATTGCCTAAAATAACCGCATTGGCCATGGCGTAAAATGTCATCAGTTCGCCCTGTGATGTCAAAAGAACGACATCAACATTACCCATGGGCCGACCCTGAATAGCTCCAGTAAATCCAGTGAGTGCATCTAGGTGCATATCGCTCTGCCCGCGCATCACATATGTCAAGCCCGTCTTCTTTAAATGATTGATCCAGTCGATCGCTGTCACAGTCCGCCTCAACCCGACAATGAATAAAGGTCGCTTGCCCTTAGGTATCCCATCAATAAAACCAATGAGTTTTTCCATTTCACGGCGCGAATCAAAAATAGAACTGACCACGATAGGCCGATCTGCCGCCACCTTCATTTTCTGACGGTAGTCATTTACCTGCACCGGCGAAAGGATCATTTTATTCACATAGTATTTAAACAGTACCTGCCAGTCCGTATCAATGTCGACATACAATTTGGTCGTTGAAACCTTTGCCCGCGCGGCGTACAAAACTCTCTTTTCACGATGACCATACGCCTCAACACTATCCGTCTTGAACGAAGGGTATGTCACTTCACCGTCAGAAACATCATGGATCATGACCTTTTCATCTGGAACATTGAATGCTTTAACAAATCCTTCAATGAACCTCTTATCGGCAATACTGCCCGATGAAAAATGGATCATCTGATCATCCGTCGAGGCCATCACACTCTGAACAACCTTGTGAAGGTCCCCCTGCCCAAGCTTAATAAAGGCATCAAATTCATATGCCTTCATGGCAAAAATATATTTAAGAAGCTGCGGTCTTTCACGAACCATGCTGTTGAATTGTTCTGTGTTCATGAAACCATTCTTGATCAAAGCACCCACACGCTTCTCCCAGGCCGATTTACGAAAATATTCTTCATACTCCCTGAGATCACTCGCCGCGTAATTCGCCTTCAGATATTCCCGGGTTTTTTCTTCAATATATCGCGGTAAAACAACCATCTGAGCCGCATCTATTGCCCTTGCGCCCATTTCGGGTTTTTCTTTAAAAAGCTTGAGTGCCGCCATAAGCTTATCTGCCGGTAAATAGGCCTTCAGAAAGACATCCCTGGCTTCCTGCATTCTTTCCAAAATAACGGCACGCTGATGACTATCATTCAACATAAGATCGAGCCGGCTGAGCAGATCCTTGTCTTCGTTTACAACAGCACCGTGGCGGTTAAGGAACAGCTTCATGCTGTGATTCACTTCATCCTGCGAAGAACCGTTGTATTTTGTATCCCAATCCAGCAAAATGGCCGGCACTTTCTGACTGACGGGTTCCATATAATTTCTGCCGTTCCCTAAGATAGCCGCTTTGGCCATGGCATAAAATGACAATAACTCTCCCTGGGCACTGAGTAGAACAACATCGGTCGTCCCCATCGGTTCACCATCAGCTAACCCGCTGAAACCACTGCCTTGATCATTGAACTTATCTTTCTGCCGTCTTACCAGATAGGCCAACTTCGCCTGTGCAAGCTGCCGGCCCCATTGGGCAACAACCCCCTCATGCCTCAGACCGACCACGAATAATGGCCGTTTTTCCTGAGGATATGACTTGATCAGATCGATAAGTTTCTTCATTTCACGCGCTGAATAAAGCACCGAGCAAACAACAATGGGGCGACCCTCCGCGATCTTCATTTTTTGACGATACTCAGCAATCTTTTCCGACGAAAGAGTTGCTTCATCCAGATAATATTTGAACAGGATCTGCCAATCTATATCTGTATCGATATAGAGACGTTGCTTATACTTCTCGTTCATATTCTTATAAAGGTAATGGTCATATCCCGCCACATTCGGACGGAGAAGCGAATCTGAAAGCGGCTCGTCATCCCCCAGTTCACCGCCGGAAAGGTCATAAACGACTCTTTTGTCTAGCGGGACACCAAATGCCCTGACAAACCCTTCAATGAATCTTTTTGATGCCACATTCCAGGATAAAAACCGGATCTTCTTATCTTCTGTCCGCTCGATCATGCGTTGAACAATATTGTCCACACGCCCATCCGCCTGAAGGATAAATGAGCTCAGATCCTTCAGATCATATGAAAAAATAGCCTTAAGGATCTCAGGCCGCTCCCGCACCATGGCATTAAATTGATCCTGGCTCAATATCCCGGCCTTGATCAAACCGCCAATACGCGCCTCCCAATCAGGCTTATTAAAATACTTCCGTGCTGCCAGAAAATCGATGTGCGTATAATTAGCACGAAGATATTGCTCCGTTGCCGCATCAAGATACATTGGAAGAGCCTGTCCCTGCGCCTGATCTGTAGCGAACGGCAAAGCCGCGACCTCTTCTTTAAAACTCAGCGGCAGGATCTTATCTTGAACATCGGCCATCGACATGTCGGCCGTTACAACAAATAGATCCGTCCCGCTAACTTTCGGCAATGATGCGGCATGATCGATATTTAAATTCTCAAACCCGACACCTCCGGAGAAATATCTACGTGCAATATCATCACCGGATACAGGGTCTTTCTCATCTTTAATGAAGTTATACGCACCCTTGTTAAATGCCTCAACATATTGCGCCCAGATCTTTCCTGCCTCTTGAGGATCGGGAATGTTGACCCCTGTGACTTTCTTCTGATCAACATAGACCTTACCCAAAAGGCTTTCCTGAATCTTGCGCTTATACCATACAGCTAAGATCAACGAATTATAAACCTGTCGGAGTTGGGCAAAATTCTTGCCTTCATTAACTTCTTTTTCCAAGGCTGGAAGGATGATCTGGCGGATCAATTCTTTGGATAATTCATGCGTATCAATGCCCGCAAGATTCGGGATGGCATGGGGGCCATCCCCTACATGCGACCCCTCACTTGTACGGACCAGCCCATTTTTATCCATCGCTAGATAATCCGATTCCAGCATCACCTTCAATCTTGATCCCACAACATAAACCGCATCCTTCTTTTCAAACACAACCGCCTTGGCCGGCATGATCCAAACCTTATTGAATGTATCGACAGGAATATCCGTGGTGCCAAACTTGGCCTGAGCCAGCTTATAAACTTCCGACCAGAATTTCCGGCCCAGATCCCCTTCAGGGTACATAAGGCTTGCCGTGAGTTGCTTCAAGAAATAGTCCTGCGCCAAAAGGTCACGCCCCATCTCGGTGCGGCCAAACGCCTCAGGCACAATACGGTCTTTCTCATAAGGGGAAAGATTCACCCATAGGTCTTTTTCAGGGACCGTCAAAGCGGCAAGAAAATATTTAATAAGCCGCCCAGCATCCCCATCACGCCCTTCATCCCCCTTATCAAGAATGAAATCAAAACGCAACGGATTGTCGGCGTAAACCTTGACGCCGCTAAGCATGGCAGGATGAAACGATGGGCTTAGGACAACCATCTCGCCTGGCTTGGATAAGAGTGTCTGTGCATAGGATGGCGGCACGAAAGTATTCGCGAGAAATACAGCCAAAGTTATAAACGCGATAACCTTACGCATAACACCTCTAAAAATGAATATCTGATCAAATCCACCTTTATAAGTATTAAATAATAAAAAGACTAAAACAAGGCAGGATAGCTGTTATGCAGGAAACGTTTTCTTAGGAAGGATCACTTCAGGTCGCGGGCGTCTTCTTCGGCCTTGAGCAAGGCATCAAAAAGAGGATCAAGATCGCCTTCCATGACCGCCGGAAGTTGATGGGTGGTAAAACCAATGCGGTGATCGGTCACACGATGGTCAGGGAAATTATAAGTACGTATCTTTTCACTGCGGTCGCCACTACCGACCTGGCCTTTACGGGTAGCCGCTTCTTTCTTGGCCCGCTCTTCGTTCATATGTTCCAGCAAGCGGGCGCGCAGTACGCGCATGGCCTTGATCCGGTTCTTAAGCTGTGAGCGTTCATCCTGGCAAACAACGACCATGCCTGTCGGAAAGTGTGTGATACGGATAGCAGAGTCGCAAGTATTAACACTTTGACCCCCCGGTCCTGAAGACCGGTAAACATCGATCTTGAGGTCTTTCTGATCGATGACCAGGTCAACTTCTTCTGGCTCAAAAAGAACAGCAACGGTGGCCGCTGACGTATGAATACGGCCAGAGGCCTCGGTTTCAGGAACGCGTTGAACGCGATGCGTGCCGCTTTCCCACTTCAATCGGCGTGACGCGCCTTTACCGCTAACACTGAAAATGGCTTCT
>PEAF01000112.1 GCA_002753465.1 Candidatus Omnitrophota bacterium
GGATTCCAAAGTCTTGTGATCATCCCCCTCCCATTCCCTCCCCACAAGGGGGAGGGCGTCATTAGGGGTTGATGTTGTTTCTTTAAAAGTGAGCCTGATCCGATTCCCCTCCCCCGCGCAAGCGTGGGGAGGGGGTAGGGTAGGGGGAAATGGAGACCGTCATGGCAAAAGACACAGGTTTTGAAAAAAGAAAATTTGTCCGTATTCCTGAGGAAGATCTGGTGGTGTGCGAGCCCCTTGACCTGACAGGCTTTGGCGGTGCGACACATATGATCACTAAAAGGATGCATGTTTTCACGAAAAGCTTAAGCGCGGGCGGCATTTTGTTCGGGTCTGACCAGCTTTTCGAGATCGGAGCCTTGTTAAAACTGGAACTGGATATCCCGGGCTGGGAAAAATACAAGCCGTCATTTTATAAAGGTGATGAACCGTCCGGCCGGCATCCTCTGGTTGTCATCGGGAAAGTGGTGCGCGTTGAGGACGTGGGTAAGGGGCAATTTGATATCGGCGTGGCCTTTGCCGCGATGGATAGCGGGCATAAATTGGCGCTCAAAAAATATTTGAGTAATAAATAGGGAGACGGCACATGCTTGGCAATGTGAAATTAGGCGTCAAACTTATCGGCGGCTTTCTCGTGGTGGCTGTTTTGGCGGCGGTTATCGGCGTTGCAGGCATAATGGGCCTGGATCGGCTTATGAGTAAGACCGATAAGATCGGCGGCGAAAATCTGCCCGTTGTTGAGCATGCGTATTCGATCGTTGTGGCTCTGGAAAAGATCAAGATCGATGTACGTACAGTGATCAATTCTGATGTGTCCAAGGCAACTTTTGCAGCGGCTTTGGAGGATATTGCGGCCAGTAGGGCGCGTTACAAGGCGTCCATGGAACAACTTGAAAAATTGATCACGGCCCCTCAAGAAAAGAAATTATATGAAGACTTCAAAAAAGAGGTTGTTGCGTGGAGAGAGATTAACAATCAGTTGATCGATGGCGCGACTCAAGGTTCAAAAATGCCCCATGAGGACCTTAAGCGCATTAAATTGTTTGAGCATTTGAATGAAGTGGCGTTTAACGAGGTAGCGAGGGTCAGTGAAGAGTGTTTGAAAACCGTAGAAGCATTGGCGGCTTCGGCGGTCAAAGCATCTGCTGACAGTATTCAGGAGTCGGATCAAGTTCAGGCAACAGCCAAGATGATCATTATTATCGTGACGCTGATCGGTTTTATCATGGCCGTGCTGTTGGGTCTTATTCTGACAGGTTCTATCGCCAAGCCGATGGCGCATGGGGTAAGCGTCATGAAGGCTATGGCGGGCAAGGACCTGACCGAGCGTTTGCATGAAACACGTAAAGATGAGTTGGGTTCTTTGTCACGTGCGATGGATAACTTTGCGGTGAGTATTTCCAGCATGATCGGCCAGATCAAGTTATCGGCGGAGCAGTTGATGGCCGCGACGCGCGAGGTTTCAACAAGTTCTCAGCAGATCGCTGATGGCGCGCAGCAGCAGTCAGCATCTTTTGAAGAACTTTCCTCCTCCGTTCAGTCTAATGCCGAGAACGTCAAGAGTGCCAATCAGATCGCGCAGAATATGTCGGTTGAGGCGAAAAAAGCTGGCATTGCTATGGGTAATAATGTGGAAGCCATCAGCGGTATGGAAAAAAGTTCCAAGCAAATGGCCGAAGCCGTCGATCTTATTACGGATATTGCGGACCAGACCAATTTGCTGGCCTTGAACGCGGCCATTGAAGCAGCACGGGCGGGCGAGCATGGCAAGGGTTTTGCCGTTGTGGCCGATGAGGTCAGGCAGCTGGCGGAGCGCAGTGCAGCCTCTGCCAAAGAGATACGCAATCTTATCAAGCAGAATCTCCAACAGGTGACCACGGGCGTAATGATATCGAAAGAAGCGGGCAAAACGGTCAATGGCATTATCAATGATATTAAAAAGATTGCGGACCAGCTGCAGGAAGTGGCCAATGCCACGCAGGAACAATCCGCGGCCATGGAGCAGAATACCTCGATTACAGAATCCAATGCTTCCGCATCTGAAGAATTAGCGGCTTCGGCGGAAGAAATGTCGTCACAGGCCGAAGCGCTGCGCAATCTGGTGGCGCAGTTCAAGGTTATTGAAGGTGCGCAGGTGCCCGTAATGGCCGTGCATCATGCACCGAAGGCGGCAGCAGTTAAAAAGGATATGGGAAAGAAGCCAGTGTCTAAGTTAGTTAAGAAGTTTGATGCGAAGGGTGATAAGGGCGAAGAAACATTGCGTATGGGATAACGTGTACGGGTACGCCATGGTGTACCCGTAGGCAAGGAAATTGTAATACATTTTATAATAGAAAATAAATGGGGGGAATATGTTGGATAATATCAAATTGGGCGTGAAGTTGATCGGCGGATTTGTATTGGTGGCCATTATTGCAGCGATCATCGGCGGGGCAGGCGTTTATGGCATTGCTGAACTGATGAAAAAGACGGATGAGTATGGTTCCGTGACGGTGCCGTCTTTGGAAGGACTTGCTAAGGCGATGTCAGCCATACAGGCCGTGAAAGCCGAGATCCGTACGATCATTAACGCTGAAATGGACAAAACGAATATTGAAGAAGCTTTGGCGTCGATAGCAATTGACAGGGCTCAGCTTAAGGACGGCATTGATACGTATGATCCTGCGGCGCGAACGAAAGAAGAAGATGCCCTCTATCAGGAGTTCAAAAAGAAGCTGGTTGAGTATAAGGATGTGAACAGCGAGATCATGGATCTGGCGAAACAGGCTGGTGGACTTGCGAAAGATGACCCTAAGCGTGCGGAGTTTTTCCAGAAGATGTATGAAAAAGCAATGGGCCAAGGAGATGATCTGGCGCGTGAGACGGATAAACTGTTACAGCAGATCCTGAAGATCAATATGGCTGGCGGCGAAGAGATGGGCAAGGATGCGGATAAGGTACAGGCCAGTGCCAATATGATGATGCTCGTTGTTACGCTGATCGGATTTATTCTGGCCATTGTTCTTGGCATGGTGCTTACAACATCGATCACGAGGCCCATGGCGCATGGTGTGAACGTTATGAAAGCTATGGCGGATAAAGACTTGACGGAGCGTTTGAACGAAACACGTGCTGATGAACTGGGTTCTTTATCACGCGCGATGGATATTTTCTCTAATAGCATTTCGGATATGATCGGCCAGATCAAATCTTCCGCTGAACAGCTTATGGCGGCAACTGAAGAAGTTTCTTCCAGTTCACAACAGATCGCTGATGGCGCGCAGCAGCAGTCCGCGTCGTTCGAAGAGCTTTCGTCGTCTGTTCAGTCAAATTCAGAGAATGTGAAGAACGCCAATCAGATCGCACAGAAGATGTCGGTCGAGGCCAAGAAAGCCGGACAGGCCATGGACAGCAACGTCGAGGCTATCACGGGCATTGAAAAAGGTTCCAAGCAAATGGCGGAGGCGGTCGATCTTATTACGGATATCGCGGACCAGACCAATTTGTTGGCTCTGAACGCGGCCATTGAAGCGGCGCGTGCCGGTGAGCATGGTAAGGGTTTTGCGGTTGTGGCTGATGAAGTACGTCAGTTAGCGGAACGCAGCGCGTCATCTGCCAAGGAGATCCAGAATCTTATTAAGGAAAACCTCAAGCAGGTAACGACCGGCGTGGATATTTCCAGAGAAGCCGGAAA
The DNA here is from genome assembly GCA_002753465.1 of Candidatus Omnitrophota bacterium. GTDB lineage: Bacteria > Omnitrophota > Gorgyraeia > Zapsychrales > Fredricksoniimonadaceae > Fredricksoniimonas. The sequence continues at coordinate 3,674 of PEAF01000112.1, forward strand.
TACGGTTAAGGGTATCATTGATAGTATCAAGCAGATCGCGGATCAGTTGCAGCATGTCGCTAACGCTACGCAGGAACAGGCGGCGGCCATGGAAGAGAATACGTCGATCACTGAATCCAACGCTTCTTCATCTGAAGAGCTGGCGGCGTCCGCTGAGGAGATGTCGTCTCAGGCGGAAGCTTTGCGGAATTTAGTGGCTCAGTTCAAAGTAATTGAGGGTGCGGCGGCATCCGCTCCGGTCGCGCATTATACGCCGAAGGTGGCTGCGGTTAAAAAGGATCTGGGCAGGAAGCCAGCGCCCAAGCCGGTCAAGAAGTTTGATACGGGCAGGCATGACAAGGGCGAAGAGACATTGAGGATCGGATAAGAAATTAACGTATATGAGGGTTCGGTTTTGTTAGAAATAACAGATAAAGAATTCGATGTGATCCAGGAGCTGATGTACCGCCGTACGGGCGTGCATCTTAAGCCGACCAAGAAACCTCTGGTCATGACGCGTCTGCGTAAGCGCCTTGAAGAGCTGAAGATGACGCGGTTTACGGATTACATCCCTTTGGTTGAGCGTGACAGCGGGTCTGAGATGGAAATTTTCATCAATGCCCTGACGACCAATGAAACGTATTTTTTCAGGCATTCGAAACAGTTCAATTACCTGTATGAACATATTCTGCCGGAGATCGTGGCGAACGGGGCGCGGCAGGGGTTTCAGGCGCGTATCTGGTCGGGGGCGAGCTCTTCCGGTGAAGAGCCATATTCGATCGCGATCACGTGTAAGGAATTCTTTAAAGGGCGTCCCGGCTGGAAGGTCCATTTAGTGGCGTCGGATATCAACAGTGAAGTGCTGGCCGAGGCCAAAGAA
>PEAF01000113.1 GCA_002753465.1 Candidatus Omnitrophota bacterium
GCACAGGCCCAGCTGGACATTAGAGGAAACAACTTGATAGTTAAAGGAAGCGGTTTTGATCTTTTCCTGTGCGGCGGCGAGATCATTGGAGATCTTGAATCCATCGAACAAAAGCTGCCGTCCGCTGACGCCGTAAGAATAGGCCTCACTCCTGACCTTTCCCTGCGTCTTACCCGTATCTGCCCCGGCATTCGCGGTCAACTGCGGCAGCGTTCCACTGCGCGTAAGGGCCTTATCCGCCTTAGCCGCATTCAGCTTCTCGCGCGCTGAGATGAGATCAGGATGATTTTTCCGCGCTTCCATAACACACGCATCCCAACTGAGGGTCTCGGCTGAAGCAAAAACTACATTAAGGAAAAAACAACACAGAACAAGAATGAACGTTTTCATTAAATCCTCCGTAGCATTACTTTATCATCACTACATTAGACAGCAAGGATCTAAATTAAGTTCCCTTCCGGTGCATGAAAAAAGCCCGCCGATTTATACCGACGGGCTACTTCTATAAATATCCCTCAGAGCAAACGCCAGCCCCCGTGATGCTAACCTTCCCCCCGCTTCACGGCCGCACGCGCTTTATCCTTTTTGCTCATACGCTTACCCTTAACAGGCGCCTGACCTTTTATAACGGGCAATGGATCCCCGGTCAATTCAAAACCTGGAACGGATTCTCTAGGTAAACGCACACGGGCACGTTTCTCGATCAAATAAAAATGGGCCTGATCTTCGTGCCCTATAAAAGTAACCGCTGTGCCAGACTCACCGGCGCGCGCGGTGCGACCGATGCGGTGGATATAATCCTCAGGTGAACGCGGCAGATCATAATTGACCACATACGGCAATTTATTGATGTTGATGCCGCGTGCCGCCAGGTCAGTTGCGACCAGCACATTGATCTCTTTGTTCTTAAACCCTGCTAAAACACGCTCACGCTGGGCCTGTGTCAAGCCGCCATGAAAAGGCTCTGCCTTGATATCCGCTTTATTAAGTTTCACCACCATGGTGTCGGCATCCCTGACACTGGCCACAAAAACAAGCACATGCTCCCACTTCTCGGTGGCGATCAAATGACGCAGCAATGGGCCCCGGTTGGTGCGATTGACCTCAATGACTCTTTGATGGATCTGCTCGACGGTTGCCACGGCGTCCTCGATCCTGATATGAACAGCCTCGGGCATGAATTTACCAGCCAAAGCCCGGACCTTGTCGTCAATGGTGGCTGAGAATAATAAATTCTGCCGCTTGATCGGCAATAGTTTCAGTACGGCATCCAATTCTTCAGCAAAGCCAAGATCAAACATCTTGTCCGCTTCATCGATGATGAGGAATTTAAGATGGCCCGTATCGACTTTTTGACGCCGCGTCACATCCAGCCACCTGCCCGGCGTGGCAACAACGATATCCGCGCCATGGATAAGACTTCTTAACTGCACATCAATATTCAATCCGCCGATGATCAAGGCGCTGCGCAGCGGTTTCGTCAGGTTCCGGCCATAATCCTTGATCGCACTGTTAACCTGCATGGCCAACTCACGCGTAGGCACCAGGACAAGCGCCTTAATGGTCCGGCGCGCTTGCTGCTCACCACCCTGCAACAGCTGTAAAACAGGCAGAACAAAGCCTGCCGTCTTGCCTGTGCCCGTCTTGGCTTCGGCAATAATATCTTTTCCTTCGAGAATAAGCGGAATGGTGCGCGCCTGAATGGCGGTAGGTTCTTGATAACCGGCATACCTGACAGCTTGCAGCAGATCTTTAGACAATCCCAAAGACGGGAAAGATGCCCCCGCCATTACAGCGAAACTCTGACGATAGATGCAGGCTTATGCTGGACCGTACGGACATACCTGACAGCCGGTTTTCCGAAAACCATGGCATACCCGATCTGATGATCCTCAGGGATACCCAGCGTCTTTTGCAATTCCGGCAGCATATCCATGGTCCATTTTAAAAGCCCGTCCCATACCGTCCCGACGCCCTGCGTTTGGGCAAAAAGTTCAAAATAAGACATGGCAATAAAACAATCTGCCGTCGGACACGGACTGGTCTTGGGCGCGGACGTTACCAAGAGATGCGGAGCGCCACGAAAAAGAATATCCACCTTCTTGGTGGCCCAAAGTTTGGGGAAATCAGCGAATTTCTCCATGCCCGGCGGCAATTTACCGGCCGCCGCCAAACGGTCAATGCCGGCAAGCGCTTGAAGACGGAACTTAGCGAGGGTCTCTTTTTTGTCGATCACCGTCAAACGCACCTGGCGGTCATTCTTGCCCGTCGGCGCGTGCCACGCGACATCCAAAAGCAGCTGAACGGTCTCCGGGTCAAGGTCTTCATCCCTGTAACGGCGCACGGATCGGCGCCCCTTGATCAGCGCCTCCATCTGCATCGCACTCGGCAATGCCCCGAGAACCGGCATGCTGTTTAAAGGATCAAGTCCCAGGATGGACACCGCCGCCGTCGGGCATATCGCCAGGCAATGCTCACACTTATAGCAGAACTTTTCCTGGTCTTGGGCAATGGCCGGCCCATTGTCCGTCATAGCAATGATATTCGCCGGGCAGTCTGCCGCGCACTTGCCGCAAAGCGTACATTTCTCTTTATTGACCTTGAATTTTATCGTAGACATAGAACTCCTGTGCGTTGGCGGCAACCATGGGCTTCAACTGACCCAATGAACATTTTTCGCGCCGGGTTGCGTGTTATGAAGAATGAATTCGCGCAGTAAATTAAAATCATCGGGATGCATCCCGGTAAACATTAATCCTGCCTCATGTGGAAATTTATGATCGCGCTTGGGTACGGTCCAAACGACCCTCGCCGCTTCTTGAAATAAATTCTTTGCATCGCCTAAGCGGAGCTGAAGCGTCACGACAGCGCCAATGGACAGGCACTGCTTTAACTGGATACATACCCCGGATTCTGAAATATCTTTAACCGCAGCGCCATGTATCAACAACGTCTTTGCGATAGTAAATGCCCCGCTAGTCCGCACACTTACTCTGGAATGCCGTCTTTGATTTATCATAAATGAAAGTTTAACATATGAAAATACGCGTGCAATAAATATAAAGCTTTAAACTCGAATTCTTTTATGGTTGAACGCTTATGCGTTGAGCCTCAAAAACACGATTCTTCCTGCCTGAATAACGATAGATGACATATTCCAAAGAAACCAGGGCACCGACCTTGATCTCGGAAAAAGGGACCACACTGCCATCCTTGGCCTGTATCATCGCCTTATCCGCGACAAGAAAATTCATGGAATCCCCATTATCCGCCGCAACCGTGACCTCAGCCCTGATATGCCTGGTCTCATCGGAAGGCTTAAGTGCTGTTATCGATCCTTTTATGGCCGCCATCGCCGTGTCCGTCGCGGGCTTATCAGCAACATACCCTTCATCGGGCATCGCAATACAGACAGGGACCAACCCTGCCATCAATATCAGCACCGCCATCAATATTTTCATATCCTTACTCCTTAAGATCTTGCTTAAACCAGGAATGCTTCACGTAAATAAATTATACTTCAGACCACCCGCCTTGCCCACAAGTTTTAGCGCGCCAACCAAGCGATCTCTTGACATATCGTCTTCCTAATATATAGTTTCTTCCATATTTTAATCACCCTGAAGACCCAAAGACATGTCATTGAGCCCCAGCGAACAAATAAAACAGGAAGCTTCACGCCGCAGGACCTTTGCGATCATCTCGCATCCTGACGCCGGCAAAACAACGCTCACCGAAAAACTCTTACTTTACGGCGGCGCCCTGGACCTGGCCGGATCGGTCACCTCCAAAAAGAAACAGCGCGATACAGCCTCTGACTGGATGGAACTCGAGAAGAAACGCGGGATCTCCATCTCTTCGACCGTGCTTCAGTTCGATTACGAAAATTTCCGCCTGAACCTGCTGGACACACCAGGCCATAAAGATTTCTCGGAAGACACATACCGCGTTCTTATGGCGGTCGATGCTGTCATCATGGTGATCGATGCCGGTAAAGGTATTGAAGGCCAGACGCGCAAACTGTTCGAGATCTGCCGTAAGCGCGGCATCCCGATCTTCACATTCATGAATAAACTCGACCGGCCGTCCATGTCACCTCTGGAACTTATCGACCAGCTCGAGAAAGTCCTTAACATCCACGCCTTCCCGGTCAATTGGCCGCTGGGCAATGGCCCGGACTTTAAAGGCATCTTTGACCGCCTGAGCCATCAGGTGCATCTTTTCGAACGCGTCACGGCCGGCGCCTACAAAGCCCCCGTCACAGTGCACGATCTTGCCGAGCCTTTTGTCAAAAGCATCCTGCATGATGACATTTACGACACGGTCGTTGAAGAACTTGAAATGCTCGATATCGCTCAGGACGGCTTTGACATTAACGCTGTCCTGGCGGGCAAAACGACGCCTGTATTCTTCGGCAGTGCGGCCAACAACTTTGGCGTCGAACTTCTTTTGAAAAGATTCCTGGAATATTCAACCGCGCCGTCCCCCCGAACGACCAACAAAGGCCTGATCCCCCTGGATCATCC